>DVOP01000103.1 GCA_018713465.1 Candidatus Alectryocaccobium stercorigallinarum | reverse complement strand
ATTTCATCAAGCTGTCCCCTCGTAAAAGTGGCCTGTTTTTTGGTTAAGGAATAGGACAACCGAGGGGCCGAGGCTCAAAAAAGCCCGGAATATCAAGGAAAATCATCGCTCAGACGATTGAAATACGGTCTTAAAGCCGCTCGTCGCGCTCCGCAGTTCTCAAAGAGATAATCAGAGCAATATATCAAGAATATTCAAAAAGCCCGGAGCCATATGGTTTTCCGGGTTTTTTTGCAGGGCGTTCTTAAAACGGACGCTCTTTTTGTTTTGCATATTTTTGACAAAAACAACGCTCTTAAAAGGTTGATTTTAACTGAAACAGTAATTATAATGTTATTACTAAAAATATGCCTGAGGCATATACATTGGGAGAACTGTAAATTGGGAAAGAAAATTCGGATACTTTCGTTCGTGCTGTGTTTTATAATGGCATGTTCTATATGCGTGCATGCCGAGCCGTCAGGAGAACAGGGTGCGCAGGAAGCAGAAAGCTGCTCGGTTGCGTATGACAACGGCAGCGGTAGTTTTGATGTTGAGATTTATGGAGTAAAAGATGATGAAGCCATGCAGCAGGTAGAAGTAGCTGTATGGAGCGACAACAACTGGCAGGACGACCTTAGGTGGTATAATGCCGCGAAGCAGGACGACGGTACATATTCGATTCAGGGAAACATATCGAAACACGGATATGATACAGGACTTTATTATTTTGACGTATATAAGCATATGTCGGACGGAACTATGGTTTATTCGTCAGGAACTACAGTGACATATACCGTTTCGGAATGCGATGTAAATATTGAGAAAAGCGGTTCGAATTACAATGTATCGCTGAACAGTATATCAGTACCGGGCGGAGTTTCTTCTGTAAAATACGCGGTATGGAGCGATGTGAACAAACAGGCGGATCTTATCTGGTACAACGGAGCATACAATGCTTCAAACGGGACGTCTTCTTTGACATATAAGAGCAGTGATTTTAAGGCGTACGGAAAATATTATGTGGACGTGTATGCAGTAAACAAAGCAGGCACATATCTTTATCTTGGAGGAGATGTATATTATGTAAACCTTCCATCTGCGGAAAGCGTGGAGCTTTCGGCTGACAATGCAGCGGGGAAATTCACAGTCAAGGCGTCAGGCGTAGTTTCGGATCTTGGGATCAAAAAGGTCCAGGTCGCTGTTTGGAGCGACGCGGGCTGGCAGGACGATCTTGTATGGTATGATCTCACAAAGCAGGGCGACTCTTATGTACTAAACGGAAATATCAGCAGACACGGCTATGATACGGGTCTTTATTATTTCGACGTATATGTTCAGGATCCGAACGGCGGTATGGGATATATAGACGGAAAAACTTTCACGTTCAGCAGTTCGTCCGGCAAAGTTTCCGTTGAGAAAAATTCGACAAATTACAATGTTTCTCTTAAGGACATAGTCGTGGCCGGCGGAGTAAAAGAAATTAAATACGCTGTTTGGAGCGACGCGGGCTGGCAGGACGATCTTATATGGTATACAGGCAAGTATGATTCTAAAAACGGAACGTCATCGCTTACATATAAAAGCACTGATTTCAATACGCTTGGGAAATATTACATAGACGTATACGGATATAATAAGGCGAACGAACCGGTTTTTCTTTCTGGAACGACATACAGCGTAGACGTTGCTTCGGCAAAAGAGACGAAGATCACGACAGATAATTCAAAAGGAACATTCAAAGTTTCGGTAGACGGAGTATCTGCGGAATACGGAGTACAAAAGATACAGGTTGCCGTTTGGAGCGATAATAACTGGCAGGACGATCTTGTCTGGTATGACGCTTCAAAGCAGGGCAGCGGATATGTGCTCAGCAGAGATCTTTCTAAACACGGTTATGATACGGGACTTTATTATATCGATGTATATGTAAAAGACTCGCGAGGCAACATGCAGTGCGTGGCGAGTGAGACCGCTAATTTTACCGTAAAAAGTTCTGAAGTTTCCGTAGAAAAGACAGACGGTGCTACGAAGTACAAAACTTCGATATCGGACGTTGAGATACCCGGGGGCGTAAAAACGGTCAGGTTTGCAGTTTGGAGCGATGAAGGATGGCAAGATGATCTTGCATGGTATACGGGGTCAAAATCCGGCAATGTATACAGCGCTGTATTCGATATAGCAAAACATGGTTCGCAGGGGCTGTATTATATAGATGTTTATGCCGAGACAGCGAGCGGAAAACTTGTATATTTAAACGGGGCAAAGCAGAATTTCGGGAATATAAACATACCTGTAGATACACCTGATATCAGCTGCACGATAACAGGAGGAAATACCGTGCAGGTCGTTTTATCGAATGTTACGACCAGCGGAACATACGGGCTTTTTGCTCTTGAAGCAGGCAAAGATTATATTTCTCCAAACGATGTGCCCGTGGCTGAAGCTTCCGGCAGCGGCAGCGTAACGTTGAACGCGCCTCTTAATCTCGACACGGCGGACAGTCTGCTTACAAGCAAATTTGTAGTAGGAATAAAGCAGAACGACGGATACTGGCAGGCTTCGTCTGGATTTTATATAACAAATCCGGAGGCGGTCGCGGAAAATACATTCGCGTTCCCGACTACAGAGAATAAGAAGGGACTGCAGATAAATTACAACATAACCGAAGACGCGATAGAGCTCGGAGCAAACCATACGGTAGTAAATGTTCCGTTGAATACGCTTTTCTATAACGGGTCTGTTCCATATAAATATAACGGAGAGACTTATTATTTCTCGGCAGATTATATCAGACAGCTGGATACCATAATGGCAAATATGGCGTCAAATGGCATAATTACAAGTTTTATACTGCTCCTGCAGTATGACTCGCAGTCGTTAGACCTGATCCTTCCGGGAGCGAGAACGGCGGGACATCCATTCTACGCCTTTAATACGGTCGAGGAAGAAGCGGCACAGAAGCTTGAAGCGGCGTTTACCTTCCTTGCCGAGAGATATTCTACGAGCAATGTAGTAAACTGGATACTTGCTAATGAGGTAGATGATTATACTCAGTATTATTACTGCGGAAACGCGTCGGACAAACAGGCGGCGGACTATTATACGGACGCATACAGACTCCTTTATAACTGTGTAAAGAGCGTATATTCAAACGCGAGGATATATATATCGCTCGACCATGCATGGACATATGATAGGGAAGGCGCTATGCCGGGAAAGGACATGCTTGAGTATTTTACGGAGAATCTGGAAAAAGAGGGAGATATAACATGGTGTCTGGCTTACCACCCGTATCCTTCGCCGATTACTAACGCGAATTTCTGGAATACAACGTCGTCATACGTTACGAACAGTATAAATTCAGGCGTGTTTACGATGAAGAACCTTACGACACTGACTGATTATATACGTGATACTTATGGCTCGGAGCACAGGATAATCCTTTCCGAAACAGGATTCACTTCTGTATCGGACGGCAAAAAGGACGAAACGCTTCAGGCCGCGGCTATAACGTATGCGTATTATCTTGCGGAATTCAACGATATGGTCGACAGCTTTATAGTACACAGGCATGTAGACCATAAAGCGGAGATGGCGGGCGGACTTTATCTTGGAGTCTGGAACAATGATTCCGCGTATGACGAGCAGCCAACGAGCAAGAAGTTTTCATGGCAGATCTATAAATATATGGATTCGCCGATGTATAAGCAGTACACGAACTTTGCCCTTACATATATAGGAGCGTCTTCGTGGGAGTCGCTTGTTCCGGGCTTTGACGGCTCGATATTTCGTTAGGAGGTGAACGGCATGAAAAAGAGAACAACGATACTTATATCGTTAGCGCTTTGCGCCGTGATGATAATGGCGGTTGCTTTTACGGCTCAGGCCGACGACGTGGTCACCGAGGTAAGCAGCGAAAGCTCCGCCGCTGAAACTGAGTCCGGCTCCGAATCGGAAGAGGAAGTTTCGCAGGAAGAGAGCACGGAAGAGTCTTCGGTTTCTGAAGACAGTTCTGTAACCGACGAAATACAGGAAGAAGTCACTGACGAAGAGATACAGGAGACGGAAGATATAAGCGGAGTTGAGGAAAACGGCGCTGTTGTTGAGGATACTTCTGTTCAGGAAGAGCCGGAAGCGGCAGAGGAGATATCGGAAGGCGAAGATGAAGCGGAAGCTGTCCCGGAGGTCAAAGACGGAATGAAGATAACGCTCGTAAATGAAACGGATATTTCATATTCGGAAGTTTATGTGCGCCCGTCTATGACAGAAAACTGGAGCGGGAATCTGCTCGGGGAGGGATATGAATGGCCGTCCGGTGAAGAGGCGGTAATGTATGTTCCTGATGGCTTCAACGAAAGCGAGCTCGGATTATTCGACATTAAAACGGTATCTTCGGACGGAACTTTGACCGAGATAATATTTGTTCCGCTCATCGAAGATGTATCGGGAAATCTTTACATATCTGAGGGGATCGCTCTTGTTTCTATACAGGATAAGAGGATAGAGGCCGAAGAAGAATATGTTACGAGCGAAGAGATAATACAGGATAATGAAGTCGCTAAAGAAGCTTTAAAACAGGCGCTTGTCGAAGAAGTAAGCAATATATAAATAGCGGCCGGGCAGGAGAAAATTATTATGGAAAAAGAAAACGTTTCAAGAAATTTTATAGAGAGAATAATAGATAAAGACCTTGAGGACGGTACGTACAGCGCCGTATGTACGCGTTTTCCTCCGGAGCCTAACGGATATCTGCATATAGGACACGCTAAGTCGATACTTTTAAATTATGGGCTTGCCAAGGAATATAACGGCACCTTCCATATGCGTTTCGACGATACCAACCCCGAAAAAGAGAGCACGGAGTTCGTAGAGTCGATTTTAAAGGACATAAAGTGGCTCGGCGCGGACTGGGGAGACCATCTTTACTACGCTTCAAATTATTTTGAGCAGATGTATGAGGGCGCAATTAAGCTTATAAAAAAAGGAAAGGCTTATGTGTGCGACCTGACTGCCGAAGAGATACGCGAATACAGAGGAACCCTGACAAAGCCGGGCAAGAACAGTCCGTACAGAGACCGCTCGATCGAGGAAAATCTCGATTTGTTTGAGAGAATGAAGAACGGCGAGTTCGAAGACGGCAGCAGGGTGCTCCGCGCTAAGATAGACATGGCGTCGCCTAATATCAATATGCGCGATCCGGTAATATACAGGGTAGCCCATCTGAATCATCACAACACGGGCGACAAGTGGTGCATTTATCCTATGTACGATTACGCGCACCCGGTAGAGGACGCTATAGAGGGTATTACTCATTCGATATGCACTTTGGAATTTGAGGATCACCGTCCGCTCTATAACTGGGTCGTTCAGGAGCTTGAGTTCGAAAACCCGCCGAAGCAGATAGAGTTCGCGAAGCTGTATCTTACCAACGTTGTTACAGGCAAGAGATATATAAAGAAGCTTGTCCAGGACGGAACGGTAGACGGCTGGGACGATCCGAGGCTCGTGTCCATAGCGGCTTTGAGGAGGCGGGGATTTACGCCGGAATCTATCCAGATGTTCGTAGATCTTTGCGGGGTATCTAAAGAAAACAGCTCGGTCGACTATGCTATGCTGGAATATTGCATAAGGGAAGATCTGAAGCTTAAAGCGCCGCGCGTAATGGCTGTGCTCGATCCGCTCAAGCTGGTGATAGACAATTATCCCGACGGTGTGACGGAGGAGCTTGAGGTCAGCAACAATATCGAAAATGAAGAGCTTGGCAGCCGTACTATCACGTTTTCAAAGGAAATATATATCGAGCGTGAAGATTTTATGGTGGAGCCGCCTAAAAAATATTTCAGGTTATATCCTGAAAACGAGGTAAGGCTGATGAACGCTTACTTTGTTAAATGCACGGGATATGAAACAGATGAAAACGGAAATGTGATTGTTGTACACTGTACATATGATCCGGCGAGCCGCGGAGGAAACAGTCCGGACGGCCGCAAGGTCAAAGGCACTATACACTGGGTTTCTTCGGTAAACGCGGTAAAAGCGACATGCAGACTGTATGAAAACCTTATCGACGAGAGCAAGGGCGTATACAATGAGGAAGACGGAAGCATGAACATCAATCCGAATTCGCTTGAAGTGCGCACGAACTGCTTAGTAGAAAAATCTCTTGCCGACGCAAAGGCGTACGACAAGTTCCAGTTTGTAAGAAACGGATTTTTCTGCGTGGATTATAAGGATTCAAAGCCGGGCGAGCCGGTGTTCAACAGGATAGTTTCGCTTAAAAGCTCGTTCAAGCTGCCTCAGACAAAGTGATGTAAATACTGAAATAAGTTTGTTAAAGTAAACAGACTGCCGGTTTTTAAGCTGGCAGTCTGTTGCGGTTTTGATGTTTGGGTTAAGTCGTCAAAGTTTATTCCGCCTCGTCTTTTTGTTTGCCGTCATCGCCGGCGGATTCTTCGGAGATTTCCTCCTGCCCGGGGTTTGAATAATCGGCCATATTTTTGGCCAGAAGGCCAAGGGCGTACAT
>DVOP01000102.1 GCA_018713465.1 Candidatus Alectryocaccobium stercorigallinarum | reverse complement strand
AGGAATAGCAAGACGCTTACGCACCCGCTTTTCCAAATGCTTCTCGATAGCCTGCAAATGCTCTTCCGGAAGATTCAGGTTTTTATGTCTGACAAATCTAAATCCGATCATTCGGCGAAGCTGCTCTTTCTGCTTTGACCCCATTACCTCCGCGCAAATCTCTTCATATGAAATATTGTAGGGATTGGAACGGGTTTTTGCATACTCGTCCAAGTTCTCAAAATCTTCTTTTCCTGCATAGCAGAACAAAGACAACCCATTGTCAAAAATAGGTGCAGGCGAAATAATATTCCCGCTGTGATTATCCCGCAGAACTCCAAAGTTTCCAAAATGCCGATCCTCGTTATATACCAGTGCGTCAAATACCAGCATACTGCGGATCTGCTCGGAAAATTCCGTCCCCAGCTTATCATAGTATTCAAGACAGCCGGCAATTCCACCGCTTCGGACAATACGTCCGACAGGAATATATGCTGTATCTATATTTGTAAACAAAGCACACTTGGATGCGGTAATGCCTTTCCATTTCTCCAAATCATAACGCACGGCGTTAAGACGCATTGTTTCAGCGATCTGCGAAGCATAATACTCACAGTACGGCTCCCGCCCCGCATTTGACGCGCCTTTCGTGCCTCCCTTATAGAGATATATCCCATCATGCTCTACATAACGCCATGCCTTTGGCAGCATTCCGCCGGTAGTCAGTTCCGGAGATGTTGTAAAAGCCTGACGGCTGCCGCCCGCTCCGGTATAAGCCACTAAAGCCAGTATTTCTGAAAACCGATTTTCATAAAGATTATATTGTGAAAATTTTCCTTCAAATCCTTCCGGTACTACCCAATAACTGTCGTTTAATGACAATCCTTTGCAAACGTCGATTATCCCCTTAGTATCACTTTGACTTAGCCCCAAGGTTTTCAAGATCTCATCTACAAAGGCGCGGTTTTTTGGAATGACACGCCGCTCCAGCCAATGTATAACGCCTTCTCCGGTGCATTCCATATCCAAAGGCAGCAAATATGCCTGATCCTCGTTGATATATAATATTTCCGCTACCAAACCTGACAATCCATGTTTTTCCATGGAAAAGCGCATGAGTTCCGTATCGTAAATGCGAAGACTGTAAACATTACTCATAGGCTCCTCCTTATCGTCCAATTTCAGCGAAACATCTTTCCCCAGCGCCGAGGCGATCTTCAGTATCATATCAAGCGTTGGATTCTGTGCCCCGCTTTCAAGACGGTTAATGCCGGAACGCTGTATCCCCAGCCGTCTTGCCAGTTCCGCCTGCGAAACGCCTTGCTCCAAACGGGCTTCAACAAGCTGTGATATGATTTTCTGCCGTTTGCGCTGCTCATTCATACTCTTACCTCTCTGTAGCAATGTTAACATATATGTTAACATTTATCAAACAGGTTTTATTGTATCTATGCTTTAAATAAACAGCTCTGCCTCTTTTCTATCCAAGCAAACTTTTTTCAGCATAGCTCTTACGCCCTCCAGCATATCGCTGTTTACTTTTCGCGCTGAATGCGGGCAAATATATACGCAGCGCATGCATGATATACACTTACTGCCATCTACTTCCTTCG
Organism: Candidatus Alectryocaccobium stercorigallinarum; assembly: GCA_018713465.1. Taxonomy (GTDB): domain Bacteria; phylum Bacillota; class Clostridia; order Lachnospirales; family Lachnospiraceae; genus Alectryocaccobium; species Alectryocaccobium stercorigallinarum. The sequence continues at coordinate 3,180 of DVOP01000102.1, read as the reverse complement.
GATCGTTAAGCGATATAGCCTGTACCGGACATTTTTTTGCACACAAGCCGCACTGAACGCATTCCTCTGTCAGCTTCGGAACCATACCTGAGCCGCCGCGCTTTTTATAAGGCCGGTTCCCCGGAATTTCCGGTTCAGAACTGTTTCCCGCTCCTATCTTTTCCTTTATTTTATCAGCAAATTCGCGAAGCTTCTCAATGTCCTCTCCGTCCGGACGTCCTGCGGCAAACTCACGGGCTATTGAATGTTCAGCTATCGCTGCGACGGCCGCGACAATGCAAAATCCCGCCTGCTTTGCGGTATCCTGCAATTCCGCAAGAGTATCTTCATACGCCCGGTTTCCATAAACGCATAACAAAACAGCCTTTGCTCCGTTTCCCCGGATCTCCGCAAGTCTTTCGACTGCCGGATACGGCACGCGCCCGCCGTATGACGGAACTGCTATCACCGCGATATCATCTTTTCCTACAGAAGCATCAGAAAATTTCGTTTTACCGTCCGTCAGATCAACAAATTCTCTTTCGTCAGCCAAACCACTGTCCAGCGCTTCCAGCACATTTTTTGTTCCTCCGGTCGGACTAAAGCATATCTCAAAAACTTTCATTCGCATTCCCTCCTAAAATATCCTGTTTGCACTGCGTTCATATATTTATTATACACTAAAAAATAAAATAATTATCACTTATTTGTATTCAAAAACAGCGCTCCGCTCATAAACTATATTTGTTCATTTTAATTTGAAAAGATTGATTTTCATACACTCACTGATTATAATAAACAAATCAGCAAACCGTATTTTATAAGTATTTAACAATCAAAACCAAAAATAAAACATATGAATATTGTAGCAAGGATCTTTAAAATAATTTTAAGCTTTATCCCGGCGGCTCTTATCGCTTTTATGATATTTAATTTTTCGAGCCAGACAAGCATAGAATCGTCTTCGTTGAGCCGGAAAGTCACTAAGGGTATCGTAATGCTGGTCGATGAAATAACCAATTCCGACTGGTCCGAAGAAGAGATAGACGCAAGAGTAGAAAAATATGAATATTATGTCAGAAAAGGAGCGCACATGACAGAATACGCTATACTTGCATTCTCGGTCATGCTGCCGCTTCGGGCCTGCGGCTTAAAAGGCTTCAGTCTGTTTTTCATGACAATGCTCATCTGCGGAGGCTTTGCCGCCACCGACGAATATCATCAGATGTTTGTATCGGGACGTGCGGCTGCCCTTAAAGACGTCTTTATCGACTGCACCGGCGCATGTATCGGCTGCGGATTCTCGGGACTTCTTATCTGGATAATGCGCTGACCACATTGTAAATCACGCCTGATTTCCCGAAGGAAGTCAGGCGTTTTAATTTATCAAATATTTTATTTATACAACGGTCTCTCCAAACATACAGTCAACGAATTCATCTTTTGTTATCCCTCCAAGATACATAGCCGTATCGATATTATCAAGGACTTTCCTTACCGCTTCCGGTTCGAAGCTTACTCCATCTATCGCCGCTTCAAATTCGCCTATATCCGCCAGACCCAAAAAGTCTCCCGATACGGCGCAGTTCTTTATCTGTCCCTTTTCGACATTATACTTAAGCGTGAGCAGTCCCGCCGTATAGCGCTTCTCCGTTTTAAACGCGAACGGCGGCTCTTTTCCTATATTCCAATCCCACGCGGCGTATTTTTCCTGCTGTATCTTTCGTATTTCGTTAATATCTTCCCCGGAAAGCTTATATTCTCCCACTATATCAAGCCCCTGCTTTAATCCGCTCCAAAACTCCTTTATATCCATCTCCAAGCCAAGTTCAGCTTTTATATTCGTCACCCTGCTTTTCACAGAGGATATCCCCTTTGATACGAGTTTTGTCTGATCGACGTTCAGGACCTCCTGAAGCACATTCAAATTTGAATCGAACAGCAGCGTCCCATGATGTAAAAAACGTTTTTTTACAAGCGACTGCGCCGTACCGGAAATCTTCTTTCCGTTGAGCGTCAAATCGTTGCGCCCGCTTATCTCGGCGTTTATCCCCATCGAATTCATCGCCTTCATTATAGGCTGCGAAAGCTTTTTCAGGTTCAGCTCCTCCGGGTTTGTACACGGTACTATGTATGAGAAATTCAAATTTCCAAGATCATGATAAACCGTACCGCCTCCGGTCGAACGCCGCACGACCTTTACGTTCAGCCTGCGGGCCGCCTCTATGTTTATCTCGCGCGCCATGTTCTGATACCGGCCCACAATTATCGAATTGTCGTTCTGCCAAAGCATAAATATCTCGTCGAACTGCGTCAGCTGCTTCTGGCAGTATTCCTCGACCGCTAAATTCCATGTCGGGTCGGTCGAATGTGTCTGTACATATATCATTCTTTGCTCTCCGTTATGCCTTATAATCTTGTCAGTCTTCTGTCTTTCCTCTGCGCCGTCCTTCTGAATTTTACATTCGGATGTCCGATCGCAAGCGTGCAGGCTATGTCATATCCGCTTGGTATATTCAGATATTCCTTTATGCGTTTGTCATAAGAAGCTATCTTAACGAACCCTACATATACGCAGCCAAGGCCAAGCGAATTTATCATAAGCTCGGCGTACGCCGCGGCGATTGCTCCATCAACATCGCTTTTTGCCGATATAACGAGAACTGACGGCGCTTTAAAAAACAATCTGTCCACGCCCTTTTCTTTATATCTTGTAAGCATTTGGTTCCAGCGCGGCTGATACATTTTTATCGTATTTCTCATGTAGTCCGACACGCCGTCCGGAATATTGTCAGGAAGCTCGTTAAGTATCTCCATCGTATGCAACGTAAATTCCGGCAGCTTGTCCTCTATTAAAGTTAGAATAACATTCTGAGAATTCCTGCCGGTCGGCGCGTATTTAATAGCCTCGAGTATTTTTTCCATCTGCTCGCCGCTTACTTTTTTATCTGTAAAATTCCTTATCGAACGCCTCTGCTTCATAGCTTTCAGCAGCTCTTCAGGATCTAAGACCGGACCGTCATTTTCTATTTCATCATATTCCGCCTTCTCATATCCCTTTATCGAAACCGCGTTAACAGGACATACCGCAAAGCAATGTCCACATCTGATACATGAAGTATCCGGGATTTCCGCTTTCCCGTTGACTATACTTATAAGCCCCATTGTACATTCACCGACGCACGCGCCGCAGCCTATGCA
>DVOP01000101.1 GCA_018713465.1 Candidatus Alectryocaccobium stercorigallinarum | reverse complement strand
GCTTGCTACGTTGGCTGTTGTTGTAATAGCGCTTTTGTTTGTGCTATACAACTTCAGAAAGGTGAAAAAGCTGCCTGAGGGAACGGATGATATGGTCGAGATGGCCGCTATAATCCGTAGCGGGGCCAACACCTTCCTGAAAGCGGAATTCAGGGTTATTATAATAGCTTATATAATAATAGCTCTTGTGTTCAGCCTTTTCATTGAGGCTACAAGCGGAATTACGTTTATTATCGGCGGAGCGATGAGCAGCTGCGCGTGTATAATCGGAATGAAATGCGCTACATACGCCAACGTCCGTACCGCAAACAGAGCTAAGGAAACGCTTAATATAGGCGAAACCGTTAAGGTGGCTCTTTCGGGAGGAAGCGTAAGCGGAATTTCCGTTCAGGCCTTCGGTATTTTGGGTCTTCTTATAGTTTTGTTCGCGTGGGGAGTAAGCCCGGATCTTACAGGCCACGGACTTGTAGCCAATCTTGAATGCAATCCGTCTCTTATGAGGATCACCACGTATTCGCTCGGATGCTCTATAGTCGCGATGTTCAATCGTGTTGCCGGCGGCAACTATACAAAGGCTGCTGATATTTCATCCGATATTCTCGCAAAAATACGTCATGATATGCCTGAGGATGACAGCCGTGTTCCGAACGTTATAGCGGACTTCATAGGCGATAATGTAAACGATATAGCGGGAAACTGCTCAGACCTTCTTGAGAGCTTTGTTGCTACAATGGCTTCATCGATAATGATAGCTGTTTCATTGTTTATAAGCTCATATGTAGACATTTCGGAAGCGACATATGCTAATATGATCATCTTCCCTGTTGTTTTTGCCGGGCTTGGACTTTTAGGATGCGTTCTCGGACTCGGAATAGCTTCAGCAAGGAAGATGGGAGAGGATCCGTCAAAAGAGCTGGATCTCGCACAGTGGCTTTCAGCGGGGCTGACTCTTATTTTCGGACTCATTATAAGCTATGTAATGTTCTCGCAGAATACATATTCAGAAATGATACTCGGATGGGTTTCTCCGTGGCTTTCGGCTGCGTTTGGCATTGCCAGCGGTGTTGCAATCGGAATTATTACAGAATATTATACGTCAGATAAATATAAACCTACAAAAACTCTTGCGGAAATGGCTACAGAGGGCGAAGCCTTCGTTATTACCAAGGGCGATGCTATCGGCTCGCGTTCATGCCTTCTTCCCATACTTGTTATCGGCGTGGCTCTTTTCCTTTCAGGAAGGATCTGCGGAACATATGGCATTGCTATTTCAGCGCTTGGTATGCTTTCGTTTGTAGGCGCTACGGTATCGATCGACGCGTTCGGGCCTATTGCGGACAATGCCGGCGGACTTGCGGAGTCCTGCCACCTTGCTCCTGAAGTAAGAGTTATAACAGATAAGCTTGACTCTGTAGGAAATACAACTGCTGCAATCGGAAAAGGCTTTGCGATCGGATCGGCAGCGTTTGCTACAGTTTCGCTTATTACTGCTTATGTAGGCAATTATGCTTCCGGAGATGCGGAACCGGTACTTAATATCGCTTCCTTTACTGTTATCGCGGGCGGAATCATCGGCGGAGCGCTTATCGAATATTTCTCAGCTCTGCTTACGGACAATACTATAGAGTCCGCTAAGCTTATGGCTGACGAAGGCGACAAGCTTCTTGCGATCCCTGGAGTTATTGAAGGAACGGTAAGACCGGATTATAACCAGCTGATCCATACAGCTGCTAATCAGGCGCTTAAGAAAATGCTTTTCCCGTCGATTCTTTCAATGTGCATACCGGTAGTAGGCGGATTCATTTTCGGCGTTTCATTTGTCGGCGGTCTTCTTGTAGGCGCGACAATAGTCGCTATTCCCAGAGCGATCTTCATGGGAAACTCGGGCGGTGCGTTTGATAACGCTAAGAAATATATAGAGGCAGGAGAGCTGGAAGGCTACGGTAAAGGAACAGCGGCTCATAAGGCGGCAGTTACAGGCGATACAGTCGGAGATACAAGAAAAGACGTTGTCGGAGTGGCGCTCGATATCTTTATCAAGAGTATGTCAACGGTAGCTAATACCTTGGCTACGCTTTTCCAGTCGATCACGCTTATACATTAAAGGACTTCCGGTGTTTGGAAACTGTAATTATATATGTTTGATTTAATGTTTTTGGCGGCGCGGCTTTTGCTGCGCCGCCTTTTTGCTGCGCCAAGGACGTTAAGCAGCTGCGTGCCTGCATGGGCGGACATTTGGCTGCAAAGTACAGAGAACAGCTATGCTGTGAGTTTATAATGCGGCGCAGCAAGCGGGCAGGCAGATAAGATATCACCTGCATGATTTTTGTATATAGACGATCGGACAGTCTGCAGGAATAAAATTATTTTACGGAAAAAAGCAGCAGTTTTGGAGAATATATTGATTTTATGGTGAAACGGTAGTATTATAGTTTTCGACATATGACGGAAATCTATAGGAGGTGAGCGGGTGGCAAGACCGAGCAGATGCAGGAGAGTGTGTTCCGAGCCGGACTATGAAAGCTTTGTGCCGGAGGGGATAGCATGCGGCGAAAGAAACTGTCTGACGCTTGACGAATTTGAAGCGATACGTCTTATAGATCTGGAAAAATTCACACATGAACAGTGCGCGAAGCAGATGGATATTTCAAGAACTACCGTGACCGAAATATACGAATCGGCAAGAGGAAAGATCGCGGACAGCATCGTAAACGGAAAGGCGCTGCATATATCCGGAGGAAATTACAGGTTCTGCGACGGCACCGAGATTTATAATTGCAGCAGAAAGTGTATGAAAATTAATTCGGCTGACTTATGTCAGACCGTTGAAAGGAAAGGGGAAAACGCGATGAGAATAGCGGTTACTTATGAAAACGGAGAGATTTTTCAGCATTTCGGACATTCTGAACATTTTAAGGTGTATGATGTTGAAGACGGCAGGATAGTCAAAGAAATGGTGATCGATACGAACGGAAACGGTCACGGAGCGCTGGCAGGACTGCTTTCAGGATTAAATGCAGACGTCCTTATCTGCGGCGGTATAGGCGGAGGCGCAAGGAACGCGCTTGCTGCGGCAGGAATAGAATTATACGGCGGAGTTTCCGGAAACGCTGATGAAGCGGTAAAATCGTTTATAGGCGGAAGCCTTACCTATAATCCTGATGTTCAGTGCAGCCATCATGACCACGGCGGGCATGGACATGACTGCGGCGGACATGGAGGTCATTGCGGAGAGGACAGGCATGGCTGCGCAGGAAACGGTCATTGCGGCAGCTGAGTGCTTGCGTTATACGCCGCGCGTACTGCTTTTGCGAGCTGGTCGGCGCATGATGTCGGTTTGCTGCCGCATGTATTGCCTGACAGCGTACTTTCTATCTGATCTACCGTCATGCCCTCTACAAGCTTTGAAATGGCTTTTAAATTTCCGTTGCAGCCGCCTGTAAAGTTTATGTTGTGAACCTTGTCGCCGTCGAGGTCAAGGCTTACAAGAATAGAACAGGTTCCATTTGTTTCATAATCATAGTGATACATTGTTTCATCTCCTTTTCACATTATGTAATTTATCAAAAGGAGAATGCATAGTCAATAAAAAGAACTCCAAAAGGATGCGTACCCTGATGGAGTTCTTTTTTGAATCATTCAAATTTAGCGCCGCATTTTCCGCAGAATTTTTCGGATGCACTTCGTTTTGCCCCGCAGTTAGGACATACGTTTTTATTTACCTTAGGCTCGCTCTTGATTTCGGGTTTTGTGTTTTCAGTATTTTTAGCCTGTGTTTCAAAGTTGGGGTTAAACTGACCTGCCGGTACAGTATTGACCGGCGCGCCGCAGTGCGGGCAGAATTTTGTGCCGGCCGGAATTATCTTGCCGCAGCTTTGACACATAAATGCTGAACCTGAAGAAGCTTCGTAGTGATTGTTTGTATAAACGTTGCTGTTTTTATTATTTCCGTTCTTGATGGCGAATATGATTCCCAGCAGGATAAGTATTCCGCCTATGACCATGAAAATAAGAGCGTCGTTTTTCTGGCTGAGATATCTGTCGTAATCCCCTGTTATCTGACCGGACGCCCAGTTTACAAAGCCGTTAAGATGGTCAAGGGCGTCTACAAAGAAGTAAAGCCCGAAAATGAATATCGGCATTCCGCCTATAAGCGGGATGAGAAAGCCTTTTTTAAAGACAATACATAAAACTACAAATGCGATTATTCCTATAAAGATTGCGATCACGCCTGGTGGCATTCCGGAAAACATTTTTCTTTTCTCCTTTTTACTACAATATATTTATGGTTAATATCCCTTACAGCCAGTAAGGAATTATCCATCTTGTTGCTTAAGCTGTATAATGGTGGAGCAATTGGTATATCGTCTTCCTTTCTTGGACT
>DVOP01000010.1 GCA_018713465.1 Candidatus Alectryocaccobium stercorigallinarum | reverse complement strand
TGATGATATTCTTATCCGGGTGATTTTTCGCTTCCTCGGGACTTAATTCCCCAAGCCTGACCATTTCGGCTATAAGCGAATGATCCTGCGATATCTGCGTTATATTATCATCCAACAGGTAAAGCCGGCTGTCGCCTACATTAGCAATATATAAATAGTCTCCGACAACCGAAGCGGCAACCATAGTCGTTCCCATGCCCGCCATTGCGCTGTCTTCATGTGCTGTTTTCCATATTTCAGCGTTCGCCGAAGATATTCCGTTTCTTATTATCTTTACAGGATTAAAATTTGTATCTTTTCTTATAGTTTCAACCATCACGGAAACGCCATAATGCGAAGCGAAGTCTCCGGCATTATGTCCGCCCATTCCATCAGCAACCACAAAAAGATTCGGCAGGTTTCCTACCGGATCTGTTGAAACAAATATAAAATCCTGATTGATCGAACGGATCTTCCCCGTATCCGTCGCAGAAAAAACTTTCATGCTTTTATTACTCCAAGAAAATTCTTTTTGTGGGATTTCCGTAAAAACATCAATTCTGGATTTTTGAAATATAGCTCTTACGTAACTGGCCACAGGCACCGTTTATATCGCTGCCCATTTCCCTTCTAATAGTAACATTAATTCTGTTTTTTTCAAGTTTATTTTGAAAATTCACAGTTTCATCACCACGCGGCGGCCTGAAATTTCTTTCGTTTACAGGATTCACCGGTATAAGATTCACATGACATGGAAAGCCTTTCAACAACGCGGAAAGCCTGTCCGCGTCGTCTTTTGAATCATTCTTTCCGGCCACGAGCGCATATTCAAAAGTAACTCTCCTTCCCGTGACTTCAAAATAATTTTTTGCCGCACGCATAACTTCCTTCACGGAATATCTTTTAGCGATTGGCATGAGCTGTTTTCTTTCATCGTCATTTGAAGCATGCAGCGATACCGCAAGCGTTACCGGCAGTTTTTCGTCAGCGAATTCGTACATCTTCGGAACTATGCCGCAGGTCGATACCGTTATGTTGCGTATGCTTATGTTCATACCTTTGCCATCTGACGCCAGCTTTATAAACCTTATCAGATTATCATAGTTGTCAAACGGCTCGCCCGAACCCATGACGACGATGTTCGAGACCCTCTCTCCGGTTAGCTTTTGTATCCTGTATATCTGCTCCAACATTTCGGACGCCGCCAGATCCCGGACCTTACCGCCTATCGTAGACGCGCAGAACGCGCACCCCATCGAGCACCCGACCTGAGATGAAATACATACCGAGTTGCCATGATGATATTTCATAAGCACGCTCTCTATAACATTTCCGTCCGGCAGCTCAAAAAGATATTTCCGCGTGCCGTCCTTTTTTGATACGAGGCAGTCGGCCTGCTTCAAAGTGACAAGACGAAATTCTTCCGACAATTTCTGCCTTAACGCAGACGAAAGATTTGACATCTCGTCATAGCTTTCAGCCTGTTTTTCATGCAGCCATGAAAAAAGCTGCGCCGCCCTGAAAGGCTTTTCGCCAAGCTGCGCCATCACGTTCTTAAGTTCATCTAAATACATTGACCTGATGTCTGTCATTTTATAAACCCCGCTATGAAAAATCCGTCGCAGTCGTGTACGCCCGGCAGGAGTTGTATATAACCGTCCTTTGCGGTATCAGCGCTGTTTTTCCAGATCTCCTCCGGCAGTGCTTCCGTCAAATCCAGCGGCTTAAATCCCGCGTTATCCTCTAAAAACGTCTTTACGTTTTCCTCGTTTTCCATCTTCGATATCGTGCATGTGCTGAATATGAGCCGCCCGCCCGGACGAACATATCCCGCCGCCTTATCGAGTATTTTTTTCTGTATCTTCGCCAGCTCTTCCTGCTTTTCAGGCGACGCGTTGTACTTTATATCAGGTTTTTTACCGATTATCCCGTAGCCTGAACACGGCGCGTCGACGAGTACCACGTCCATGCGCTCTCTGATTTCCGGAGAAAAAACGGAAGCGTCCCAAACCTCTGTCCGTATATTTGTTATGCCGCACCTGCGAGCATTTTCTTCTATAAGTTCCGTTTTCCTTTCGGAAATATCACGCGAAATGACTTTTCCCGAATCTTTGCATTCATCGGCAGCAAACATTGATTTACCGCCCGGCGCCGCGCATACGTCAAGCACCATATCTCCCGGACGTATACCCGCCGCGCTTACCGCAAGCATTGAACTGACGTCCTGAACTGCAAACATTCCACGCCTGAAGGCTTCAAGCTCATACAGCCTGTCATACCCTGAAATATAATATGCGCAGTTAAGATACGGCGCTTTTTCAACATTTACGCCGTCGCTTTCAAGAAGGGAAATACATTCCTTAACATCTCCCTTGCAGCCTCTTATCCTTATCGACGTCTTTTTATCTTTCAGGAATGACCCGCATATCTTTTCAGTTGTTCCGGCTCCGTATTCTTCAAGCCACTGCTTTACTATAAATTCAGGCATAGAATACTTTACCGAAATATATCTTAAGATATCCTCTCTGTCCGGCAGCCGCATACGCTCAGGCTCCCGCACCGCGCTTCTTAAAATTCCGTTGACAAAACCTTTGAGCGGTCCAAAGCCTTTTTTCACGGTCAGTTTAACGGCCTCATTGACCGCCGCGCTGTCCGGGACAGAATCCATATATATTATCTGATAAAAAGCAAGCCTTAAAATATTCCTGACGACCGGCTTTAACTTTCTAACCGGCGTTTTTGAATATATTCCTATAAAATGATCGAGCAGCATTTTCTGCTCCAGCGTACCTTCCGTAAGCCTCGTATAAAACGCGCGTTTTTCCTTTGAAAGATATCCGTATTTTTTAAGCTCCTGATTCAAAACATCACCAAGCTTTGCCCTGCTTTTTTTAACCGTAAGCAATGTTTCAAGCGCAAGCGCCCTCAAATCGATATTTTCATTCACCAAATTTCATACCTGCTTCCCAGCGGCACCCGCGCAGAAACGCGTCGAACGCCATACGCTTTTTGCCCTGAAGCTGAAGCTCGTTTATTTTTATCTGACCGGAACCCGTCTGTACAGTAAGCGCGTTTTTATCCGCGCAAACTATAGTTCCGGCCGCTTCGCCCGGATCGCCGCTTATCACATCGCAATCCCATATCTTGACGTTTTTTCCGTCCATAAATGAAAACGCGCCCGGCCATGAATTCATTCCGCGTACAAGAAGCTCTATTTTTTCCGCCGGCAGGCTCCAGTCTATACGGCCGTCTTCTTTTGTTATCATACGCGCGTATTCTGTCGTGCTTTCCGCAGGCTGCGGAGTCCTCGACGCTTTTCCTTCTTCGATATCCTTAAGCGTTTTTATAAGAAGCCTTGCCCCCTCTTCAGCAAGCTTGTCAAACAGCGAGTCCGACGTCTCTTTTTTATCTATGATGATTTCGCTCTGCGAAATGATATCGCCCGTATCAAGTCCTTCGTTCATCTGCATTATCGTTACGCCGGTCTTTTCGTCGCCGTTGAGTATCGACCATTGTATCGGCGCGGCGCCTCTGTATTTCGGAAGAAGCGAAGCGTGTACGTTTATGCAGCCGTATTTCGGCAGCTCTAAAATACTCTTAGGTATTATTTTTCCATAAGCCGCGACGATTATCGCGTCCGGTCCATATCCGGCTATCTCATCGAAAGTTTCGGGCGCTTTCATTTTTTCCGGCTGAAATACCGGAATTCCGGCGCGAAGCGCTTCCTCCTTGACTTCTGACGGCTGAAGCTGTCCGCTTCTGCCCTTAGGCTTGTCCGGCTGCGTTACAGCACATAATATTTCATGCTCTGAATCTAAAAGCGCAGAAAAAATCCTCGCCGCAAAATCCGGCGTTCCCATAAATACAAGTTTCAAGCCGAGACCCTCCTGTTGTTTTTATAAAACATTACTCTTCTTCCTGCTCTCCGTCATCTGAAACGTCCATAAGCTCCCCGTTAAGCTTCGAGGAATAAAGTATGCCGTCCAGATGATCGCACTCATGGCATATAGCCCTTGCAAGAAGCTCGTCGCCCTCAAGCACGAATTCATTCATGTCGATATCCTGCGCCTTTACCTTTACATGCAACGGGCGCGTAACCTCTCCGTATTTACCCGGAAGGCTCAGACACCCCTCCTGTCCGGTCTGTTCGCCGTCGGTTTCTATTATCTCGGGATTAATCAAAAGATGAGGCTCTCTTTCCTCCATTCCGGTATCTATAACGACTATGCGCTTCAAAACTCCGACCTGAGGAGCGGCAAGGCCTACGCCGTTGGCCTCATACATCGTTTCAAACATGTCCTTTATAAGCTCCTTTGTCCTTGGAGTCATTTTTTCTACTTTTTTGCTTGTCTTTGTAAGTACCGGATCTCCTATGACCCTTATGTTTCTTATCGCCATTTCCTTCTCCTAATCGTTTAATGCAAACTGGATATTTATACCGTTAAAGCCGCTGTTGATAGCAATATATTTTTCCGTATACTGCCTTATCCTGACCGTTTTGTCAAGCTGTGAGGTTTTTATATATATGACCATTCTGTATTTATCGCGCAGCTTCGCGGCAGTTTCCGGCGCCGGCCCCAGCACTACGGCGCCTCCGGTTTTAAGGTTCTCAATATATTTTCTTATATGCGTCATCGCGTTCAGCAGCCTTTGCTCATCGGCGGCTTCGCCGTGCACGGACATAAAGCAGCCCGCCGGCGGATAACGCATTACCATTCTATTTTCTATCTCTTCATTATAAAAAGCTTCGTAGTCCTGCAGCGCGGCCGCCTGAATGACATGATTCTCAGGATCGTAAGTCTGTATTATGCCGCAGCCCGCCGAGCTTCCCCGGCCTGCCCGTCCGACCGCCTGCACGATAAGCTGATACGTCCTTTCAGCCGCGCGAAAATCGCCGGCGTAAAGCGACATGTCCGCCGCAAGGATACCAACGAGGGTAACGTTCGGGAAATCATGACCTTTTACTATCATCTGGGTTCCTATAAGTATGTCGGCCTCGCCGTCCGCAAAGCTTTTAAGTATTTTTTCGTGACTGTCTTTTTTGGTCGTCGTATCCCTGTCCATACGGATAACCGACGCTTTCGGAAATATCTTCTTTACGGCTTCCTCGGCCTGCTGCGTTCCAACTCTAAAGCCGCCTATATACGGAGAACCGCACTTCGGACACGTCTCCATCATCGGGTGCGTATATCCGCAGTAATGGCACATCAAAAGGCCGTTGCTGTGGTATGTCAGCGCGACGTCGCAATGCGGGCATTTCAGCACATAGCCGCATGACCGGCATGTATAATATCCCGTATGCCCCCGTTTATTCAAAAAAAGTATGACCTGCTCTTTTTTCTCAAGCCTTTCGGCTATCATGCCTTGAAGCTCCGCGCTTAATATCGCCCTTCGTCCTGAACGAAGCTCTTTTCGCATATCCACGATCCTTACATCGGGCATATCCGCTCCGGCAAATCTACTATTAAGCTCGAACATAGCATATCCGCCAGCGTCACAGCGGTATCTTGCCTCAAGCGACGGGGTCGCCGAGCCCATTATCAAAAATGCGTCCTCTATCCCGGCTCTCTTCTCAGCCGTCTCTCTTGCGTGATACCTCGGCGTTTTTTCGCTCTGATACGAGCTGTCCTGCTCCTCGTCAATAATAATTATCCCAAGATCTTCAAACGGCACGAACAGCGCGGAACGCGGGCCTATGACAAGCTTTACGTCTCCGGCCTTTATCCTGTCCATAAGATCGGCCTTCTCGCCTTTTGACATTCTGGAATGGAGCACCGCGGCTTTGCTTCCAAAGCATTCATAAAATCTCGACACCGTCTGCCATGTAAGAGAGATTTCCGGAATAAGCAGTATAGCCTGTTTCCCTTCGCTGAAAACATCTTCAATAAGCTTCATATATATATGAGTCTTGCCGCTGCCGGTCACGCCTTTTATGAGGCATGGTCTTTTCCGTCCTGAATACAGCTCGTCTCTTACTCCGTCATAAACGCGCTGCTGTTCTTCATTCAGCTTTGGTATTTCTTTTTTTATATACAGCTCTTCTAAAAATTCGGCATTTGTATCATCGCCGTCGCTTTTACGCGGCTTGCGCTTTCTCTTCTCTTTTACCGGCAGGACCGTTTTCAAAGCCTGTATAAAAGTAGAACCGTAAGTCCTTCTTATCCACACCGCAAGCTGTATCAGCTTTTCCTCCGCGGTTATATAGTTGTCCGGACAGCTGTCTATGAGTTTTATTATATTTTCGTCACATTTCGGATCGTATCCGAAACCGACTATATATCCGTCGACAAGCCTTCCGCCCTTTCCAAACGGCACTTTGACCTTCGAGCCCTCCGTTACCTTCGGAACAAGTCCTTCGGGTACTTTATACTGAAAGCTCCTGTCAAGCCTGCTTATTGAAATATCAACTATAACGTCTGCATACAACTGTTTCATATTTTAAAGGAAAACCTCATTTTCTTTCGGTTCCGGATATCCCTCTTCAAGCTCGGTCCTGTGATAGATATATCCCGGATCATCGTAATATCTCGCCCCGTTCGGGCATTTTTTCTCGCAGGCTCCGCATTTTATACATATGCCTGTATAGGTGAAAACATCGTCTTTCGGTATCGAGCCCATCGGGCACACTTCCGCGCACACGCCGCAGTTGTCGCACAACTCGCGGCTTACCTTTGGCTTTACTTTAAGTATATTTATTGAAGTTCCTTTCCTGTCGCGCGGCTGATAATACGGACGTATCGGTTCTTCTCCCTTTACATATACCGGATATTTTATATCGCCGTCCTTTAATTTCGCACATATCTTCTCCGAAAACTCCTCCGCCTCGCGCCTGTCGGCCTCGTTTGGACGGCCCGCCGCAAGTATCCTTGAAAAAGAGTGCTCACCGACGAACGCCGCTCCCGCTATCGCTTTAAAGCCGTTCTCACTTAGCGTATTTCTAAGCTCTATGAGTGAATCGTCATAATTTCTGTTTCCGAACAAAACGACCGGGACCGCATACGCGCCGTTCCCTTTTACTGACGCGACATACTTGATGAGCACGTTCGGAACACGTCCCGCGTATGTCGGAGTTCCGAAAACAACAAGATCACTTTCGTTAAATTCAGGGAATCCGTCTCTCATTTTTATATTTGTAAAATCATATGTCAGCTTTTCAGCACCCAAAATCTGCGCCGCCTTTTCCGCTATCGTCTCGCATATAGTTTTTGTGGTGTCCGTCGCACTGAAATACATTGCATATACACGGTTTATCATACTCTTCCCTCCGTTCCGGGGCATACACTCCGAGATAATTATAATATATCGGCATGCGAAATCAAACCGCCTGCGGATAAATTTTTATTCTTTATAAAAAATCCGCACTTGAAAAGTATAATTATAGAGTTGAATATGCGCCGCCGCAATGCTAATCTTAAACAGCAGTAAATTTAAGAGGTCTATTTATGAATACAAAAATAAAAAACGCGTTCAAATACGCGTTCCCATATACTATTCCGATATTCGCCGGCTTCTGGTTCTTAGGTCTTACCTACGGCATTTATATGAATGTTTCGGGCTTCAGCTTCTGGTATCCGCTGCTTATGAGCATTACCATATTCGGCGGAAGCCTTGAATTTATCGCGGTAAGCATGCTGCTCGCCCCGTTCGCCCCGCTTCAGGTCTTTATAATGACGCTTATGATTCAGGCGCGTCATCTGTTTTACGGCATTTCCATGCTCGACAAATACAAAGACACCGGCTGGAAAAAGCCTTATCTTATTTTCGGCATGTGCGATGAAACATTCAGCATAAATTACACGGCTAATATCCCAAAAGATATAGACCGCAGCTGGTTCTATTTCTTCGTAACGCTTTTAAATCATTTTTACTGGGTCAGCGGCGCGACGATCGGCGGCATAGTTGGCGGCCTGTTCACTTTCAACACCGAAGGACTGGAATTCGTAATGACAGCAATGTTCCTCGTGATATTTTTAGAGCAGTGGCTTAAAGAAAAGCGTCACATAAGCGAATGGACGGGTCTTGCCGCAAGTATCGTATGCCTGCTGGTTTTCGGCGCGGATAACTTTCTTATCCCTACTATGATATGTGTTTTAATAGTATTGACCGCGCTTAATAAACCGCTTGAGAAAAAAGGAGAATTGTAAAATGACATTATTTCAGGAGATCATAACCGTCGGGCTTTGCGTGGCCGGGACTATGCTCATGCGCTTTCTGCCGTTTCTTATATTCAGCTCGAAGCGTCCGACGCCAAAATATATACAATATCTCGGCAAGGCGCTGCCCGGAGCGATATTCGCCATGCTGGTGATATACTGTCTTCGAAACGTCTCGCTGTTTCAGGGCAGCCGCGGCATACCCGAAATAATAGCAATAGCCGTAACTGTAATACTTCACTTATGGAAGCGCCAAATGCTCATTTCCATCGCCGGCGGAACGGTATGCTATATGCTTTTAGTGCAGTTAGTGTTTTAAAAGAACAGCCTTTATATACAGCGTTTATTTTAATTTGCCTCACTTTAAGCGTTTCTTCATGACATAATTTTTCAGCAGTATGCCGCTTCTTTCGACATACTGCTCTTTTATCACCTTGTATCCTCTTTTTTCAAAAAACGGTTTTGCGGTTATCGACGCGTGAGTGACGATTTCTCCACCAGTGTTCTGTTTAGACGCCTGTCTTTCCAGAAAATCACATAACACCGTCGCTATACCTCTGCGCTGGCAGTCTTTATGTACATACAGCCGGTCAAGATAGTATGTATTCAAATCATGATCGGCTTTTTCGCCGCAGTTTAGATCAATATCCCCGAAGCCGACTATACTCTCATCTTCAACGGCGACTATGCTGAAATGATCTAAAAACGAACGGTTCCACT
>DVOP01000100.1 GCA_018713465.1 Candidatus Alectryocaccobium stercorigallinarum | reverse complement strand
TATAGCTTTACCGTCCGCCGTTATATATGCGGCAGAGACTTATATTTGGAGATTTTAATAATGAAATTAAGCGAATTATTTAAACAGAATAAACAAAATATCTCTTTTGAGGTATTTCCCCCGAAAACGAGCACATCTTTCGACAACGTAATGAACGCTGCAAAGCAGATAGCTTCGCTTCACCCGGCGTTTATGAGCGTAACTTACGGCGCGGGCGGCGGCACAAGCCAGTACACCCTCGATATCGCAAAAAACCTTAAAGACGTTACGAAAGTCCCGACGCTTGCCCATCTCACATGCGTATCCTCAAGTAAGGAGACGATACGCGAGCGTATTCAGGCTATGAGAGACGCCGGAATAGAAAACGTGCTTGCGCTGCGCGGCGACCTTACTCCGGAACTCGAGGCTTCAGACAGAAGCAAATGGGATTACCGCCACGCCACCGAGCTTATGAAGGACATTAAGGATTCGGGCGCCGATTTTTGTATGGGCGGCGCATGCTATCCTGAAATACACCCTGAAAGTCCGAACCAAAAGGAAGACATAAAACATTTAAAGGAAAAACAGGACGCGGGCTGCGAATTTCTCACTACGCAGATGTTCTTTGACAACAATCTGTTTTTCAGCTTTTTATATAAGGCAAGAGAGGCGGGCGTTACTGTCCCGATAATCCCCGGCATTATGCCTATAACAAAGGTTGAACAGGTCGACCGCGCAATAAAGCTTTCAGGCTCTTTTATGCCTCACCGCTTCAAAAGCCTTGTAGACCACTTCGGCTCAAAGCCGGAGGCTATGAAGCAGGCCGGAATAGCGTATGCCACGGATCAGATAATCGATCTTTTCGCGAACGGAATCAAGATAGTGCATGTTTATTCAATGAACAAGCCTGACGTGGCGGCAAAGATAATGGAAAATGTTTCCGAGATAATCAAATAAAAACAAAATTAAAACAGACAGGAAAATCATGTTAATAACTGAATACATAAAAAACAACATAACATACCTTGACGGCGGAATGGGAACTTTTCTCCAGTCCGCCGGTCTTAAACCGGGCGAACTTCCTGAAAGATGGAATCTTTCTCACCCGGATATCATAACGGCTTTACATAAAATGTATTTTGACGCCGGAAGCAACATCGTACTGACTAATACATTCGGGGCAAACAGCCTGAAATTTGGCGACGACGAGCTTACCGACATTGTTTCCGTAGCCGTAGGCAACGTCCGCTCAGCCGCCGCGCAGACAAAGACAAGCGCGCCTCAGGAAAAATTCATCGCGCTCGATGTCGGACCGCTCGGACGCCTTTTAAAGCCGCTCGGCGATCTGGATTTTGAAGAAGCGGTACGCATTTTTTCCAAGACTATATCTATCGGCGCGAAATGCGGCGCTGATCTTATATTTATAGAAACGATGAACGACAGCTATGAGACAAAGGCTGCGCTTTTGGCCGCAAAGGAAACCTGCGATCTTCCCGTATTCGTTTCAAATGCATACGGCGAGGACGGCAAGCTTATGACAGGCGCGTCTCCGGCTGCTATGGTAGCTATGCTTGAGGGAATGGGCGCGGACGCTATAGGAGTAAACTGCTCTCTCGGCCCGAAGCAGCTCGGCGGCATAATAGACGAATATCTTAAATACGCCTCCGTTCCCGTGCTCGTAAAGCCAAACGCGGGGCTTCCGAGGATATCTGACGGCAAGACGGTATACGATGTACTGCCCGAAGAATTTTCGGACGACATAGCTGATTTTATAAAGCGCGGCGTGCATATCGCGGGAGGCTGCTGCGGAACGACGCCGAAGTTCATACGCGCCGTAGTGCAGAAATGCTCCGAACTTAAAGCGGTTCCGATCACAGAAAAGAACATTACCTTTGTCTCCTCATATACGCACAGCGTTGTTTTTGACAAATCGCCCGTGCTCATAGGAGAGCGTATAAATCCTACCGGCAAGAAGAAGCTCAAAGCCGCTCTTGTCGAAAAGGATATGGACTATATCTTAAGCGAGGGTATCAAACAGCAGGAACGCGGAGTGCATATCTTAGATGTAAACGTCGGATTGCCCGAGATAAATGAAACAGAAATGCTCACCGCGGCTGTAAGCGAACTTCAGTCGGTCATAAATCTTCCGCTTCAGATAGATTCCGCCGACCCTGCCGCAATGGAACAGGCGCTCAGGATATACAACGGCAAAGCGCTCATAAACTCGGTGAGCGGAAAAGAAGAAATAATGAAAGCTGTTTTCCCGCTCGCAAAAAAATACGGCGGCGTTGTTATCGCTCTGACTCTCGATGACGACGGTATACCCGAAACAGCGGAAGGCAGAATGGCGATAGCTAAAAAAATACTGGCAGAAGCCAAAAAGTACGGGATAGAAAAGAAAAACATAATCTTCGACCCGCTTGCGATGACCGTCAGCGCAGACCCGAATTCTGCTAAGGTCACTCTTGAATGCGTACGCAGGATAAAAACCGAATTAGGATGTCATACGTCCTTGGGCGTTTCGAATGTTTCCTTCGGTCTCCCGTCCAGAAGCATGATAAACAGCACATTCTTCGCTATGGCGCTGAACAACGGCCTTTCAGCCGCTATCATGAACCCGAACTCCGTCGAAATGCTCGGCGTATATTATTCATTCCGTGCGCTGAATGCTTTAGACGAGAATTTTACCGATTATATACAGTTTACTCAGGATTACGATATAACTCCTGCCGACGCTTCAAAAGCGGCTCCGTCAGGGACAAACGCTTCCGCAGGCAGCTCCGCTTCAGGCGTTAGTTCCGGCTCGGCGTCAGACTATGGCTCGGAGCTTAAAAATGCCATAGTAAAGGGCCTTAAAGAGCAGGCGGGAAAAATAACGGCGCAGCTTCTTGAAACGGCCGACCCTATGGTCATAGTAAATGACGAAATAATCCCCGCGCTTGACATAGTCGGCGAGGGATATGAAAAATCGCGCATTTATCTGCCGCAGCTTTTAATGAGCGCAGAATCGGCACAGGCGGCTTTCGAAAAGATACGCGACGCTATGAAAAACAGCAGCGCTCAGGCGCCGGCAAAATGCCCGTTTGTCATAGCCACGGTCAAAGGCGACATACACGATATCGGCAAAAACATCGTAAAGCTCATAATGGAAAATTACGGTTTTGAAGTAATAGATATGGGCAAGGACGTTCCTGCGGAAGCTATCGTCGATAAGGTAGTCGAACTTAAAGCTCCGCTTTTAGGCCTTAGCGCGCTTATGACGACCACCGTTCCCGCAATGGAGGAAACTATTAAGCTCGCACGCAAAAAAGCGCCGTGGTGCAAAATCATCGTCGGAGGCGCCGTTCTCACGCAGGAATACGCCGATATGATAGGCGCCGACAAATACGCAAAGGACGCGATGGAAACCGTAAGATATTCGGAAGAAGTTTTTGGAGAAATCAATGAACTCTCAAAATGAAGACATCATAGAACAGATACTGCACCGTAAAAACAAGAGCATTGTCAACTTCATCATAATAGCAGTAAATGTCGCTATGTTTTTTATCGTTGAAGTGTCCGGCGGCTCCGAAGACGCATACAACATGATCCGCTGGGGCGCTTCTTTTACTCCGCTTGTTCAGGCGGGAGAATATTACCGCCTGTTTACGTCCATGTTCCTGCATTTCGGATTCCAGCACCTTTTCGGAAACATGCTGCTCCTGTTCTTCGCCGGAGACTATATGGAAAGATATCTCGGCAAAGTCAGATATCTGATACTATATCTTGGCGGCGGGCTTTGCGGAAATCTGCTCTCATACGCAGTTGAGCTCAGAGGCGGCGAACAAGTCGTTTCTGCCGGCGCTTCCGGCTCGATATTCGCCGTGATCGGAGGCCTTGCCGTTTCAGCGTTTTTAAACAGAGGCCGCCTGTACGAGCTGTCGTTTCGAAGGATAGCAATAATGGCGGCGCTGTCTCTTTGGACAGGCTTTACGTCCTCCGGCGTCGACGGCTTCGCCCACCTCGGTGGATTCCTTGGCGGCGGCGCAATAGCGCTTGTATTCAATCTGCCGCTCATGTTCAAAAAGCATATATAAAACATTTATCACCAGTTCTTAATAAAAAGCAAAAAAGCAAAGATATTGGCTTCATATCCAAATATCTTTGCTTTTCTTTATCAATTTTTCTGTTTGTACAGCTGCGGAAATCAATCCAGCAGCCTCATCATTATATCCGTCAGATACTGCAAGTCCTTCGCCACATCTCCCGTTTCAAGCGAATGGTTCGCTCCTTCGTACAGATTAAGCGGAAGCTTAAGCTCAGCACATTTCTTCTGTATCGCAAGCGTTTCCGCCCAAGGGTCGTTTGTTCCGTGAAAAACAACGCCCTTTTGATCGTTATGCATAAACGTCTCTTCAAGCGGAGTAAAGAATACATGGTTCACAGCTATGTTATGCTCATGCGCGTAATGCGCCGCTACGACTGTCCCGACGCTTTTTGACACGAAAATTATGTCTTTATATTCCGAAAAATCCACGTCCTTTAATATTTCTTCCGTCTGCGCCATCGCAATGTCAAAGGATTCTTTCATTTTCGCTTTGTTGCCCCTGACCTTTTTCGGAAAGCCGGTATATGGAACGTCTATCGTCTCATAGCCTCTTTGCAGCGCTATCTTTTTCGCATAATACAGCAAAGGTCTGTCCAGTCCGTATCCTATTCCCGGAAAAAATACCGCGGCTTTTTTACTGCCCATTTATTGATCCTCTCTGTGAATATTTATTTAAATTTGTTGTTAAGGAACAAGCAAATTGTTGAAAGCAATTATGAGCCATATTGCATCAAGGAGTCCGAAGACATGCTCGGCGGCGAAATTGATATATGTGAGCGCGCCGAGCGGTTATGGCTGAGGAGGACGACTGCTATGGTGAGTAAATGCTTTCAAAATTTGCGACTCGAAAACTTATATTTTAAAATTTAGAGGTTACTGTGCGGGATTTTCAAGGATTCCCATAAATATCGGCATGCCGGTTTCCGTATCGATTATCATATACAGGAACGGACTGTCAAAGTGCAGCTCTATCGGCTCTTCGACTATCATTGCGGTTTCGCTCGCGGCTATCTCCGTTACGGCAGCCGCTTTCGTGCCTTCTTCGTCCACCTGAATACGGACTATCTGGGCCGCGTCAAGATCCATAGCCGAGCCTTCTTCGTTTTCAAACATATTCGAAAGATCCGCTCCGCCGTCCGACATGGTATGCTTAAGCCCTACGGCCGCAAACGTGTCGTTGAGATCCTGATAATAGTTTATATCAAATTTCGGCATTGAAAAGTTCATATATGTCGTTTCTTCGACACTGGCAAATTCCCGCAGCATTTCCGGCGAAACTGCTTCCAGCACCTCTTCCGGCGTCTTTCCGTCTGTGGAACGCAGCGCTATAAATGCGGTATCTCCCTCGGTATATTCTTCACCGTCGGTATACGGCAGCATTATTCCCTCTATACCGTCTGCTTCTAAATAATATCTGTGGCACCCGTAGTCTCTTAAGAAATCCGTCGTTATTTCTTTGCCGTCAGCCGTTGTAAACGTCTTTTCCGCCGTTGCTTCAGCTTCAAACGGATAACTCCATTTTGCCTCGAAATACAGTGCGTTGAGCAATACGGCTCTTACAAGATCGTCATACGGTTCTTCCCTGAGCTTTTCGATAAGGCCGTCGGTCGCGTCGTTGACCCACTTATTGATATCTTCTATCGTTCCTTTGCTCTGAAGATTCGCCTTATAAACCTCGGCTTTAAGCGCTTCGCTTACAGTGTCGAGATATTCCTGCTTCGCCTCATATCCGCCGTCGCTGTCAAACCATACCGAATCGGCGGTCTTTATTGTTGTTTCCCCGTTAGAACGGTTGAGCCACTCCTGAATAGTACTGCCGTAAGAAGCCCACTCACCCTCCGGTATGCGTAAGACCTCCGAAAGCTCCTGCGCGGTTTCACCTCCGCTGCCGCACGCAAGGAGTACAAGCGCCAAATACGCCGACGCCGGAGAAAGCACCGGATTTTCCTCTTCCGCATACTCCATCGCCGCTTTCATAAAATCAAGCGAAAAGCCCGTCATTGCAGAAGTCGCTTCTTCCGTATCAACGTCGGATTCATATACGACGTCTTCCTGCGCCTGCGCCGTAAGCAGCTCGGCTTTTCCGCCGCCCGCGCCGCAGCCCGCAAACGCACCACACACAACCGCCGCAGCCGTCGTCAACGCCACAATTTTTATAATCCGTTTCCTTTTTTCCATAACACTCCTCCTTTCACTTGACTACTCACTAGTTATTATGTCTATTTTTTTCTTACATTTTATTTGATTTTTTTCCATTACATTTTGAACAAAGCACTTGCAAATTTGACGGTACTGATTTTCCACCCTTTGAAATAGGTATTATATGGTCTATATGTAGTCCTACTTCATCAGGCATATACTTCCCACATTTTTGGCATGTATAATTATCACGAATCATAATTTTCTTTTTTAATTCAGGCGTCATTAATCTTCTTTGATTTTTACATCTATATTCATTTAAAGTACATTCATAGTTAATTAACTTAAGTAGATTATTTCTATCTTCCAAATACTCATAATTAACCGAATATTCATCAACTATTTTTTTTGCCAAATATGAATATT
>DVOP01000099.1 GCA_018713465.1 Candidatus Alectryocaccobium stercorigallinarum | reverse complement strand
TTAAGCGCGGTACGCGTATAGCCGGAGGAAATTATATATCCATGAAAGAATTAAAAGATTATGTTATAAGTATTCCGGATTTTCCGGAAAAAGGGATAATATTCAGAGACATAACTGGCATACTTCAGGAGGCGGACGGAGTTCAGCTTTCAATAAATATGCTTCAGGATTTTATCAAGGATCTTGATTTTGACGTTATAGCCGGAACAGAGTCGAGAGGATTTGTTTTCGGGATGCCTCTGGCGTATAATCTTAAAAAACCGTTTGCGCTTATAAGAAAAGAGGGAAAGCTGCCGCGTGAGACAGTAAAAGCTACATACGACCTTGAATACGGAAGCGCGACTATAGAAATGCACAAAGACGCGGTGAAGCCGGGCGATAAAGTCGTTCTTGTCGACGACCTGCTTGCGACTGGCGGAACTATGGAAGCCGCCGCGAAGTTGGTCGAGGAGCTTGGCGGAGAAGTAGTAAAGATAATTTTCGTAATGGAGCTCGCGGGACTTAAAGGACGTGAAAAACTCGCGAAATACAGCGTTGACAGCGCATTGATCTACGAGGGCAAGTAAGTTTTTAATTTTCAGGTGGCATAGATGGCTGAGACAAAAGTTTTGGAAAAAGAAAAACTGAATATCGGATCAGCTGACAAAGACTCATTGTTTGCGGACGCTCCGGGAGATAAGAACGAGGTTTCGGAATTCAGGTCTCCGGAGGATCTCTATGATGAGCTTATTAATACTGTGCGAAAATATCACCCGTCGGACGACATTTCACTCATTGAAAAAGCCTATCAGACGGCGAAAGCCGCGCACGGCGACCAGAGGAGAAAATCGGGAGAGCCTTATATAATCCACCCGCTTTCGGTAGCTATTATTCTTGCTAATTTGGAGCTGGACAAGGAAAGCATAGTAGCCGGTCTGCTACACGATGTTGTGGAAGATACCGGAATGACATACGAAGAGGTCGAGAAGGAGTTCGGAAAAGAAGTCGCCGATATCGTAGACGGCGTTACAAAGCTGGGACAGCTGAGCTATTCCGCGGACAAGCTGGAGGAACAGGCGGAGAACTTAAGGAAGATGTTCCTTGCGATGGCGAAGGATATCCGCGTCATTATGGTAAAGCTTGCCGACAGGCTTCACAACATGCGCACGCTCAAATATATGCGGCCCGAAAAGCAGCTTGAGAAAGCGCGCGAGACGATGGACATCTATGCCCCGATAGCGCAGAGGCTCGGTATTTCAAAGATAAAAGTCGAGCTGGACGACCTTTCGCTCAAATATCTTGAGCCGGAAGCGTATTATAAATTAGTACATGAGATAAACGAAAAGAAAGCCGAGAGGCAGAAATTCGTCGACGATATAGTAAATGAAGTCCGCAAAAACATGGAGGAGGCCGGGATAAAGGCTTCCGTGACGGGGCGCGCAAAGCACTTTTTCAGCATATATAAAAAGATGATCAATAAAGATAAATCAATTGATCAGATATACGATATGTTCGCGGTGCGTATTATAGTCGATACGGTCAAGGACTGCTATGCGGCGCTCGGCGTTATACACGAGCTGTATACTCCGATACCGGGGCGTTTTAAAGATTATATCGCCATGCCGAAGGAGAACATGTATCAGTCGCTCCATACTACGGTAATAGGGCACAGCGGACGTCCGTTCGAAATACAGATTAGAACGGTAGAAATGCATAAAATAGCCGAGTTCGGTATTGCCGCGCATTGGAAATATAAGGAATCGGCGGACGGCAAGACGGCCGGTTCAAAGGGCATGGAGGAGGAAAAGCTCAACTGGCTGCGGCAGATACTTGAATGGCAGCAGGACATGTCTGACAACAAAGAGTTCATGAGCCTCTTAAAGAGCGATCTCAACCTCTTTAACGATAACGTATACTGCTTCTCCCCGGCAGGAGAGGTAAAAACGCTGCCGGCGGGATCGTGTCCTATAGACTTCGCGTATATGATACATTCGGCGGTCGGAAATACAATGGTCGGAGCGCGCGTAAACGACAAGCTCGTTCCGATAGAGACAAAGCTGAAAAACGGCGATATCGTTGAGATAATAACTTCGCAGAATTCAAGAGGACCAAGCCGCGACTGGCTTAAGGTCGTAAAGAGCACGCAGGCAAGGAACCGCATAAACCAGTGGTTCAGACGCGAATCGAAAGAGGACAACACCGCGAAAGGACGCGAGCTGCTTGCAAGCTATGCGAAGGCAAAAGGCAAGGATTTAGGATTATATCTCAAGCCTGAATATATGGAAGTCGTAATGCGCAAATACGGCTTCAGAGACTGGGAGTCTGTGCTCGCCGCCATTGGTCACGGCGGCCTGCGCGAGGGTCAGGTTTTAAATAAGCTTATAGACGCTTATTCTATAGATGAAGTAAAACGTCTTACAGATGAGAACGTGCTCGAGGCTATGGCGGAAAACGCGGCGTCGATCCATCCGCAGAAAAACACGGAGAAAGGCGGAATACTCGTCCACGGACTTAACGACGTTTCGGTGAGATTTTCAAAATGCTGCAGTCCGATACCCGGCGACGAGATAGTAGGATATGTTACAAGGGGAAGAGGCGTTACGATACACCGCACCGACTGTATAAATATCATCAACCTGCCTGAGCAGGAAAGAGAGAGGCTTATAGACGCTGAATGGGCTCCGGGCAGCGAGGGTAGCCAGAAATACCTTGTTGACATAAATATCTTCGCTACAAACAGGACAGGACTCCTCGTAGATATTTCAAAAATTTTTACAGAAAGAAAGATAGACGTAGTTTCAATGAACGTGCGCATAAACAAGCAGGGTATCGCGACGTTCGACTGCGGTTTCCATGTAAATAATAAAGACGAGCTTACATCTCTGACGGACAAGATACGTCAGGTGCCTAATGTAATTGATATAGAAAGGTCAAAGGGCTAAATATGACTGTTCAAAGTTTGTGTCTCGGAACGGTAATGACAAACGTGTATTTTCTTATGAACGAAGATACAAAAGAAATGCTTATAGTAGACCCGGCTGTAAATACGAAGAGGATATGTGCGCAGGTCGACGTTATGCAGGGAAAGCCTGTGGCGGTGCTTTTGACCCACGGACATTTCGACCATATAATGGCGACGAAGGATATTGCCGAAAAATATAATATACCGATAGTTGCGGCCAGGGCGGAGGAGGAACTGCTCGGCGATCCGAGGCTTAACCTTTCTATCATTTCCGGTATGGGTCAGGTCAGCGTAAAGCCTGATATACTCGTAGATGATAACGACGAGCCGGAGATCTCCGAATTCAAATTCCGCGTCCTTCTTACTCCGGGACATACGAGCGGAAGCTGCTGCTACTATTTTTATGAAGATAAGATACTGATAAGCGGAGATACGCTGTTCTACGGTTCGTGCGGACGCACGGATTTTCCGACGTCGTCTGCCGCTGAGATGGGCAGGAGCCTTAAGAGGCTTGTGACGGAGCTTCCGGAGGACGTAAAGGTCTATCCGGGACATGACTGCGAAACATCAATAGGTTTTGAAAAGAGGATGAATCCTTTTGTCTGATATATCGATATGTTTTAATAAAAGAGATTTTGAATACGACGTCTATACACTTGTAAAGGCGTTTTATCCTGAATCTGAAATATATACATTTTATAGTGGTGAAAATGAACATCCGGCTGAAACTTTTTTGAAGCTGGATGTTGGCATGTATGACGATGTTCTTAAATTTTCATGTATATCGGACGTCGGTAAAAAAGAAGCGTCAAAATGTATCGAGGCTGACACCGCGCGTACGGAAAGAAAAAACTGTCTTAAACAGCTTGTATATAACGTGCTTTCCGAGGCGGCTGGAAAGCAGCTTCCGTGGGGAACGCTCACAGGCATACGCCCGACCAAGATACCGATGAAGCTGATGGAAGAGGGCTGGCGCAATCCCGATATCGCGAAATACATGCGCGAGACATATTACACGTCGGCAAAAAAGACGGCGCTTGCGATCGCGGTAGCTAATAGAGAAAAGGAGCTGCTCGACAGCATAAGTATAAAAGACGGATACAGCCTTTATGTCGGTATTCCGTTTTGCCCTTCAATATGTCTTTACTGCTCGTTCGGCTCGCACCCGTATGAAAAATGGGGATATCTGGCGGACGGGTATTTAAAGGCGTTGTTTACGGAATTGGAATTCATCGCTTCGGCTATGGCGGGTAAAAGGCTTTGCACGATATACATAGGCGGCGGAACTCCGACGACGCTTTCGGCGGCGCAGCTTGAAAGGCTGCTGGACAGGATACGCAGTCTGTTCGACATGAGCGGCGTGATGGAGTTTACCGTTGAGGCCGGAAGACCCGACACCGTGGATACGGACAAGCTGAACGTGCTTCGAAAATACGGCGTCGACAGGATATCGATAAATCCTCAGACTATGAATCAGAAAACGCTTGATACCATAGGCAGGAACCATACGGTGGAGCAGGTCGTGTCCGCGTTTGGTATGGCAAGGCAGGCGGGCTTTGAAAACATAAATATGGACATAATAACCGGGCTTCCGGGCGAGGGCGAAAGCGAGGCGCGCGAAACCATGCGCGCTATAGAAGAGCTGAAACCGGATTCGCTGACAGTGCATTCGCTCGCGCTTAAAAGAGCGACAAGACTGAATCTGTTTAAAGACAAATATGCGGAAAGCTCGTTCCATAACTCACAGGAGATAATGGACATAATAGACCTCGGGGCAAAGCGTATGGACATGGAGCCGTATTATATGTACCGGCAGAAAAACATCGCCGGGAATCTGGAAAATGTCGGGTACGCGAGGCGCGGCTGCTTCGGGCTTTATAATATAATTATCATGGAAGAAAAACAGACGATAATGGCTGCGGGCAGCGGAGCAATGTCGAAATTTGTTTTCGACGGCGGCAGGATAGAACGGGCGGAAAACGTCAAAGATCTGAAGAATTACATAGAGCGTATCGGCGAAATGCTGGAGCGGAAGGAGAAATACATAAAATGCAGTTAAAGAAAAAACCTGTTACGGGAATGAAAGACATACTCCCGAAAGAGATGGAGATAAGGAACTATGTTTTAGGCGTTATGAAGGAGACATACCGCAGGTTCGGTTTCGTTTCGATGGAGACTCCGTGTGTTGAGCATTTAGAAAATCTTAACAGCAAGCAGGGCGGCGAAAACGAAAAGCTTATCTTTAAAATACTTAAAAGAGGCGAAAAGCTTAAGATGGACGAGGCGAAAGAGGAAAACGACCTTGTTGACTGCGGACTGAGATATGACCTTACTGTTCCGCTTTGCAGATACTACGCGAACCATTCGGCTGAGCTTCCGTCTCCTTTTAAGGCGCTTCAGACCGGAAACGTATGGCGCGCGGACAGACCGCAAAGAGGAAGATACCGTCAGTTCATGCAGTGCGATATAGACGTTATCGGAGAGGCTTCGTGTATTGCCGAAATAGATCTTATATTGGCTACAAGTGCGTTTTTAGGTGAAATAAATTTTAAGAAATTTACTATCAGGATAAACGACCGCCGTATACTTAAGGCTATGGCCGCATACAGCGGATTCGCGCCCGAAAGTTTCGATACGGTATTTATTATCCTGGATAAAATGGATAAGATAGGCATTGAGGGAGTTGCCGCGGAGCTTGAAAAAGAGGGCTTTGACAGAGCGAATATAGCGACATACCTCAACCTGTTCCAGAATATAGAGCCCACAGCGGAGGGCATAAGATATCTTAAAAAAGAGCTTGAAGGCTGCCTTGAGCCGGAGGTAGCAGATAATCTTGAGAATATAATTTATCAGGTCGAAAAAGCGAAGCAGGCGGATTTCGGACTCGTGTTCGACCCGACGCTTGTGCGCGGAATGTCTTACTATACCGGCCCGATATTCGAGATAACTATGGACGAGTTCGGAGGCTCTGTCGGAGGCGGCGGAAGATACGACGAGATGATCGGCAAATTCACCGGCCAGAGTACGCCGGCGTGCGGATTCTCGATAGGCTTTGAGAGAATAGTAATGCTGCTTCTGGAGCATGATTTCAGTGTGCCGAGGATATACGGAAAAAGAGCTTATCTTGTAGATAAGAATATCACAAAGGAAGCGCTTGAATCGCTTATGTCAAAGGTGATGATAGAGCGAAGCAAGGGCATGGAGATAAGCGTCGATACGATGAAGAAAAACAAGAAATTCCAGAAGGAACAGCTTGCGGCGGAAGGATATTCCGAAATAGTAGAAATTTTCGCGGATTGATAAGGAGAGAAAACAATGGCAGAATCAATGGCAGGACTTAAGCGCACATGCCGCTGCGCGGAAGTTACGGAAAGCATGATCGGAACAGAAGTTACGCTCATGGGCTGGGTGCAGAAAAACAGGAATAAGGGCGGAATAATTTTTACAGATCTTAGGGACCGCTCGGGACTTATACAGATAATATTCGAAAACGGCGATATAGACGAAACGGGCTTCGAAAAGGCGGCAGGACTTAGAAGCGAGTTTGTAGTAGCCGTAAAGGGAAGAGTTGAAAAACGAAGCGGAGCGGTGAACGACAAGTTAAAGACCGGTTCTATAGAGATAAGGGCGAATTACCTGCGCGTTCTTTCTGAAGCCGAGACGCCGCCGTTTCCGATAGAGGAAAACAGCAAAACAAAGGAAGAGCTCAGGCTTAAATACAGGTATCTCGATTTAAGACGTCCAGATATCCAGAAGAACCTTATGCTGCGTTCAAAGGTATGCACGCTTACGAGAACTTTTATGGATTCAGAAGGGTTCCTCGAGATAGAGACGCCTATGCTCGGAAAGAGCACGCCTGAGGGCGCGAGGGACTATCTTGTTCCGAGCCGTGTTAATCCGGGCTGCTTCTACGCGCTTCCTCAGTCGCCTCAGCTTTTTAAGCAGCTTTTAATGTGCTCCGGGTATGACAGATATATCCAGATTGCAAGGTGCTTCAGGGATGAAGACCTGCGCGCCGACAGACAGCCGGAGTTTACGCAGATAGATATGGAGCTTTCGTTTGTTGATGTGGACGACGTTATAGACGTAAACGAACGTCTTCTCGCTTATCTTTTCAAAAACGCTCTCGGAATAGACATTCCGCTTCCGATAAGGCGTATGACATGGCAGGAGGCTATGGACAGATTTGGTTCGGATAAGCCCGACCTGCGTTTCGGAATGGAGCTTAAGGACGTGACAGATATCGTCAAGGACTGCGGATTTTCTGTATTCTCCTCTGCGGCTGCGTTGAAGGACGGTACAGTAAGGGGAATAAACGCCAAAGGCATGGGCGCTATGCCGAGAAAGAAAATAGACAAGCTCGTTGAGTTCGCGAAGGGATACGGAGCTAAGGGTCTTGCGTATATCGCGATAGGAGAAGACGGAACGCTCAAGTCTTCGTTCTCTAAATTTATGACGGAAGACGAGATGAAGGCGCTCGTCGAAAGGCTTGAGGGTGAAAACGGCGACCTTCTGCTGTTTGCGGCCGACAAGAAAAAGATAGTTTGGAACGTGCTTGGTGCGCTCAGGCTTGAGCTTGGAGAAGAAGCGGGTCTTATAGATAAGAATGAATTCTGTTTCGTATGGATAGTAGAATTCCCGCTGCTTGAGTGGTCTGATGAGGAAAACCGCTTTACGGCAATGCACCACCCGTTCACAATGCCGATGGACGAAGACTGGCAGTATATATATTCAGACCCGGGACGCGTCCGCGCGAAAGCGTACGACATCGTGCTCAACGGAGTTGAGATCGGCGGCGGTTCAGTCAGGATACACCAGAACGATATCCAGGAGAAAATGTTTGAGGTGCTCGGCTTTACGAAAGAGCAGGCATGGGAACAGTTCAGCTTCCTGCTTGAAGCGTTCAAATACGGAGTTCCGCCTCACGCAGGACTTGCGTACGGACTCGACAGGCTCGTAATGCTCATGGCCGGCTGCGATTCGATAAGAGACGTTATCGCATTCCCGAAAAACAAAGACGCCGTCTGTCTTATGACTCAGGCTCCGGGCGAGGTTTCCGAAAAACAGCTTGAAGAACTGCAGATAAAAACCGATATCAAAGGATGATTTTATTAGCACTCATTTTGAATGAGTGCTAATTTTTTCTTGACTTTCACACCTAACCGCCGTAAAATGTTTTTCAGAAATTATGATACAAAAATAAAATATAGCGAAACGTATAAACATATTTCGAAGGGAACATACGCAGCCTCAGTACTTATTGAAAGCGAGCAGAAGCGAAGCTTGAAATTAGTACTGCTAGGCGAGTCTTAAGCGCGAGCGGTTCCCGGAGAAATGATGTTTATACTTGAGCGTGTGTTAGGAGAGTGAATAATAATGGCAGAAAAACACGGAAATCTTTCGATCAACAGCGAAAACATATTTCCTATAATCAAAAAATGGATGTATTCCGATCAGGACATTTTCGTCCGCGAAATGATCTCGAACGCGAGCGACGCGATCACAAAGCTTAAAAAGCTGAGCCTTGCAGGCGAATACGAAATGCCCGCGGATTATAAGCCGAAGATCGACGTAATAGTAAACGATAAAGACAAAACGCTTACATTTATCGATAACGGTATCGGTATGACAGCCGACGAGGTAGAAGAGTATATCACACAGATAGCTTTTTCGGGCGCTACCGAATTTTTGGAGAAATACAAGGATAAGGCCGACGAAGACCAGATAATCGGACATTTCGGTCTCGGATTTTATTCGGCTTTCATGGTAGCCGACGAAGTGCACATCGATACTCTTTCATACAAAGACGGCGCGAAGGCGGTTCACTGGGAGTGCGACGGCAGCACCGAATACGATATGACAGACGGAGACAAGGATACTGTCGGAACAAAGATAACTCTTATCCTGAACGAAGATTGTCTCGAATATTCGAACGAATACAGAGTGCGTGAAGTGCTTGAAAAATACTGCTCTTTCATGCCGTATGAAATTTATCTTTCAAAGGACGGAGCTCCT
>DVOP01000098.1 GCA_018713465.1 Candidatus Alectryocaccobium stercorigallinarum | reverse complement strand
CAGAGCGTGCTTGCCGCCGATATAGACAAAATAAAGCAGACGCTTGAAAATGAAAACAACAAGGACGCGTTTCACGAGGCGGTCAAGACTATCTTAAGCGCGAGACGGGTCTATATCGTCGGGATAAGGAGCTGCGCGCCGCTCGCGTCTTTCATGGAATTTTATCTCCATCAGATACTTGACGACGTCAGGCTCGTTACGTCAAACAATACGAGCGAGATGTTCGAGCAGATGATAAGGATAAACGACAGGGACGTAGTCATCGGCATAAGTTTTCCGAGATATTCAATGCGTACTTTAAAGGCGATGGAGTTCGCGAACAACAGACAGGCGAAGATAATAACGATAACGGATACGCCCCATTCGCCTATAAACCTTTATTCTTCATGCAGCCTTTTAGCAAAAAGCGATATGGCTTCAATAGTGGATTCGCTTGTCGCTCCGCTTAGCGTTATAAACGCGCTGCTTGTGGCTCTTTCAATGGAGCGCAAGGACGAGGTAATGGATACTTTAAGGGATATGGAAAAGCTCTGGGAGGAGTATCAGGTATACAACAGAGACGACATGGATCCTTTGACTGAATTTTAATTGATGATTTAAGGAAATATGAAGTTGAAAAAAATCATAGTTATCGGCGGCGGCGCGGCAGGTATGGCGTGCGCCGTATTCTCGGCCCGGCTGGGAGCTGAGGTAATTCTTTTTGAAAAAAATGAAAAACTCGGAAAAAAACTCTTTATAACCGGCAAAGGAAGATGTAATTTCACAAATGTATGCTCAACGGACGAGCTGCTCGAGAACGTAGTTACAAATCCAAGATTTTTATACAGCTCGTTCAGTTCGTTTTCAAGTCAGGACGCAGTTTCGCTTTTCGAGGGGCTGGGCGTCAGGACTAAGGTAGAACGGGGCAGGAGAGCGTTTCCGGCGTCGGATCATTCGTCCGATATAATACGGGCACTTGAAAGGGAAATGCAAAGGCTTAAAGTCGATGTAAGACTGAACAGCGAGGTAAAGGAGCTTATAATTGAGGACGGGGCGATAAAGGGAGTGCAGCTTTCGGATCTGGGCAGGCATTTTTCGGACGCGGTCATAACGGCAACCGGGGGGCTTTCATACCCGTCGACCGGTTCTACGGGAGACGGATATAAATTTGCAAAAGCCGCAGGAGCAAGAGTCACGGAAACAAGGCCCGCGCTTGTGCCTATGGAGGCGAAAGAGGACTTTGTAAAGCAGCTTCAGGGGCTGTCTCTTAAAAACATAACGTTTACGGTAAAGAGTGGAAAAAAGAAGCTGTACAGTGAATTTGGAGAAATGCTTTTTACTCATTTCGGCGTAAGCGGCCCTGTAGTCATATCGGCGAGCTCAAAAATAGGAAAGAAGCTTGAAAAAGAAGAGCTTACGGCGGAAATAGACTTAAAGCCGGCGCTTACGTCCGAACAGCTGGACAGCCGTATATTAAGGGATTTTTCGGAAGGCATGAACAGGCAGTTTAAAAATTCGCTGTCGGGACTGCTTCCGGCAAAGCTCATTCCGGTCATCGTATCGAGAAGTCCTATACACCCCGATACGCCGATAAACAGCATAAGCAAATGGCAGCGTCAGGAGCTTGTAAATCTTCTGAAGCGTTTTACGTTTACCGTTACGGGGCTTCGTCCGTATACTGAAGCGGTCGTCACCCAGGGCGGGGTAAACGTAAAGGATATAGACCCGTCTACCATGGAGTCAAAAACAGTACGGGGACTGTATTTTACAGGAGAGGTTTTAGATGTGGACGCGCTGACAGGCGGTTATAACCTGCAGATAGCGTGGTCTACGGCATATAAGGCCGCGGTTTCAGCTGCGGGACAGGAGGAATGATAATGTATTGTCAGATAGCTATCGACGGTCCTGCCGGCGCGGGAAAAAGCACGATCGCGAAGATAGCCGCGTCGAGGCTGGGATACGTGTATATCGATACCGGAGCCATGTACAGGGCGATGGGCCTCTTTTTTGACAGGAACGGCAAATGGCCGGAGAAGTCGGAGGACATACGCGCGCTTTCCGATAAAGCGGATATCTCGATAAGCAACGTGGACGGCGTACAGAAGATATATTTAAACAATGAAGACGTTTCCGAGGCGATACGCACGGAAAAGGCTGGAATGAGCGCGTCGAGGGTAAGCGCGCTTCCCGAGGTGCGCGAAAAGCTCGTGGAGCTTCAGCAAAAGCTCGCAAAGAGCGCCGATGTAGTCATGGACGGCAGGGATATAGGAACCGTCGTGCTGCCGGACGCTACGCTGAAGATTTTCCTGACAGCCGACGTACATGTGCGCGCTAAGAGGCGGCTGCGCCAGCTCGAAGAAAAAGGAGTTAAGGAGGATATCCTCAAAATAGAGGAGGATCTTAAAAGCAGGGACCACAACGACAGCACGAGGGAAGCCTCCCCGCTAAGACAGGCTGACGACGCCGTTCTTCTTGATACGTCCGATATGACGATAGAGGAAACGGCAGATGCTATAATCTCGCTGCTTAAGGAGCGAAAAGGCGTATGAAAGTTATTTCGGCAAAGACGGCCGGATTTTGCTTCGGGGTAAACAAGGCCGTCAATACGGTATATGAGCAGATAGAAAAGAGCGGCCTTCCGGTATATACTTTCGGTCCTATCATACATAACGATATCGTAGTTTCGGAGCTGGCAGAAAATGGTGTAAGGGTCATTGATTCGGAAGAAGAGATTTCAAAGATAAAAGAGGGAACGGTCATAATCCGCTCTCACGGCGTATCTAAAAAGATACGCGACAGCCTTGACCGGCAGGGCATAGTCTGCGTCGACGCGACGTGTCCGTTTGTTGCAAAGATACACAGGATAGTCCATGAGGACAGTATGAACGGTTCGGTGATCGTAATAGTCGGAAATCCGGAACACCCCGAGGTCATCGGCATACGCGGCTGGGTAGAGGGAGAATGTCATATAGTCGATTCGGAAGAAGAGATATACAACTTAAAAATTGATAAAAATAAGGACATAACTTTTGTCGCCCAAACCACATATAATTACGAGAAATTTAAATATTTTATTGA
>DVOP01000097.1 GCA_018713465.1 Candidatus Alectryocaccobium stercorigallinarum | reverse complement strand
ATAAGCGGAAGGAAATCCATATCGGCGAATATCAAAGCCAAATATTCAAAATTATATACGAAAAGTATCCCGAGCAGGAGAAAATAAGCTATGGTTATAAGGAAAAAGTTCTTTAAAAGCCCTATTCCGATATAATCATTCAGAAAATATTTGCTTATCTTTATATCTTCCCTGCCGTCCGTCTCCTCGAACATGGCTAAATGAGTCATTTTCTGGATACGTCTTTCGTCCATTTACAACACCTCCGGAAATCACAACACCACTATAGCATATGCGAAAAACGCGCGCAAGGTCGGTATTCTTGCTGAATTTAATCAGACATAATCTACAAGCCTGTTGCGGTAAAGCAGGTCGTTTCCTCTTTTATCGCATATAGAAGCCTTATCTATTATCTTCTGCGAAACGTCGTCCGTCTCTTCACGCGTCGGACTGCATACGCATACCCGCGCCGCATACGGCCTTGCATACAAAGCGCTCACATCGCCTTTTTTATAGAATATCTCTCCTGATACGGCGTACGGGCTTTCGAGTATCTCTTCCATTTTTGAGATATCGTCCACTATCCCGTCTTTTGCCTGAAAATAGATAACGGCGGCGCTTTTTTTCATCGCCGGGTCATATAAGGCGAGTTTTTCTTTTAACGCTCCTTTGTCATAGACAGAATCGAGAAGCAGCTCTTCGATAGACAAATCTCCCGCATACTCGATGAGCTCATGCTCATATCCTAAAAAGCGCGCGGCGACCTCTCCCGCCGATATCCTCTCTCCCGGGCGCCAGAAAAACTGCATGGAAAGCTCTCCGTTTTTCTGGCCTGTATGGTCGGCGATTTTTTTAAGCGTATCGCGCACATCTTCTGCGATATCGTCATAAAACCTCGTCGGATACACATTTCTTGTGCTTATCGGTATTACATCGTCAGCTATGGCCGTCTTTTCCCTGTCCGCTATCCCGAGTATCGAGACCTCTCCGTCCTCGAGCCAGCTCATGACGTTGAATTCGAACCATCCGTTATATTCCTCGACAAGTATCTCCTTCAGCTCCGACGTACCGCATATCTCAAAATATTTTTCTTTTATCTCGTCCGCGCTGTTTATTATGGTTATCCCGCGGGAGCCGTATTTGTCTACCGGCTTCGCTACTGCAGGAAATTTAAAGTCTTTAAGAGCGTCCGCGTCTTCCTTTGAAGATAAAGAAACAAACTTAGGCGTGTCTATGCCAAGAGCGTTGAACATCTGCTTCATAACGCGCTTGTCGCGGTAATACGGCAGCTGCTCTGGCTTAAGATAGCACGGAAGCTTCGCGCGGTCGCATATCTTCACCATGCATTCCAAAAGCAGATCGGAAAAAGCCGTTATCACGCCGTCGACCTTTTCGCTGACACATACCTCCGCCACAGCTTCAATATCCGTCACATCTATATCATATACCTTGTCGGCAAATTTCTTTGCGGGTCCGTCGGGATTGCCGTCGCAAACGACGGTATATATGCCGCGCTCACGCGCTTTTTTCGTAAGAGCGGCAAATTCACCGAGCGAACCGAGTATCATTATCCTGTTGTTCATAACAATTTTATAACCTCAGCAATTTCAGCGTCGATATCGTCAAAAGTACATCTCTGGTCGCACGGAAGCGCGAGGATATTCGCCGCCATGTCGTATTCGACGCTGTCCTTTGGCATTTCGTTTATAACATTGTTCCAGTATGTCGGAACATATATCTTTTTCTTCGCAAGCTCCCTGCGTATCGCAATACCGCCGTCTGTCCAGAGCGGATAACAGAACGGGCCGTCAGGCGAAACAAACCCGGCCTTATTATATTTTCCAAGCTGTTCTGACAGACGCTTATAATTTGCATTCCTGCGCTCTCTTACCGCGTCATAGTCTATACCTTTTAAAAGATTTTCCGTAAGCCTCGACATCTCAAGCGGCGCCGAATCATAAAAGCTTTCCGCCGTATCCAGCATTTCACTGTAATGCGGCGACGCCCCGTCTTCGAATCTTCCGAGGATATGCGACATTCTCATATTAGATCGGTCTCTTTCAATCTTTTTAAGCTTCCCGTCATACGACAGTATAGCGCCGTCCGGAAGCCCGAAAAACTTACGGCAAGAATAGACCGTAGGAATACCTTTTACCGGCCTTTGGAAATAGGCGTGCGTGTTGTCCACGATCACCCTTTTGTATTTGTCCCGGAAAAACTTAAGCTTTTCGTCGGATATCTGCCCGTAGTAATTAACTATAAGCATATATTCGCCGTCCTGAAGCGTTATGTCGTCCTTTGGGCAAAAATCGTTTGAAATATGATAAAACCGGATATCTGATCCGGTCTTTTTGATTGCCGATATCACCGAGTCGCACAGAAAATACGGCAGCAATATCTTTTTACATTCAAGAGCTTCCAAAAGGCAGACCAAGGCCGTGCGGGCAAGATTCAAATGATACAGTCCGTTATAATAATCCCTGCCCGTATATTCCTCTAATTCAAAATATCCGCCTATCTCTTCTTTTCTCATATCAGTCTATATCCTTTTTCCGGATAGTATAGTTCGGCATTTTTCTCGCTTCGTCGAGTATATTCATAAGATACTGTCCGATGACGCCGATCCCCAAAAGTATAAGGCCCGAAAAAGCCGTGATAAGAAGCACGAGCGTCGTAAAGCCTTCTACAGGCGTACCGAGCGTGAAGTATTTTATAAGATAATAGATCGCAAGTATAATGCTTATTATAAAGCTTATTATCCCGAGGTCGCGTATCACGATAAGCGGGAAAGCCGAGTTTGATATGATATCGTGCACCAGCTCATGCACAAGATGGCTGAAGGTATATCCGCTCTTTCCGTATTTTCTCGCGTCATGCTTTACGGGAACGTTTATTATGCGGTTCGACGTGCTGACGAGCAGGTTGCCTATCTGCGGAAGCCTTACGTTCATTCCCAAAATGGCGTCCACGATAAAGCGCCTTATGAGCCTGAAGCTCGTTATCTCGAGATCCTTGTCCTTGTGGAGCATTTTTGACGTCGCGTATACCGACAGCCTCGTGCCAAGCCTTCTTATAAGCCCGTGATGGCGCCCCTCGTATTTCGCGATTATAACGTCCACGTCGTCGCGCTCGTTCATTACGTTTATGAGCTTCGGTATCTCCTCCGGCGGGTGCTGCAGGTCGTCGTCCATCGTGATGACAAAATCGCCCTTCACAAATGAAAAGCCGCACAAAAGAGCCGGGTGCTGTCCGAAATTCTTTGCCATCTGGACTATCTTCACGCGCCTGTCGCGTTCACGCAACTCCTGCATTTTTTCAAAAGACTTGTCCTTTGAACCATCGTCGACAAGTATAAGCTCGAACGGTTCGTTTATCGTATTATCAAATGTATTTTTGATACGTGTATATAATTCTTCAAGAGTATGCTCCGAATTGTACACCGGAACAACAATGGAATACAGGCTCATTATCAAACCCTCCTCCTTAACGTTTATAACGATACGGATTACCCGTTTAACTCATGAATCATAGCATAAGAAAAAAATAATCGCAAGTCATGATGTGCTCACACAAACAACATATATGCGTTTTACACCTGCCGACCGCAAAATATAGGCCATCGCATTGACCGTGCTCCCCGTAGTGAAAATATCGTCCGCGATGATGACGCTTTCCGGAATATCCCTGTTTTTGACGATTGAAAACGCCGACATGAGGTTTATCCTCCTTGCGGAAGCCGTAAGCTCTTTTTGCGCCTCCGTCCGCTTCTTTCTTTTTACGACATCGTTTCTTACAGGTATCCCCGTGATGACAGAAAGTTCCTTCGCAATAAGATACGACTGGTTATACCCGCGCTTTGCGAGCCTGCTCCTGTGGACGGGAACCGGGATAACCGCCTCCGCCGCCCAGCTCTTTATCCTTTCAGAACCGAACCTGTATATGCACG
Source organism: Candidatus Alectryocaccobium stercorigallinarum (assembly GCA_018713465.1). Classification (GTDB taxonomy): domain Bacteria; phylum Bacillota; class Clostridia; order Lachnospirales; family Lachnospiraceae; genus Alectryocaccobium; species Alectryocaccobium stercorigallinarum. The sequence goes on along the minus strand of DVOP01000097.1, from coordinate 21,986 downwards.
CCGCGTAAAACGCCGCATATTCAGCTCTTCCGTAATACTTGAATCTGACGATCGACTTTCTTATCTTTCCGTCGTAGGCGAAAGGCGCGAACGCCTCGTCAAACAGCTGACGCGCATTAAGGCAGTCGGCGCACAGCATATCAAACCTGCTCTTGAGCACTGCGCCGCATTTGGCACACGTCCTTCCCTTTATAAATCCAATATCCGATGAGCAGTTTTTGCATACGTATATTTCATACTTTTTTAATATACCGTCGCATAAGGCGCACCTTCGGGGATAAAGTATATCCGCCATATTTTTCATAAAGACAGCTTTTCTCAATCATACTCCGTTCTCCCCGATAAATTTTAAAAATAAATTTACAGTTACGGCATTTCACATATACGCTCCCTAAGGCTCGTATATCTCCTGTCCTCCGATTCATTGTCTATCATCGAATTAACAGTCCTTGAGCTTCCGGCAAGCGCTACAAGGCTTTTCGCCCTTGTAACTGCCGTGTATAAAAGATTTCGCGTCAAAAGCATTGCAGGACCTGAAAGCACCGGCATAACTACCGCCGGATACTCGCTTCCCTGCGCTTTGTGAACGGTGACTGCGTACGCGAGTTCCAGCTCGTCCAGCTGCTTGAAGCTGTATTCGACCGTCCTCATGTCGTCGAACATGACCGTAATCGTCTCGTCAAACTCGTTTATCCCGGTGATAACGCCCATGTCGCCGTTGAATATGCCGGCTCCGCTTTCCACCGCTATGCCATATCTTCCGCGTACCTCCCACTCAAGCTGATAATTATTCTTTATCTGCATGACCTTGTCGCCGGTCCTGAAAATCACCGAACCGTATTCATGCTCCGCTTTTTCATCAGACGGCGGATTCAGGTATTTCTGCAAAAGCTGGTTGAGCGTCTCTACTCCTAACGGTCCTTTTCGCATGGGAGTGAGTATCTGTATATCCCTGCTTTCAATTCCTAAAAAGTGCGGAAGCTTTTCGAGCGCAAGGGAAACGACGACCTTCTGCAAAACGAGCACGTTGTCTCTTTCGAAAAATAAAAAGTCGTTGCAGTCGTTTTCGAACGAAAGATGTTCACCGTTGTTTATCTTATGCGCGTTTACTACTATACGGCTCTTTGCAGCCTGCCTGAATATCTTGTTGAGAGTAATAACAGGAAATCTTTTCGAATCTATGATATCCTGAAGCACCCTTCCCGGACCGACGCTCGGAAGCTGGTTCGTATCTCCGACAAAAATAAGCTTAGTGCCCGGCACGACCGCATTGAGAAGCGCATTCATAAGAAAAATATCCACCATAGACGTTTCGTCTATTATGATAACGTCGGCGTCGAGAGGATTGTCGATATTACGCCCGAACCTCACCTTTTCGGCAGGGTCTTCCGGATCCCCGTACTGCTCGAGCATACGGTGTATCGTAGACGCCTCGTAGCCCGTGGCCTCCTGCATACGTTTTGCCGCCCTGCCTGTAGGCGCGGCGAGCAGTATGGACATGCCCAGCGCTTCGAAATACCGTATCATTGAATTTATTGTCGTCGTCTTTCCGGTACCCGGTCCTCCGGTAAGTATAAATATGCCGTGCCTTGCCGCCGTCTCAACGGCTTTCCTCTGCATTTCGTCGAGCGAAATATCGCTGTTCTTTTCGATCCTTTTTATTATATCTGTCGTAAACGCTTCCTGCTCTTCGGTTATGACGTTCAGCTGTATAAGCTTGGCGGCCACCGACAGCTCCAAATAATAATTCTGATATGTATATACGTTTACTTTCCTGTTTCCGTTTTCGTCTGTACCGTTCTGCTTGGCGATTATCTTTTTTTCGAGCGCGAGCTCCATAAAACAGTTTTCAAGCTCCTGCACGTCTATATCGAGCAGCCCGGACGTCTCTCTGTCCAAAACGTCCTTAGGCAAATAGATATGTCCCTGTCCGAGCGCGGAATTCAAAACATAAAGATACGCGCTTTTTATCCTGAATGGTGAATTTTTCCTGATACCGGCTTTCGCGGCTATAGAATCGGCGGTTTTAAATCCGATACCTGAAATGTCCTCGGCGAGCCTGTACGGATTGTTCTGCAATATAGCGTATATTTCCTCGCCGTATTTTTTATGTATCTTAAGGCACAGATTAAGAGAGATACCGTACTGTGAAAGAAATATCATCTCATTTTGCATTTGAGACCTTTCCTCCATCTGTACGGCGATATCCCTTGCTTTGCGTTTGCTTATGCCCTTTATCTCTGCGAGCCTTTCGGGTTCTTCCTCCATAATGCGCAGCGTATCTTCCCCGAAAGCCTTGATTATCCTCGAAGCGAGAGCCGCCCCTATGCCTTTTACGGCTCCGCTTCCCAAATATTTTTCAAGCGCCTGCTGTTCCCGGGGTACCCGTGAATCAAACTTTGCTATTTTAAACTGCTCTCCGTAAACGTTGTGAAATATATACGAGCCCTCAAGCTCAAGATACTCTCCCTCGTTGATACGCGGAAGGATACCGGTACAGCAGATATTTTCAGGACGGTTCGCAAGTTCAAAAACGGTATAGCCGTTTTCCTCGTTCCTGAAAATTATATGCTCAACATAACCCTCTATCTTTTCACTCATATCTGCCTTTAAGTTCCAAATACCGTCCTGTTCCGAGCGCAACCGTACAATCCGGTTTTTCCGCGATTATAGTTTCTATTCCGGTCTTTTTCTTTATTACCTCGTCCAGCCCTTTAAGAAGCGCTCCTCCGCCTGTAAGGATAATCCCGCGTCTTGCGACGTCGTTCGCAAGCTCCGGCGTAGCCTGCTCGATAACCCCGCACACGCTGTCCGCAAGACTTTCAGCTATCTCGCTGAGCGCTCCCGAAAGTTCTTCGGATGTGACCAGTATCCTGCTTGGAAGTCCAGTAAATACATTCCTGCCTTTTATCTCCATAGACTTGTTTTTTCCGTTTTTAGAGACAGTGCCGATACGTATCTTCACGGCCTCAGCGGTCTGCTCGCCTATAAACATAAGATGGGTTTTTCTCAAATAACGGATTATGGATTCCGTAAACTGGTTTCCTCCGGCCGGCACGCATGAAGCTGCGGCGATACCGCCAAGAGACACTATCGCGATGTCTGCTACTCCGCCTCCGACGTCTACTACAAGCGTTCCGTATGGAAGCGTTATATCTATCCCCGAGCCTATAGCCGACGCTACAGGGTTTGCAACAAGAGTGACTTCCCTTGCTCCCGCAAGATAAGCAGCTTCCTCTACGGCGCGCTTTTCCACGTCTGTCACGCGCGTCGGAATGCTTATTACTATCCTCAGTTTAAGGAAGCCTCTGTTTCCCATTGCCTTCTGGATAAAATATTTAAGGAGCTCCTCCGTCATAACATAATCAGAGATTATACCCTCTTTAAGAGGCCTTATCCCGGCAATGTTGCCCGGAGTCCTTCCTATCATCTGTCTGGCTTCCTCGCCGAAGGCCTTTATCTTTTCCGCGTCCCTGTCATATGCGATGACCGCAGGTTCTTTCAGCACTATTCCCTTGCCTTTTATATAAACAACGACGTTTGATGTGCCTAAATCTATGCCTATATCTGTTGCGTATGCCATAAAAACACCTTTCAAATTAATATATCAGTTCAGCATTCGGTTTATATAATATCCGGTATACGAACCGCTTACTTTTGCGACCTCCTCGGGAGTGCCCTGCGCTATCACCGTTCCGCCTGCGTCTCCGCCTTCCGGTCCCATATCTATAATATAATCCGCCGTCTTGATAACGTCCAGATTATGCTCGATAACTATTACCGTATTTCCGCCTTCTGACAGTCTATTCAATATATCGACGAGCTTATGTACGTCGGCGAAATGAAGACCGGTCGTCGGCTCGTCCAGAACATATATCGTCTTTCCAGTACTCTTTTTCGAAAGCTCCGTAGCGAGCTTGACCCTTTGGGCTTCGCCGCCAGAAAGCGTCGTCGACGGCTGTCCGAGCCTAATATAAGAAAGGCCTACGTCGTAAAGCGTCTGTATCTTTCTTTTGATACTCGGAACGGCGTCGAAAAACTCGAGCGCCTCCTCGACCGTCATGTCAAGCACTTCGAATATGCTCTTGCCCTTATACTTAACGTCGAGAGTCTCCCTGTTATATCTCTTTCCCTTGCACACCTCGCACGGAACGTATACGTCCGGAAGGAAGTGCATTTCTATCTTGATTATACCGTCGCCCTTACATGCCTCGCAGCGTCCGCCCTTGACGTTGAAGCTGAAGCGTCCTTTCTTATATCCGCGTGCTTTCGCGTCAGACGTGGAAGCGAACAGATCCCTTATCATATCGAACACTCCGGTATACGTGGCCGGGTTAGACCTCGGGCTTCTGCCTATGGGCGACTGGTCGATATTTATTATCTTATCGAGCGCTTTCTGCCCGGTTATAGACTTGTATTTCCCCGGTATCGTATGCGCCCTGTTCAGCTCCTTTGAAAGCGCTTTCTGCAGTATCTCGTTTACAAGTGAACTCTTTCCTGATCCCGAAACTCCCGTAACGCATGTGAATACGCCGAGCGGGAATGAGACGTCTATGTTTTTAAGATTGTTTTCCTGCGCTCCTTTTACGGTGAGCCAGCCGGTCGGCTCTTTTCTCGTCTTCGGGACCGGTATGGCAAGCTTTCCGCTAAGATACTGTCCTGTAATTGATTCAGGGCATTTTATAAGGTCGTCCACGCTTCCCATAGCTACAAGCTTTCCGCCGTGCTCGCCCGCGCCCGGTCCGATATCTACTACGCAGTCCGCCTGACGCATGGTATCTTCGTCATGCTCTACTATTATAAGCGAATTACCAAGATCACGAAGCTGTTTCAGCGCGTTTAAAAGCTTGTCGTTATCCCTTTGATGGAGCCCGATACTCGGCTCGTCTAATATGTACGCTACTCCGACAAGACCAGAGCCAATCTGCGTAGCAAGCCTTATCCTCTGCGCTTCGCCGCCTGAAAGCGACGCTGTCGATCTTGCCAAAGTAAGATAATCAAGCCCGACTTCATTTAAGAATCTTATTCGCGCCTTTATTTCTTTTATTATCTGCGCCCCGATAAGCTGCTGTTGATCCGTTATTTTAAGCTTGTCAAAGAAATCTATGACTTTGGAAACGGAAAGGGTCGTAAGCTCATATACATTAAGGCCTCCGACCGTGACCGCAAGCGCTCCTTTTTTTAGTCGCTGCCCCTTGCATTCAGGGCAAGGCGTTATCTGCATAAAGCTCTCATATTCCTGCTTCGAGCTTTCCGAAAACGTCTCTTTATATCTGCGCTCCACGTTTTTGATTATACCTTCGAACGCTACGTCGTAAACTCCCTCTCCGCGCTGGCTCTTGTAGTGCACCTTAACTATTTCGCCGTTAGTGCCGTACATGAGGATATCATGTATTTCTTTGGGATAATCCTCAAAAGGCGTTGCCGTCGAAAAGCCGTATTTTTTACAGAGAGCGTCTAAAACGGCGTAAGTAAAACTGCTCTTATCGGTACACGACTGCCAGCCGTTTACTATTATGGCGCCATCGTCTATAGACAGCGATTTATCCGGTATCATAAGGTCTTCGGAAAACTCCATCTTATAACCTAGACCCAGACACGCCGGACAAGCTCCGAACGGATTGTTGAAGGAAAAGCTTCTCGGCTCTATCTCTTCGATACTTATCTCGCAGTCGGGACATGAAAAGCTCTGGCTGTATCTTAAGACGTTCCCGTCCATCGTGTCTACGAGCAGAAGCCCGTCCGCGAGCTCCAGCACCGTTTCAACAGAATCTGTCAGTCGTTTTTCTATTCCTTCTTTTACGACAAGTCTGTCTACGACGATCTCGATATTATGCTTTATATTTTTATCCAAAGTTATTTCTTCCGAGAGGTCATACTGACTCCCGTCGACGATAACTCTAACATATCCGCTTTTTTTAGCCTGCTGCAGCACTTTTTCATGCCGCCCCTTTTTGCCCCTGACGACCGGCGCGAGCAGCTGTATCTTTGTCCTTTCGGGCAGGCTCATTATCTGGTCTACTATCTGGTCTACCGTCTGACGCTGGATCTCCCTGCCGCAGTTCGGGCAGTGCGGTATACCTATCCTCGCGTAAAGCAGTCTTAAATAGTCATATATTTCGGTAACGGTCCCGACCGTAGAACGCGGGTTCCTGTTCGTTCCCTTCTGGTCTATCGATATCGCGGGCGGAAGCCCTTCGATACTGTCCACCTTCGGCTTTTCCATCTGGCCCAGGAACTGTCTCGCGTAAGACGAAAGGCTTTCCATATATCTGCGCTGCCCTTCGGCATATATAGTATCAAACGCCAAAGAGCTTTTGCCTGAACCGGAAAGGCCTGTGAGAACGACCATTTCGTTTCTCGGTATATCTATATCAAGTTTTTTTAAGTTGTTTTCAGCCGCCCCTCTTATCTTTATGAAAGGCTTTTTTTCCGACATATATAATGCCTCCTGAATGTTTACATCAGAAATTCAGAAAACATCACTCACCCCGCAGTCGTCCGTCTACGCTCCGCTTCGGTCGGCGCTAACCAAACGTCCACCGGACGTTCAGCGCCCTCAGCCATAACCGCTCGACCTGCTCACATATATGCATTTCGCGGTCTCGCATGTCTTCGGACTCCTTTGTGCAAGGGAATTCGCAAATGTTTTCATGAATTTTTTATATAAAATCTACAAGTATTGAATTTGATACAAATAAATATTCTTCCGGTATTTTTAATATGTCGCCGTCGAGGACGAGGGTGTGCATGGACAGGTGTTTGTTCAGTTCGGCGCCGAACACGGAAAATATGTCTTTTTTGAACCTGTCTTTGAATTCCGCACAGGATATCCCTTTCGTAAGTCTCAGTCCCAGCATGACAAACTCGGAGTATTTATCTTCATCTTCAAGACGTCTGACGTCTTCTTCAATTTTATCAACCGGCGCAAGGCTGTCAAAAGTGTCCGCCGATTGCTCATTTAAAAGATATTTATTTATATCGGACGTATTTGTCCAGCGCGTGTCATTAAAATACGATGCTGCGGAGATCCCGAACCCAAGATACGGCACTCCCTGCCAATATCCGAGATTATGGATACATTCATATCCCTCTTTGCAATAATTTGATATTTCGTATCTGTGAAAACCTCTTTCGGAAAGTATATTTCCCGACAAGGCGTACATTTCCGCCAGCTCGTCTTCGTCCGGAAACGTCAGCTCTTCCTGCTTTTCAAACAGAGGCGTTCCCTCTTCTAATATAAGGCTGTAAACGGAAATATGGCTGAGGTTCAGAGACGAAACTGTCTTCAGCTCTTCTTTCCATTCGTCCGCACTTTGAAAAGGCAAACCGAATATCATATCAGCATTTATGTTATTAAATCCTGCCGATACCGCCGCTTCATATGCTCTCATAAAAGTCTCAAAATCATGAAGTCTGCCTAAAAGTTTTAAGTTGTCGTCATTAGTACTCTGACAGCCTATACTTATACGGTTTATCCCGGCTTTAAGATATGAATCCAGCTTCGCGCGGCCGAGCGTACACGGATTAGACTCTATTGTTATCTCCGCTTCGTCCGAAACATCATAAAACCGGCGCACGTTATCAAGTATATCCTTTATAAGCCGCGCGTCTATAAGCGACGGCGTGCCTCCGCCTATAAAAACAGACCGGACTTTGTAATTTTCTGCCAGTCTGCTTTTACGTTTTATTTCTTTGATAAGCGCTTCCGTATACTTTTCCTGCACTGCGCGTCCGGCAGGGAAAGAGTTGAAGTCGCAGTACGTGCATTTCCTCGCGCAAAAAGGTATGTGGATATAAAGTTCCAGATCATTCATCTAATTTAAGCACACTTAAGAAAGCTTTCTGCGGTATTTCGACATTTCCTATCTGCCGCATACGCTTCTTTCCTTCTTTCTGCTTTTCAAGCAGCTTTTTCTTTCTCGTTATATCGCCGCCGTAGCATTTAGCCAAAACGTCTTTTCTGAGCGCGCGGACGGTCTCTCTGGCGATTATCCTCGAGCCGACGGCCGCCTGTATCGGTATCTCGAAAAGCTGTCTCGGAATTTCTTCTTTAAGCTTTTCACACATCTTCCTGCCTCGCTCATAGGCAGAGCCTTCAAATACGATAAACGAAAGAGCGTCCACCTCCTGCTTATTTACGAGTATATCCAGCTTGACGAGCGGGCTCTTCTGATAGCCCTCAAGCTCATAGTCAAACGAAGCATATCCTCTCGAACGTGATTTCAGCGCGTCAAAAAAGTCGTATATTATCTCATTGAGCGGAAGTATATATTTGAGCATGGCACGCGTCTGCTCAATGTATTCCATTCCGAGATACTGGCCTCGCCTTTCCTCGCAAAGCTGCATTATAGGGCCGACAAATTCGGTGGTGACCATTATCTCCGCCTTTACGACTGGCTCCTCCATATAATCTATTTCCGACGGATCGGGAAGATTTGTAGGGTTCGTAAGGTCAATGACCGTACCGTCTGTTTTATGTACTTTATAAATAACGCTCGGAGCGGTAGTAACAAGATCGAGATTGTATTCGCGCTCAAGCCTTTCCTGAACTATCTCAAGATGAAGAAGTCCTAAAAAGCCGCATCTGAATCCAAATCCAAGCGCTACGGAAGTCTCGGGCTCATAGAAAAGCGAAGCGTCGTTCAGCTGAAGCTTTTCAAGCGCGTCGCGAAGATCCTGATAATGCGCTCCGTCCGCAGGGTACATTCCGCAGTATACCATCGGGTTCACTTTTTTATAACCAGGCAGCGGCTTAGCGCATGGCCTGTCATTATCCGTAACGGTATCTCCGACACGCGTCTGCGATACGTTTTTTATGCTTGCTGTAATATATCCGACCATTCCGGCGCTTAGTTCATCACACGGTATCATCTGTCCTGCGCCGAAATAACCGACTTCGACTACTTCCTCTACCGCGCCGGTCGCCATCATTCTTATATTCGTTCCTTTGCGCACCGAGCCGTTCATTACCCTGCATGAAATGATGACGCCTTTATACGGATCATATACCGAATCAAATATAAGCGCCTGAAGCGGTTCCTTTTCGTCTCCGCCCGGAGCCGGTATCTTTGTTACGATAGACTCCAGAACGGCTTCTATATTTATGCCTCTTTTCGCCGAGATCTGCGGAGCGTCCTGCGCCTCGATACCGATAACGTCTTCTATTTCGTTTATTACTCTTTCGGGCTCTGCAGACGGAAGATCTATCTTGTTTATTACCGGAAAAACTTCAAGGTCATGGTCGAGCGCAAGATAAAGATTCGCAAGCGTCTGAGCCTCGATACCCTGGGCAGCGTCGACTACAAGTATAGCGCCGTCGCAAGCCGCAAGGCTTCTCGATACCTCATAGTTGAAATCAACATGTCCGGGAGTATCTATCATGTTTAAAATATACTCCTCGCCGTCCTGCGCCTTATATACGGTACGGACCGCCTGCGCCTTTATCGTTATACCCCTCTCGCGTTCAAGATCCATATTGTCCAAAACCTGATCCTGCATTTCTCTTTGCGTAAGAAGTCCTGTCATCTCGATAATACGGTCCGCAAGAGTAGATTTACCGTGATCTATATGAGCTATTATGCAAAAATTTCTGATATGTTGTCTGTCAAAATCCGCCAAATTTTCCTCCTGATATCGCTGCTTTCACAGCTTAAAAAGCTTTATGCAGCGGTAATGATTTAATGATCATGACATCAATTTTAAGCTTACTTTTTCAAAAACCGCTTCCGCCGCCGGCACATATTTCGCAAGCATATCTCCGGCATATCTGTTTATTTTATCAGCCGTTTCGCGGTTTTTCATGCTTTTTGTATTGATATATACATTAAGGCTTGCGCACTGCAGTGCGCTTCTTAAAAGCGAAGCCGCGCACGCCGCGTCGCTTACGGCAAGAACAGAGCCTTTCTCAGCAAATTCATTTACAAGCTCTATCGCCTCGCAGCACACTTCCATTATCCTTACCGGAACGCTGCACGCGTCGTTCAGGCATTTCTCCATTATCATATCTTTCCTGGCCTTTTCTTCTTCTGTTTCCTTTGGAAGCGAATAAGCCTTAGAAAGCGGCTCGAAGACCTCCGCGTCCTTTCCGACAAGCTCAAGGAGTTCTCTTCTGTATCCGTTTACCCTGTCGGTAAGTTCTATTATCTCAGATTCTACCGCGGCATATTTCTTTTTTCCTATAGTAAGATTTCCTACCATTGAACAGAGCGCCGCTCCGACAGCTCCTGCAAGCGCCGCCGCTCCGCCTCCGCCAGGCGTAGGCGATTTTGATGATAATTTCTCCGTAAACTCAATACATGAAAGTTCTATATCGTACATGGCTTATCTCCTAATATTCTTTTTCTGAACGTGCTTCGCACCTCGCCCGCCATATAAAGCGAACCGAACGCCAATACCGCTTTTTCGCTCCCTGCGCACTCTCGTACCGCTTCAGATATGTCGCTTCGAAAGACTGCGTCATACCCTTTTTCTTTTATAACCCCGGCAAGCTTTTTTCCGTCGAGCGCCCTCGGGCTGTCGGGCGTAACGCATACAAAGCTTTCGGCGTAAGGCGCAACCGTATCTATCATTGATGAATAGTCCTTGTCAGACAGCACTCCAAACAGAAAAACAAACTTCTTATCCGGAACGTAATCCGCTAAAATATCTGCAAGCGCGCACGCGCACTGTTCATTGTGTCCGCCGTCCAGTATAAACAGCGGCTCATCTCTTAAAACCTCAAACCTTGCCGGCCACTTCACCCCGGCAAAACCTTTTAATATATTTTCTTTAGATACGGCGTATCCCTTTTTATTTAAGACCTCCAGCGTTTTAAGCGCAACCACAGCGTTTTTCAGCTGGTGTCTGCCTAAGAGCGGCATTTTTATCTCAATGCCGTTCCACTTAAAAGACTGCCCTGAAAGATCATGTCCTAACGGGATTATATCCTTTTCAGACGTCTTATACAACACGCATTCTTTTTCTTTTGAAGTCTTTTCCAGGACCTCCATGACTTCCGGCCGGTTGTCGTACGAAACGACGGCTGAGCCGCTCTTTATTATTCCCGCTTTGGCAGAGGCTATTTCTCTTAAAGTATTTCCCAAATATTCAGTGTGCTCGTACCCAATATTTGTAATAACGGCCGCCTCGGGTGCGTCTATTACGTTCGTACTGTCCAATTCGCCCCCAAGCCCGGTTTCAAGCACTACGATATCGCAGTGCTTTTTCAAAAAGAACAACATGGCGATCGCAGTCTTTATTTCGAACTGCGTCGGGTGATCCGTCATTTTATCGGCTTTATCCTTTACAACAGCAGTCAGCTCGCATAATTCCTCATCAGATATGAGCCTGCCCGAAGACTGGAAGCTTTCCCTGAAATCTTCGATATACGGCGACGGATAAAGACCTGTATTATAGCCCGCAGCCCTTAAGACCGCTTCGATCATAGCGCAGGTGCTCCCCTTGCCGTTGCTTCCAGCCACATGCACAAATTTAAGCTTTTTTTGCGGATCGCCAAGCTCATTAAGAAGCTGTCTCGTCCTGCCGAGCCCTAATTTTGACTCGCTCCATGTGAAATTATTTATATATGCTAAAGCTTCTTCGGTATTCATCATCTTTTTTGTCCGGCTTTGTCTGTATTTCTTTCTATGTGATTTACCGCTTTCAGTCCTTTGAGCAGCACCGGCATAACAAGACCGAAAACAACGGATTTTATTATACATATAACTATACGTATGGCAAGCGAGCCAAAGACATACACCGCCGAATAATATCCGTATATCTTACTGTCTATGTATATAACGCCTGTGTTGACAATAAGTATCATTATCTCCACAAGTATGATTATGAGCAATATCCTCTTAGGATCAGTCCTGTTCGCCTTTTTCATAGCCGCAAGACCCACTACAAGCCCGCACATTATATAAGGCAGCATCCACAAAAACGTAGTCGCGGATATGCCGTAGCGCAAAAGCTGATAAACCAGAGTGCCTACTCCGCCGACAAGCATTCCGTCTATCGGTCCGAACATAAATCCAGCCAGCAATACCGGAAGGCTTTCGAACGTGACTTTTACGTTGCCAAGGTCGAGAGCTATAAAGCCTAAAACCGCGCATACGGCGGCAAGCATAGCGTCTCTTGTGATTCTCTGTGTTGTTAAGATCCTGTTTTTTTTCATAAAAATACTCCTTTCTGACATCCTAAAATTGTCATAAAAGGAGTGTTTCCTTAAAATGACAACAGCGGATGCGAAACAGCACCGCGCCCTAATAGCTTCGTCCGGCGGCCACTTCCCATCCGCCGGCACTTAACGCGCTGTTTCTACTCTGTTTAATGTGTCTTTATTTTATTTTTACGGTTTTACCCGTTTTATAACTTTGAAGCTTTCTCAGCCGCCTCTACTACATGCGATACAAGGACTGCCGTAGTTACGCCGCCTACTCCGCCCGGGACCGGCGTTATCGCGCCTACTATATCCTGAACCTCGTCGAAACGGACGTCGCCGCACAGCTTTCCCTTTTCTTCATTCCAGTTTATGCCCACATCTATAACTGTCTGTCCGTCTCTGAAATATTCAGCGCCTAAGGATTCCATCTGGCCGGTGCAGGCTATAACTATGTCGGCCTGCTTTGATATTTCAGCCATGTCGGACGTTTTTGTATGGCATATCGTCGGGGTAGCGTTCTTATGCATAAGCAGCATTGCGGCGGGTCTTCCTACAACGAGAGACCTTCCAAGAACAGCGGCTCTTTTTCCGGAGCATTCATATCCGTAATGATCCAGTATCTCCATTGCCGCCTGCGCCGTACACGGAGCGAATCCCGTTCTTGAGTTCGTAAATACTCCGGCGAGAGATATATCGGTACACCCGTCTACATCTTTTTCAAATTTAAGCATTTGTCTTGCCTTTTCGCCGTCCAAGTGCTTTGGAAGCGGCCTGAACATAAGTATGCCGTGAACCGACTCGTCAGAATTCAAATTGTCAAGTGCGTCAAAAAACTCTTCACTGCTCACGTCAGCCGGAAGTATCACATTTTTGACCTCTACTCCGGACTGGCCGCATACTTTTACCGCGCTTTTCTCATAGCTTATATCGTCAGGCCTTTCACCTACGCGCAAAATCGCAAGCGTCGGGATTATTCCCTTTGCTTTAAGCGCTTCTGCCTTCTCAAGACTTCTTTGTTTTATCGCCGCCGCTACCGGCGCGCCCTTTAAAATTTCCGCCATTATATATCCTCTTTATGCGGATATCAGAACAAACCTGATATCCTTCCGTTTTCGTCAACATCTATCCTCTCCGCCGCCGGGGATTTTGGAAGTCCCGGCATTGTGAGTATATCACCTGTAAGCGCTACAATAAAGCCCGCCCCGGCAGAAACCTTCAGATTTCTTACTGTTATATTAAACCCTTTCGGGGCTCCAAGTAATTTAGGATCGTCAGAGAACGAATACTGCGTCTTCGCTATGCAGACAGGAAGGTTGTCAAATCCCAACTGTTTAAGCTTCTCAGACTGCTTCTTAGCCTTATCTGTAAATACAACGCCGTCCGCGTGATATATCCTGCGGGCGATCGCCTCTATCTTATCTTCAATAGTCATATCGAGCTCGTATGACTGAGTAAAACCGTTCGGTTCTTCGCAAAGACGTACAATCTCTTCTGCAAGCGCACGTCCGCCCTCGCCGCCTTTTGCCCATACCTCGCTGAGCGCGACATTGACTCCGACCTCGCGGCACATGTCAACTACAAGCTTTTGCTCCGCTTCCGTATCCGTCGGGAATGCGTTTACAGCCACAACGCACGGAAGCTTATAAACCTCGCGGATATTTTTTATATGCTGAATAAGATTAGGCATTCCTGCTTTAAGAGCCTCAAGGTTTTCTTCGTTTAGATCCGTTTTTGCAACTCCGCCGTGATATTTCAGCGCCCTCACAGTTGCGACTATTACTACCGCGTCGGGAGCTATTCCCGCCATGCGGCATTTTATGTCCAAAAACTTCTCAGCGCCCAAGTCGGCAGCGAATCCGGCTTCTGTTACGACATAGTCGCCCGTCTTAAGCGCCATTTTCGTCGCAATGACCGAATTGCAGCCATGCGCGATGTTCGCAAACGGACCGCCGTGAACGAACGCCGGCGTATGCTCGATAGTCTGAACAAGGTTCGGCTTTATAGCGTCTTTCAAAAGAGCCGTCATCGCTCCCTCGGCTTTAAGATCATGCGCCGTTACAGGCTCTCCGTCGTAAGTATATCCTACGATTATCCTGCCTAATCTGCTTTTCAGATCCGATATATCGGAAGCAAGGCAGAATACGGCCATCACCTCGGACGCGACGGTAATATCGAATCCGTCCTCGCGCGGGACTCCGTTTGCCGTTCCGCCAAGTCCCGAAACGATATTCCTAAGCTGTCTGTCGTTCATGTCCAAAGAACGCTTTATTATTATCTGCTTAGGATCTATCCCTAATTTGTTTCCCTGCTGGATATGATTATCCGTCATAGCCGCAAGCAGGTTGTTTGCAGCCCCTATGGCATGAAAATCTCCCGTGAAATGGAGGTTTATATCCTCCATAGGGATAACCTGGGCGTATCCTCCTCCTGCCGCGCCGCCTTTGATACCGAATACTGGTCCGAGCGAGGGTTCGCGAAGCGCAAGAACTGATTTTTTTCCTATCTTTCTAAGTCCGTCCGCAAGGCCTATCGAAGTAGTGGTCTTTCCCTCTCCTGCCGGCGTGGGAGTTATTGCCGTAACGAGTATAAGCTTTCCGTCTGCTTTATCCTCATTGTCTTTAAGATATTTATTATCTATTTTTGCCTTATAGTTTCCATACTGCTCGACATATTCCTCTTTGAGCCCGAGTTCTTCAGCGACCTTTGTAATCTTCAAGGGCTTCGCTTCCTGCGCTATTTCAATATCAGATTTGATTCCCATATCTTTCTCCCTCATTTTAAGATTTTTTCTCCCGAGGCGGTTCACCGCTGTTCATGACCCTCTCGCAGGTCTTCTCACATCTGATAAACAATAAGCCGCCCGGGGCAGTGTTCCCCAGACGGCCGGTTATTATTCGTTATACTCCATGTGGTCAATTCCACCTATCCGTCAGTCATATAACGCTCCTTATTTTTTACTTTCCTGATAGTAACATACAATAATTTAATGAGTCAACACATTTCGGACATTTTCCGCTCATATTTCAAACAAGGCCGCGCCCGAAACTCACGCCGACTTAAGCTTGTCCTTTTTGCCAGGCAAAAACTTTTCAAATATTACGCCGTCATACTTTGGCAAAACCTTTTTATATTCATCGCCGTCTCTTACTGTCCATGCGAATATCGGTACTCTGAACATATTCCGGTTTATCCTGAATCCCATTCCGAATTTTGTCTGTATGTTATAGGCTATAAAGTTAGGACGGCTCAATAAATTGACAAGCAGCGCCGCCGACACGAGCCTTAAAACATACGGGATCGATTCGGACTGCGAATCCTTCGAAGCAAGCTGCCCCCTCAAAACCTCCGGCGCGTTCTTTTTGAACCAGCAAAGAGCGAAAGGATTGAACGATTCTATGAGATACTGCCCTTTATAATTTTTAAGCTGCTCGTATACATACGGGCACATTCTTGTATTCGTAGACGGAAGCTTAAGCTCTATGAGCAGCGGAACTTTTCCGTCGACCTCTTCAAGCACCTCCGAAAACAGAGGAATGCGGTACTGCGTATCCATCAAAGACAGCTTTGAGAGCTCCTCCCATGTCATTTCTTCTATTTTTCCCGCGTCCTTGCACATTCTCATAAGACTGCTGTCATGAAAGACGACAAGCTTATTGTCTTTTGTAAGATGAACGTCGAACTCTATGGCGTATCCGCTTTTTACTGCGCGTTTGAACGCCGGCATGGAGTTTTCAGGTATGCCGCATGACATGTCCCATAGACCTCTGTGCGCGAAATTGGTTTTCAAAAACGGTTTCATTCTTACCCTGCTGTCAGACGCCGGCTGTACAGCCCAGATAAAGAAAACCGACAGACAGAATATAAATACCAAAAACAATGCAAGTGAAGAATTCACTATATAAACCTCCTGATGTAATGCACCATTTCCAAGCCGGTTTTAGTATATACGAAATCCGAGCCGTCTACAAGCGTTCAAGCGCAGATTTAAAATAGAATTTGTTGAATGTTTACAATTTGTTTATAATTTTTAAGTGCATTTGACATACCCATCTGTCGAAAATTGATTCTGTACTTTTCTGCCTCAAAATGCTAAACTTAAAATTCAGATATAATATTGACAAGTTTATTATCATACTTACATATAATATGGAGGAAATATGGGAAAAATATTCAAATTCAGCAAAGACGTAGATACAGACCAGATTTTGGCGTCCCAGTATCTTCTCTTTCCTACTATCGATGAAATGAAATCTCACGCATTCGAATCTCTCGACCCTGATTTCGCTTCAAAAGTAAAACCTGGCGATTATATCGTAGCGGACGAAAATTTCGGCTG
Organism: Candidatus Alectryocaccobium stercorigallinarum; assembly: GCA_018713465.1. Taxonomy (GTDB): domain Bacteria; phylum Bacillota; class Clostridia; order Lachnospirales; family Lachnospiraceae; genus Alectryocaccobium; species Alectryocaccobium stercorigallinarum. The sequence continues at coordinate 5,505 of DVOP01000097.1, read as the reverse complement.
CGGTTCTTCAAGGGAACAGGCTCCGAGCGTTTTAAAGGCTTTGGGCGTAAAAGCCGTAATAGCCAAATCATTCGCGAGGATCTTTTACCGCAATTCCATAAACATAGGTCTCCCGGTAATCGTTTGCAGGGAGCTTCACGACGCCGTTGAATCCGGTCAGGATATGGAGCTTGACCTCACCGCAGGAACAGCTACAGTAAACGGAAAATCATACACCTGCACTAAGCTGCCCGAATACATGCAGAAAATACTGGATCAGGGCGGGCTTATCGCGTCACTTGATAACTAAAAACAATATCCGGAGGAAATCACAATGGGAATGACTATCGCCGAAAAAATAATAGCGCGCGCCGCTAAAAAGGACTGCGTGCACGCCGGTGAAATACATACGGTCGAACTCGACAGACTTTTAAGCAATGACGGAACTACACATCTTACTATAGATATGTATAACAAACTCAAAAACCCGCGAATAGCGGATAAAGACAAGCTCGTATGGGTCGTTGACCATAACGTGCCCTGCGACAGCCCGAAAACAGCAGGCTCGCAGAAGAAAATGCGCGACTTTGCCAAAGCGAACGGAATAAAATTCTATGAGGGCGAGGGCGTTTGCCATCAAATAATGATGGAAAACCACGTGTGCCCGGGCGAGCTTATATTCGGAGCCGACAGCCATACATGCGCCTACGGCGCTTTAGGCGCTTTCGGAACCGGTGTTGGCTGCACGGACTATCTGTACGGAATGGTCACGGGACACAGCTGGGTGCTCGTACCCGAAACTCTCCGCTTCAACCTGACAGGAAAATTGAATAAAGGCGTGACCGCAAGGGATCTTATCCTTACCATTATCGGAAAGATAGGCGCGAACGGCGCCAACTACAAGGCAATGGAATTCGTCGGCGACGCTATGAAGACGCTGACTATGAGCGACAGGATATGCATATGCAACCTGTGTGTGGAGGCCGGTGCAAAAACAGCTCTCATGGAGGTTGACAGTATCGCCCTTGATTATCTTAAGGAACACGGCCGCGAGCCTAAAGCCTGCTTTGCAAGCGATCCGGACGCAGTCTTTGCGGCGACATACGACATCGATCTTTCAGAGGTAGTTCCTGTAGTTGCTAAGCCACATTTCGTAGACAATATAGCGCCGGTATCCGAGTGTGAGGGCATAGAAATAAATGAAGCGTTCTTAGGCTCATGCAACAACGGGCGTATCGAAGACTTAAGGCTTGGCGCTTCTATAATAAAAGGACACAAAGTCGCTCCATGCGTCAGATTCCTTGTTGTTCCGGCAAGCGCGTCAGTATACCGTCAGGCTCTTGACGAGGGCCTTATCGATACGTTTATCGAGGCCGGAGCGATAGTTATGAATCCGAACTGTTCCGTATGCTGGGGAAGCTGTCAGGGCGTTATCGGCGAAGGTGAAACGCTTATAAGCACCGGAACAAGAAACTTTAAAGGACGCGCCGGACACAGAGATTCTTTCGTATATCTCGGCTCGGCTGCAACTGTTACGGCCTCGGCCATAAAAGGATACATCACGTCCGCGGATATGATTTGATTCAGGAGATGATATAATGGAAAAATTCAAAGGAAAGGTATGGGTACTCGGCGATGATATCGACACCGACATAATCATTCCTACCGAATACCTTGCATTAAAAACGATAGACGATATGAAGCCCTACGCATTCTCTCCGCTTCGTCCGGAGCTTGCCGGAAAGATACAGCCCGGAGACATAATCGTAGCCGGAAAAAATTTCGGCTGCGGTTCGTCGCGCGAGCAGGCGCCCGAGGTCATAAAAGCTCTTGGCATACGCGCCGTTATCGCGCGCTCATACGCCCGTATCTTTTTCCGCAACTCGATAAATAACGGTCTTTTACTCATTGAGAACAACGACCTTTGCGGCGATATAAAAGAGGGTGATGAAATCGAAGTCACTGTCGGCGAAAATATTTTATACAACGGAAAGAAATACGAGATATCTTCGCTGCCGGAAAACCTGCTCGAGATACTTTCTGCGGGCGGTCTCGTAAACGCAATGCGCCGTCTCAACGGCCTTGACTAAGCATTCGGGAGGTTACCAAATAATGGGCTATACTTTAATAGAAAAAATTCTGATGCACAATACCGGCAAGACCAGTATCAAACCCGGAGATATCGTCACTGTCGACGCCGACAGAGTTATGATACACGATATTTTTATCCCCTTTGTCGCTGAGAAATTCGAGGAAATGGGATTCACTAAGATATGGGATCCGGATAAAGCCGTACTTATATACGACCATCTCGTTCCGGCAAGCCAAGTAGACGATACACGTCATTTCCACATCGGAGATGGATTCGCCGCAAAATACGGTCTCAAAAACGTTCACCGTTCGGACGGTATCTGCCACCAGCTTATGACCGAAGCGGGATACGTAAAGCCTGGAAACGTCGTATTCGGTACTGACAGCCACACGACCACTTACGGCTGCGTCGGCGCGTTTTCGACCGGAATAGGCTATACTGAAATGGCAAGTATTTTGGGAACCGGAAAGCTCTGGATAAGAGTTCCGGAAACCATAAGGGTAAACGTAAACGGCAAACTTCCCGAAAACGTAACGTCAAAGGATATCATACTTACACTCATAGGCGATCTCGGCGCTGACGGCGCTACATATAAATCGCTTGAGTTTGCCGGAGATACGTTCGACAATATGTCTGTCGCAAGCCGTATGACTATTTCAAACATGACCGTGGAGGCCGGCGCGAAATGCGGGCTCTTCTCTCCCGATGAAAAAACTGCCGCTTACTGCGGTATAGAGCTTAACGATTTCCAGAAAGACCTTCGCGGAGATGAGGACGCAGTATACAGCCGCGTAATAAACTACCGCGCGGAGGACTTCGTTCCCGTTATGGCGTGTCCTTCTCAGGTGGATAAGATACGACCGGTTTCAGAGCTTGAGGGTATCGATATAGATCAGGTGTTTATCGGATCATGCACAAACGGAAGGCTCGAGGACCTGCACGCCGCTGCGTCTGTACTTAAGGGCAGACACATAGCGCCGTTTACCAAGCTTATCGTAACGCCGGCAAGCAGGAAGATATACAAGGAAGCTGCCGACGACGGAACGCTTAAAATACTCTCCGAAGCCGGTGCGATAATCACGCACCCCGGCTGCGGCCTGTGCTGCGGACGTACCGGAGGCATACTCACCGACGGCGAACGCGTTGTCGCAACGAATAACCGCAATTTCTTGGGGCGAATGGGAACATCCAAGGTCGAGATTTATCTCGCGTCACCTGTGACCGCCGCGAACTGTGCACTCGCAGGAAAAATAATAAATCCTTAAATATTCAATATACCAACAGCCGCTTCGATAAAACAATGCAGCGGCTGTTTTCATTAAAGCATATCTGTAAATAAAAGCACAACCGCCGCGCATATGCGCGGCGGCTTTTACATTAATCAAAAAGCATCGGCCGGAAAACCAGCCGATGTAATAAAATACGATTTAGTTATTGATGAGCTTGTCTTCGTCGCTCCAGCTGTAAAGCTTGCGAACTTCTTCGCCGACGATCTCTGACGGGTGCTCAAGCGCTTTTCTTCTCATAGCCCTGAAGTGAGCCTGTCCGCCTGCAGCCGACATATCGAGAAGGAAGTCTTTTGCGAATGTTCCGTCCTGGATATCCGAAAGGATCTTCTTCATAGTCTTCTTTGTCTCTTCTGTTATGATCTTCGGTCCTGTAATATAATCGCCGTATTCAGCTGTATTTGAAATAGAATATCTCATTCCCTTGAAGCCTGACTGATAGATAAGGTCAACGATGAGCTTCATCTCATGGATACATTCAAAGTATGCGTTTCTCGGATCATATCCTGCTTCAACAAGTGTCTCAAATCCGGCCTGCATAAGAGCTGAAACGCCGCCGCAAAGAACAGCCTGCTCTCCAAAGAGGTCTGTTTCTGTTTCTGTTTTGAAGGTCGTCTCAAGAACGCCTGCTCTTGCTCCGCCGATACCAAGTGCATATGCAAGTGCTATGTCAAGAGCTTTTCCTGTAGCGTCCTGCTCTACCGCAACAAGACACGGAACACCCTTTCCTGCCTGATACTCGCTTCTTACAGTGTGTCCCGGTCCCTTTGGAGCTACCATGCAGACGTCAACATCTGCCGGCGGAACTATCTGCTGATAATGGATATTGAAGCCGTGAGCGAACATAAGCATATTTCCTGCCTCAAGGTTCGGCTCGATATCCTTTTTGTACATTGCAGCCTGCTTCTCATCATTGATAAGGATCATGATGATATCAGCCATTTTTGCAGCTTCTGCTGTATTGTAAACCTTTAAGCCCTGAGCCTCTGCTTTAGCTTTTGATTTGCTTCCCTCGTAAAGTCCTATAACAACGTCGCAGCCTGAATCTTTAAGATTAAGCGCATGAGCGTGTCCCTGGCTTCCGTAACCGATGATAGCTATTTTTTTGCCCTCGAGCATTGAAAGGTTGCAGTCTTCCTGATAGTAAATTTTTGCTGACATAATACTCCTCCGTGAAAAATATAAAATTTTACTCACCAAATGTTACTATATACCTATTTTTTTATATCCGCAAGAAAAAAATCGCAGAAAATCAGCTTATCTGAAAATCAAACTGTATTTTTTCAAAATCCTCGAAAACTTTTTTCCTTTGGACTGTAAAACCGAAAATTTCATTTTAAAAACTCAGGCTCTGTTGCTGAGCCTGAGTTTCAAATCAAATTTTAAATATAAACTGATCAGTCAAGATACGTCACATCGTCCGCGCCTCTTGAAAGTCCGGTTAAGCCGGTTCTCGCAAGCTCGAGAATTTCGAAACCGTTCAGAAGATCTACAAGCGCTTCAAGCTTTCCTTTTGCGCCCGTAGCCTCGATGATGATAGACTCTTTTCCGACGTCTATTATCTTCGCCCTGAATATAGACGCAAGCGATACTATGCTCTGTCTCTGCGCCGCGTCACAGCGAACCTTAATCATTATAAGTTCTCTTTGAACGCTGCTGTCGGGCTCAAGCACCTTTACCTTAACGACGTCCTCCAGCTTCTCGACCTGCTTCGTTATCTGGTCAAGTACCTGATCGTCTCCTCTGGCAACCACAGTCATTCTTGAATATTTAGGGTCTGCGGTCTCGCCAACCGTAAGACTGTCTATATTATAGTCCCTGCGTCCGAAAAGTCCTGCGACTCTTTGCAGCACGCCGGCGGTATTATCAACTAAGATTGATAATGTCCTTTGTTTCATAATTTCTCCTTTATTCCTCTTCGTCCATTGCCGCTTTTTCAGCTATCTGTTTTTCCTGGACGTCTGACGGAGCCTGCTCATATCTGCAGAAATCATATTCATATGTTCCGCTTCCGCCTGTCATAGAACGAAGATTTGTTGCATATCCATAGATCTCAAGCTCAGGAACTTCAGCCTCAACGACCGTCTTTCCGTTTCCTGCCGGATTCATTCCAAGAACTCTTCCGCGGCGCTTGTTGAGATCGCCCAT
>DVOP01000096.1 GCA_018713465.1 Candidatus Alectryocaccobium stercorigallinarum | reverse complement strand
CGGAAAGCAATATGGCATATAAAAAACGAAGAGACGGCTATATACACGCACTAAACGAAAACGGGCTTATAATTTCAGATGACTTTATTACCTTTTGTATGCCCGGAATAGAATCCGGATACGAAAAAGCGAAAGAATTCTTTTCGTTACCAGAACCGCCCGACGCGGCTTTTTTCTGTGATGATTTTAATGCTTTTGGATGCCTTGCATATGCCAAAGACCATTCTATTCAAATTCCATCAGAATTTGGTATAATAGGATGCAATGATACAGTTTTTTCTTCATTGCCACAGCTGTATCTAACTTCAATTTCTCAATCATTAGAGCAAATGGCACTTTCTGCTGTTACGATGATAACAAATATGATAGAGCGTCAAAACCAATGGCATAATCAAAAAATTATTCTTTCTCCATCAATAATATGCCGCTCTTCAACAAAAGATATACCGGACAAAAATCCATTATAATAATTTGGCAGATGTATTTTTCGGAAATAATAAACCGATGAATACACCTGCCAAAAAATCTTATATTAATTAAACTAAAATAATACCCTCATAATTCTTATCTTATAAAATTATACATCGTCCTCGGCTCCGATTTCGGCGGCTCTACTCCCGAGAATTTAATACATTTAAGAACCCACGCGATATTGCGTCCGAGTTTTTCAACGACCTCGACACCCTCGATATCTTTTACGGCTTCGCCCTTTTCGGCTCCATGGATAACGCTCCAGTAATCGGACGTTACAAGTACCATCTCAAACGCGTCCATAACTCCCAAAAGCTGCTGATATGTTCCCTGTCCGCCTGATCTGCGCACTGTGCAAAGAGCAGCTCCGACCTTGTGCTTGAATATATTTCTCGTAAGTCCTCCGACTAAGAACAGACGGTCTATAAAACATTTCAGGTTTCCGGTGATACCGCCGTGATAAACCGGGCTTGCGAGCACGATTCCGTCAGCCTCCTGCACTTTTTTGAGCGCTTCGTTTACGCAGTCTTTATCCTGAATGCATTTGATCTCGCTGTCGTTCATGCAGTGGTAGCACGCAAGACACGGCTTTACGTTTGTTCCGACATTCAGCACTTCAAATTCAATGCCCTCTTTTTCCAGCCTCTTTCTGAGCACCTCAAGCATATCGGCGCAGTTTCCGTCTTTGCGCGGCGATCCGTTTATAGCCAAAACCTTCATCTCTGATCCTCCAATCATCTTAATATACTTTATTTTTCGGCATTTCCATACCGTTTAAAGTCTTATCCATATAATAATTCTATACGTACCCGACGTCATTCTGTCAAGCTTTTTTAAGCATAAATACCAGCTTTATTTTATATAAGGAATACATTATTATTTTTTCATGAAAATATTATTGACACTGCGTCAGAATAAGCCTATAATACAATTACTGACACAACGTCAGAATAATTCCAAGGAGACATATCACTATGCTGAAAACATTTTCTTACTGCAACCCGACAAAATTATATTTCGGCGATGATTCAATGAAATATCTTAGCAGAGAGCTCCCGAAATACGGAAAAAACGTGCTTCTTATATACGGCGGCGGTTCTATAAAGAAAAACGGTATATACGATGAAGTAGTAAATATATTAAAAGAAAACGGCAAGGATATCGCGGAAGTTTCCGGCGTTATGCCGAATCCCACCCTCAACAAACTGTATGAGGGTATCGAGATCGCAAGAAAACACGATACCGATCTTATCCTCGCTGTCGGCGGCGGCTCTGTCTGCGACTATTCAAAGGCCGTTTCCGTCTCGATAAACTGCGAAAACGATCCATGGCAGGAATATTATCTTGATTTCAAGGAGCCTACATGCAAGATCGTTCCGGTAGGCTGCATACTTACGATGGTCGGCACCGGTTCTGAGATGAACGCCGGCGCGGTCATTACAAATACCGATACAAAGATGAAGATCGGACATGTCTTCAGAAGCGAAGAAATAATGCCGAAGTTCTCCATACTCAACCCGAAATATACGCTTACGCTTCCCCACTACCAGATGGTTGCCGGTATCTATGATATCTTTAATCACATATGCGAGCAGTATTTCTCGGGCACGGACGACAATACGAGCGATTACATAAGCGAAGGTCTTATGCGTTCTGTAATACATTCCAGCCGCATAGCGAATAAGGATCCTCAGAACTACGAGGCAAGAAGCAACATCATGTGGACGGCTACATGGGCTTTAAACACACTTATCGCAAAGGGCAAAACTACAGACTGGATGGTGCATATGCTCGGACAGGCCGTTGGCGCGCATACGAACGCCACTCACGGAATGACTCTCGCAGCCGTATCCCTTCCATATTACCGTTATATAATGCCGTACGGCCTTGAAAAATTCAAACGTTTCGCGGTAAGCGTATGGAACGTCGACCCGTCCGGCAAAAGCGACGAACAGATCGCAAACGAAGGTCTTGAAACTATGGCTGACTGGATGAAAGAATTAGGCCTTGTTATGAATATTTCCGAGCTTGGAGTCACAAAAGAAATGATACCGTCGCTCGCGGACAGCACCCTTATAATGAAAGGCGGCTATAAAGTTCTCGACCGCGAAGATATTATTAAAATATTCAACGAATGCCTCTGATGGCATGCCCCAAATAAAACAGCGCATTATTGTGCAGTATGCATGACCCCATTTATGGGAGAAAGGAAGATCATATGAGCAAGATATTAGTAGCATATTTTTCAGCAAGCGGAATTACGGAGCGCGCCGCAAAACAGGTCGCAGACGCAGCGGGCGCTGATCTTTTTGAAATCAAGCCTGCCGTTCCGTATACTTCGGCAGACCTTGACTGGACAGATAAGAAAAGCAGAAGCACTATAGAAATGAACGATCCGGCCAGCCGTCCCGAAATCACCGGAAAGGTTGACAATTTCACGCAATATGACACAATATTCATAGGCTTCCCGATATGGTGGTATACAGAACCGCGTATCATAGATACCTTCCTCGACGGCTATGATATTTCAGGAAAAACCTTTATTCCTTTCGCGACTTCGGGGAGCAGCGGTATAGGCAGCTGCGAAAAGAGCCTCAAACAGCATTATCCGGACGCCAACTGGAAACCCGGCAAGCTGCTGAACAATGCGGACATCGCAGCATGGGTAAGATCCATACTGTAATCTTAGGAGGATATCATGCCGAAGGGTTCACCTGAACTTACAAATTCGCGCAGGGAAGAAATAATAAGCGCCTGCGCAAAGCTGTATGAAACAATGAATTTCAAGGACATAACCATAAAGGAAATAGGCAGCGCCACTTCGTTTACCCGCACCTCTATCTATAATTATTTTCACACAAAAGAAGAGATCTTTTTAGCTCTGCTGCAGCGTGAATATGAATTATGGATAGCCGATATCGAAAATATGCGCTACCAAAATGAAACGATGACTGCCGGACAGTTTGCCGACGGGCTCGCCGGCACATTAAGCCGGCGCGACAGACTGCTTAAGATCCTGTCCATGAATCTTTATGACCTTGAAGAATACTGCCGTTTAGACAATCTTGTCGAATTTAAAAAGGTATATAAGCGCACGCTGGACTGTATCAGTTCATGCCTTAAGAAATTCTTTACGGCAATGACGGACAGCGACATTCAGGCTTTCCTGTACGCGTTTTTCCCGTTCATATTTGGCATATATCCGTACACGAAGGTTACAGACAAGCAGGCCAGCGCTATGGATAAAGCAGGCTTAGCATACCCCAAGCTTTCAATATATGAAATAACCCGACCGGTAGTTTTAAAGCTGCTGCAGGGGTTTGAATGATTTTATCCTTATAAATAAGATAATACCCTGTGGAACCAACTGTTCCGCAGGGTATTTTTTACTCGTCCCAGCCCTCGAAAAATCTCATCGTAACGCAGACGTTTCTCAAAAATTCGCCCTCATCAAGCGCTATGTCCTCGAAATCAGAAACACGCGGAAGCACCGCGTCATCGTCCTCGAGCTCGGTCTCTATCCACGTATACGCGGCAGCGTTTGCGTTGTCCATTACCTCATCTATGGAATCTCCGTACGCCTCGCAGCATTCCAGATCCGGAAATCTCGCGTAATAGCGGTCGTCATCTAACTTTTTTACTATCGCCGGATATATAAATTTCATGCCTGAATTTCTCCTGTAAACATATTTTTCTAATATAATCACTGTCCACATATTTTAACACCCAAACGGCATATATTACAAGCCGCTAAAACTTGCGCCGCATAACGCCGGACATCTTCTCAAACACATGTATATATGTTATCATACCTGTTGTTTAGAACATTTGTTTTTGGAGATGTTTATGAAAAATATATCTTATATTTGTAAAAAAATCATACTTGTATTTACTATCGCCGCCCTGTCCTTAAGCATTGCGGGCTGCTCTTTTTCCGGCTCAGGCGCGTCTGCCAGGGCAAATATATCGTCTTCTTCCCCAGCTGCGCTTGAAGACGTTCCGGATTACGCCGGCTGTGTTTTTACCACTGTGAACGACAACGTTCCTTTTTTTACTGAAGATGAGCTCACTACCGAACCTTTTGAAGAATACAGCGAGCAGGACGACCTCGGCCGCTGCCAGACGGCGTATGCAAACATCTGCGAAGAAACAATGCCCACCGAAGAACGCGGCGATATTGGAATGATAAAGCCGTCGGGCTGGCATACCGCCAAATATACGGACGTGGTCGACGGGAATTACCTGTATAACCGCTGCCATCTTATAGGATTCCAGCTCTCAGGCGAAAACGCCAACACCCAGAATCTTATAACCGGCACAAGATGGTTCAACGTACAGGGAATGCTGCCATTCGAAAACGCCGTGGCTGATTATGTCAAAAGCACTGATAATCACGTGCTCTACAGAGTCACTCCTGTTTATGACGGCGACGACCTCGTTGCTTCAGGCGTTGAGATCGAAGCCCTTTCGGTCGAAGACGACGCGATATGCTTCAACGTATATATCTATAATGTCCAGCCGGGTATTGATATAGACTATTCGTCAGGAGAAAGCTCTCTTGTTTCCGATTACGAAAACGAGATAGAATACGCTTCCGGCACACAGGAGGTGCTCGAAACCGAGGTTGACGATATAGTGAACGGAACTCTTTCGGAAATAGATGCCGAAGCCGTTGCCGAAACCGCCGAAAACAAAGAAAACGGTTCATTAAGCGACGACGGCAAAGAGCCTTCGTATATGATAAACACAAACACCAAAAAATTTCACCTTCCCGACTGCCCGTCAATAAACGATATCGCCCAGCAGAACAGGCGCGAATATACCGGCACGCGCTCCGAGCTTATCGAGAAGGGCTACAGCCCGTGCGGAAACTGCCGTCCGTAGCTCCGGTATTTATAAAAAGTTTATGTGAATTTATAGTGCGGCTGTGTTATTATACTAAAGGCGAAATATATTTTGCCGGCATATCAGAAATATAAAGCACCGGAGGACACCATGGGAAAAGTTATCGGAATAGATTTAGGCACGACTAACAGCTGCGTCGCCGTTATGGAGGGCGGCGAGCCTGTAGTTATAGCAAACGCTGAGGGAATGCGGACCACTCCTTCTGTCGTGGCGTTCACAAAAGAAGGCGAGAGACTTGTCGGATCAGTCGCGAAAAGGCAGGCCGCAACAAACGTCGACAGGACTATTTCTTCTATTAAAAGACAAATGGGTACGAATTACCGTATAAAGATCGACGGCAAAAACTACTCTCCGCAGGAAATATCGGCAATGATACTCGCCAAGCTGAAAAAAGACGCTGAAAGCTATCTCGGCCAGAGCGTCACCGAAGCTGTAATAACTGTTCCGGCATACTTTAACGACGCTCAGCGTCAGGCCACCAAAGACGCCGGAAGGATCGCCGGCCTTAACGTCCTCAGGATAATAAACGAGCCTACGTCGGCCGCTCTCGCATACGGCCTCGACCACGGACAGGCCCAGAAAATAATGGTTTACGACCTTGGAGGAGGAACTTTTGACGTTTCCCTTATCGAGATAGGCGACAACCTCATCGAAGTTCTCGCGACCGCCGGCGACAACCATCTCGGAGGCGACGATTTCGACGAGCGTCTCGCAAATTACATAGTCGACCAGTATAAAATAACGAACAATGTAAATCTCGCCAAAGACCCCGTAGCTATGCAGCGTGTAAGGGAAGCCGCGGAAGAAGCAAAAAAAACGCTCTCATCGCAGAGCATTGCAAGCATAAATCTTCCGTTTATAAGCACGGTAAAAGGAACTCCCGTCCATTTGGAAATGGAAATAACAAGAGCCAAATTTGACGAGCTCATAAAGGATCTTATCGCCCGCACAGAGGGTCCTGTACGAAACGTCCTTGCCGACGCGAAAATGAGCGCTTCGGAGCTTGGAATGGTGCTTTTAGTCGGCGGTTCCACAAGGATCCCCGCAGTCCAGGACAAAGTCCGCCAGCTTACCGGAAAAGAGCCGTCAAAAAATCTGAACCCTGATGAATGCGTTGCTTTAGGCGCAGCCGTGCAGGGCGGAAAATTAGGCGGAGAAATAACGACCGGAACCGCTTCGGAAATAATCCTTATGGACGTCACTCCGCTTACGCTTTCAATAGAAACCGTCGGCGGCGTAGCTACAAAGCTTATAGGAAGGAACACTACTATCCCCGCAAGACACAGCCAGATATTCACTACGGCCGCCCACAACCAGACTGTAGTCGAGATAAACGTGCTTCAGGGCGAGAGGCCTTTCGCGCGCGACAACACCCTTCTCGGAAAATTCAAGCTGACAGGAATACGGCGCGCTCCGGCAGGCGTTCCTCAAATAGAGGTCACTTTTGATATAGACGCAAACGGTATAGTAAAAGTTTCCGCGCAGGATCTCGGAACCGGAAAGAGCAATGAAATAACTATATCTGCGACTTCAAACCTCTCTGACGCAGATATCGAAAAAGCCATAAACGACGCAAAGGAATACGCAAGTTCCGACAGTACGCGCAAGGACCGCTTCACCGTTCTTACTGAAGCCAACAAAGCATGCATGAAAGCCGACCAGTATCTTAAGCAAAACAAAAAAACGCTTGATAAATCTATGAGAAAAACGATACAAAGCGATACTATGCTGCTTCAAAAACTCATACGCGGCAAAAAAGTAGACAAGATGAGCGATTCCGATACCGAAGCTATCCGTTCTCAGACCGCTGTAGTCGAGGCTTATCTTCCTCAGGACAGCAGTTCAAATACGGACAACACGGTTTCATAAACAGACTGTTTTCATGTCTTTACAAATGCTTTTGCGAGTTGTATACTTGTTACTGTTATAAAAGATATCTTCAGGGCGGGGCGAAATTCCCCACCGGCGGTAAAGCCCGCGAGCCGAAAGGCACGATTCGGTGAAACTCCGAAGCCGACAGTAAAGTCTGGATGGAAGAAGATGTGGTTTATTTTGTATGCCAACGCCCTGAATCTAAGGATTCGGGGCTTTTTAATTACCACCGCTCCGTTCCAATAAGGAGGCAAAATGACGGACAGAGACTATATGCTCCGCGCTATAGAGCTTGCGAAACTCGGGACCGGCGCTGTTGACCCGAATCCGCTCGTAGGAGCCGTAATAGTAAAAGACGGAAAGATAATAGGCGAGGGATATCACGCAAAATACGGCGATCTCCATGCCGAAAGAAACGCTATCAAAAATCTTACCGAAAGTGCCGAAGGCGCAACGATATATGTGACGCTGGAACCCTGCTGTCACCACGGCAAACAGCCTCCGTGCACTGACGCCATACTTGAAAATAAGATATCAAGGGTCGTAATAGGTTCAAGAGATCCGAACCCGCTCGTCTCCGGAAAGGGAGCCGCAATATTAAGGACGGCCGGCGTTACCGTTGAAGAAGATTTTATGCGCGATGAATGCGACGCGATTAATCCCGTATTTTTCCATTATATCACGACAAAAACTCCTTACGTGGTGATGAAATACGCGATGACTGCCGACGGCAAAATAGCCACAAAAACCGGAGCCTCCAAATGGATAACCGGCGAAGAGGCAAGAGAATGTGTTCAGGCGATGAGATATACATACACCGGCATAATGGCCGGGATCGGTACAGTACTTGCGGACGACCCAATGCTCAACGTCAGGATCGACGGCAAAAGAAGCCCGGTACGCATAATCTGCGACAGCTCTTTACGCATCCCGGCGGACTGTAAAATAGTCCAGACCGCTTCAAAATACCGCACGATCATCGCATGCGCCCTGACCGGCTCAGAGGCCTTGTTCAACCACGAATTTTCGGGCAAAATAAAATTTCTGGAAAGCCGCGGGATTGAGATCCTTTATGTGCCGGACAGTGGAAAAAAAGTGGATCTGAAAACACTGATGACCATACTCGGAAGCAGAGGCATAAACAGCATTCTTTTAGAGGGCGGCGGAGCGCTCAACTACAGCGCTCTCAAATGCGGGATAGTAAACGAGATAAAGGCTTTTATCGCACCTAAGATATTCGGCGGAAAAGGCGCGGCGTCCCCAGTCTCGGGCGACGGCGTATCTCTCCCCTCTGAAGCATATGGACTGCAGCTTACAGGCACGGATATGTTCGGTGAAGATATCCTGCTAAACTACAAACTTTTAAAATAACACCTCTGCGTACACTTAATATAACTACTAATTTTTACAGGAGGACAAGCTCATGTTTACAGGGATAATCGAAGAGCTCGGAACGGTACGTTCCGTTTCTCTTTCCGGAAGCTCCGGAAAAATATCGATAAAAGCAAAAAAAGTCCTTGAAAACACCAAAATAGGCGACAGCATAGCCGTCAACGGCGTCTGCCTTACGGTCGTAACTCTCCTGCCGGACGGCTTTACCGCCGACATAATGGCTGAAACCGTCAGGCGAAGCAGTCTTGGCAAATGCGGACCCGGGGATCATGTTAATCTTGAAAGGGCTATGGCGGCCGACGGAAGATTCGGCGGACACATAGTCGCCGGCCACATCGACGGCACCGGAACGGTGGCTTCTCTAAAAAAAGAAGAAAACGCCGTATGGGTCACTATCTCGGCTCCGCCCGGGATCTTAAAATACATAATAGAAAAGGGCTCTATCGCCATAGACGGAGTAAGCCTTACGGTAGCGTATGTTGACGATACCTGCTTTAAAGTATCGGTCATTCCCCATACCGCAAAGGAAACCACGCTGCTTACCAAAAACGTTGGCGACATCGTAAACCTTGAAAACGATATGGTAGGCAAATATGTCGAAAAGCTTTTGTTTTTCGGTAATTCAGACGGCAGTCAGCCAGACAGTCAAAAACAGCAATCCGGTCTTACAATGGAAATGCTTGAAAAATATGATTTTTAAGGAAAGAGGGATATATCGTGAGTACATCAGCTAAAATCGAATACAATACTATCGAAGAAGCAATCGAAGATCTTAAAAACGGTAAAATAGTCCTTACTACAGACGATCCAGACAGGGAAAACGAAGGCGATATGATATGCGCCGCCCAGTTCGCCACGACGGAAAACATAAACTTCATGGCGAAATACGCCAAAGGACTTATCTGCACGCCTATAACAGCGGAGCTGGCCGCAAAGCTCGGCCTTCCGCAAATGGTAAGCGAAAACACAGACAACCATTCAACGGCCTTTACCGTTGCCGTTGACCACATCGATACTTCGACCGGAATTTCTGCCGAAGAACGCGGATATACCATGCGCAAGCTCGTCGACCCGGATACAAAGCCGTCGGATCTGCGCCGTCCCGGTCATGTATTCCCGCTCGTTTCAAGAAAGGGCGGCGTATTGAAAAGGAACGGACACACCGAGGCAACTACCGATCTTATGCGCCTTGCCGGATTGGAACCCGCAGGCGTATGCTGCGAAATAATGCGCGACGACGGAACTATGATGAGATCTCCTGAGATCGCTCAGTTCGCGAAAGAACATGATCTTAAATTTATAAATATAAAAATGCTTCAGGA
>DVOP01000095.1 GCA_018713465.1 Candidatus Alectryocaccobium stercorigallinarum | reverse complement strand
TTGGATAATTATCCAAATTTGGAATATATTCAACAATAAAAAGAAGTAAGCCGTCTGCCACCAACAGACAGCTTACTTAAAATTAAGTAGCTAATGTTGCGGCAACCGTCCTGGTTTCCACGTTTTCATTATAACAATGAACATGATTTAAGTCAATCATATGTAATGAGGATTTGACACAAAATGCAAGTCGATTTTTGGTAAAAATATAGATTTATCTACAGGAAATTTGTCTTTCCTTTTCTGTTAACAACCACAATTGCTCCGCCTGACAGCTTCCGCAATTGCTGGCAAAACTTCACAGATATTTCATAAAACAAATTAGCACTCACTATTGACGAGTGCTAACAATAGTGCTATACTTCAATCAGTTGATGAAAAGACACAGATTCCGCGCAGGTATATTTGTGGCGGAAGCTGTTTTATGATTGGAGGAATAGATTATGAACATAAGCAAATTTACACAAAAATCAGTTCAGGCTGTTCAGGAGCTTGAAAAATGCGCTTATGACTTCGGAAATCAGCAGATCGAAGAAGAGCATCTTCTTTATAATCTTTTGAATCAGGAAGACAGCCTGATACTCAAGCTTATTGAGAAAATGGAAATAGAGCCGAATTATTTTAAAAACAGCGTTGAACAGCTGATAAATAAAAACCCGAAGGTACAGGGCGGACAGCCTTATATCGGACAGTATCTGAACAAGGCGCTTGTCCAGGCTGAGGACGAAGCAAAGGCAATGGGTGACGAGTATGTTTCGGTCGAGCATTTGTTTTTGTCGATACTGAAAAATCAGTCTCCGGCAATAAAAGGACTGTTCAAAGAGTTTGGAATAACCCGTGAGAGATTCCTGCAGGCTTTAAGCACCGTAAGGGGAAATCAGAGGGTAACTACAGATAATCCGGAAGATACATACGATACTTTAAATAAATACGGAGCGGATCTTGTTGAAAGAGCCAGAGATCACAAACTCGATCCCGTTATCGGCAGGGACGCGGAAATAAGGAACGTGATACGTATCCTTTCGAGAAAGACAAAAAACAACCCTGTTCTTATCGGTGAACCCGGAGTCGGCAAAACAGCCGTAGTCGAGGGACTTGCCCAGCGTATAGTAAAGGGCGACGTGCCGGAAGCGCTTAAAGATAAGACTATATTCTCGCTGGATATGGGAGCGCTTGTAGCAGGCGCGAAATACAGAGGAGAGTTCGAGGAAAGGCTTAAAGCGGTTCTTGAAGAAGTTAAAAAGAGCGACGGCAGGATAATCCTGTTCATAGACGAGCTTCACTTAATAGTCGGCGCGGGCAAGACGGACGGCGCGATGGACGCCGGAAACATGCTTAAGCCCATGCTTGCAAGAGGCGAGCTGCACTGCATTGGAGCTACAACGCTTGACGAGTACAGGAAATATATCGAAAAGGATGCGGCGCTTGAGCGAAGATTCCAGCCGGTCCAGGTCGACGAGCCTACCGTCGAAGATACGATCTCTATCCTCAGGGGTCTTAAGGAAAGATACGAAGTATTCCACGGAGTTAAGATAACAGACGGCGCTCTTGTGGCGGCGGCTACTCTCTCCGACAGATATATCTCCGACAGATTCCTGCCTGATAAAGCGATCGACCTTGTGGACGAGGCGTGCGCTCTTATCAAGACCGAGCTTGATTCAATGCCAACAGAGCTTGACGAGATGAACAGAAAGATAATGCAGATGGAAATAGAGGAAGCGGCGCTTAAGAAAGAGACTGACCGTCTCAGCGCGGAAAGACTCGAAACGCTGCAGAAAGAGCTTGCTGAGCTTAAGGATAAATTCAATTCGGCGAAAGCACAGTGGGAAAATGAGAAGAACGCCGTTGACAGGCTTTCCAAACTCAGTGAGCAGATAGAAGAAGTCAACAGTCAGATACAGATCGCGCAGCAGAAGTACGATCTTAACAAGGCTGCCGAGCTGCAGTACGGTGAACTTCCAAGACTGCAAAAAGAACTCGAGGAAGAAGAGAAAAAAGTAAAAGCTAAAGATATGTCACTTGTTCATGAAAGCGTTGAAGAAGATGAGATCGCGGCTATCGTATCGCGCTGGACGGGTATACCTGTTACAAAACTGACTGAAGGTGAAAGAGAAAAGGTGCTTTCACTTGAAAGCCAGCTGCATAAACGTGTAATAGGCCAGGACGAAGCGGTGACAAAGGTTTCGGATTCGATAATCCGTTCAAAAGCAGGCATAAAGGATCCGAGCAAGCCGATCGGTTCGTTCCTGTTCTTGGGACCCACCGGCGTAGGAAAGACAGAGCTTGCGAAAACACTTGCTCAGAGTCTGTTTGACGATGAGAACAACATGGTTCGTATCGATATGAGCGAATACATGGAGAAGTTCTCGGTATCGAGACTTATCGGAGCGCCGCCCGGATATGTGGGATATGAAGAAGGCGGTCAGCTTACTGAGGCTGTAAGGCGCAAACCTTATTCGGTAGTGCTTTTCGATGAGATCGAGAAAGCCCATGCGGACGTGTTCAACGTACTGCTTCAGGTGCTTGACGACGGAAGGATAACCGATTCGCAGGGCCGCACGGTCGACTTTAAGAATACGATACTCATTATGACGTCAAACTTAGGATCGCAGTATCTGCTTGACGGTATAAAAGAGGACGGAGAGATCTCGGAAGAAGCGCAGAAAATGGTTCAGGCGGAACTTAGAGCTCATTTCAGACCGGAGTTCCTGAACAGGCTCGATGAGATAATCATGTTCAAGCCGCTTACAAAAGAAAATATTGCGAACATCGTTGAGCTTCTTGTAAACGACATGAACAAACGTCTGTCAGACAGAGACCTTAAGATTGTATTGACGGACGAGGCAAAAGATATGATAATAGACGGCGGATATGAACCGCAGTTCG
Source organism: Candidatus Alectryocaccobium stercorigallinarum (assembly GCA_018713465.1). GTDB lineage: Bacteria > Bacillota > Clostridia > Lachnospirales > Lachnospiraceae > Alectryocaccobium > Alectryocaccobium stercorigallinarum. The sequence continues at coordinate 3,149 of DVOP01000095.1, read as the reverse complement.
GCGCGCGCCCGCTGCGCAGATATCTGCAGAAAACGGTTGAGACATTGTCGGCTAAGCTTATCTTAAGCGGAGACGTGGACGAAGGCGATACAATAAGGATCACCGCAGAAAACGGACAGCTTAAGGCTGAGGATGTGAAACCTGAATAAAATAAAATGCCATGTTTCCTGCTTTAAGCGGGGAACATGGCATTAACAGGATATAAGAGGCAAAAAAGATCAGGCGCGTTTTGGCTTATCGGAGAATAGTATGGAAGAGTATACCGCTTTTGCAAAAATATACGATGAATTCATGGACAATGTAGATTACGGCTCATGGTGCGCCCGTATCGTGGACATTTTAAAAGAGCACGGAGTAGAAAACGGACTTGTGCTGGATCTTGGCTGCGGGACCGGTACACTTACGGAAATGCTTTCCAAAGCCGGATATGATATGACAGGAATAGATTCTTCCGACGAAATGCTGCAAAAAGCGATAGAAAAACGCGATATTTCAAAAGAAGATATCTTATATCTCTGTCAGGATATGCGGGAATTTGAGCTGTACGGCACGATGGCGGCTGTAGTGAGCGCGTGCGACTGTCTGAACTATATCATTGAAAAAGAAGAATTGCTTCAGGTATTTAAGCTTGTGAACAATTACCTTGACCCGGGCGGGATATTCATATTTGATTTTAATACGCGCGGCAAATATGAAAAGATAGGGAGCGATTCAATAGCCGAAGCGCGCGATGACGCCGCGTTTATATGGGAAAACTATTATGATGAGCAGGAGGCGTTAAACGAGTACCAGCTCACGTTATTCATAAAAGAAAAAGACGATATTTACAAAAGATATGAGGAGTATCATGTCCAGAGAGGCTATGAGCTCGGCGAGATAAAGGAACTGCTGAACGAAGCGGGAATGGACTTTCTGGCGGCTTTTGACGGATACACTGAAGAAAAAGTGTCGGAAAACAGCGACAGGATAGTTGTTGTGGCGCGGGAAAAAGGAAAGAGCGTAGAATAAAGACATATTTGTAAGAGGATATTATTTGAAATGAAAATATATTTTGTACGCCATGGAGAAACCGAGTGGAATCGCATAGGGAAAATACAGGGAATGACCGATAATCCGCTGAATGATACAGGTAAAGCCGAGGCTGAAAAAGCGGCGGCAGCCCTTTTAGATATAAAATTTGATAAATGCTACTGCAGCCCTTTGCTGCGCGCGAAGCAGACTGCCGGTTATATAATGAAAAACCGAAGCTGTCCGGTCGTTTATGAAGATCTGCTTCATGAAATGTCGTTTGGGATAGCTGAAGGGATAAACTTGGATGAATTGGAAAGCAATGCAAATTTATATAATTTTTTGAAGGCGCCCGACAAGTTTGAGGCATTTGAAGGCGGAGAATCCTTTGATGATGTTAAGCGGCGCTGCCGTGATTTTCTGGACAAGATGTGCGAGAATGAAACGGATTCGGAAAATATCCTTGCAGTATGCCACGGCGGAGTCATAAGAAGCGTTATTTCCATAATAAAAGACGTACCGCTGAAAGATTTCTGGGGCGGACCGGTGCAGAGAAACTGCGCTCTTACTATTGTAAGTTGTGAAAACGGCAAATGGAAAGTTGAAAAGGAAGGATTGGATATAGCAAATGAGTGATTATATGATAAGAGGAACGGCGGCGGACGACAAGGTGCGTATATTCGCCGTGACCACAAGAGATTTAGTAGAAAAAGCGAGGCAGATACACAATACAAGCCCGGTTGCGACGGCGGCGCTTGGAAGGCTTTTAAGCGCGGCGTCTATGATGGGCCCGATGATGAAGGGCGACAAGGACTTGATGACGCTCAGGATAAAGGGCGACGGGCCGATCGGCGGCATTACCGTGACTGCCGATTCAAAGGGAAATGTCAAGGGGTATCCCGAAAATCCTAATGTGCTTATACACGCGAAGCCGAACGGTAAGCTGGATGTAAGCGGCGCTGTCGGAAAAGGATATCTTACCGTTATACGCGACCTTGGGCTTAAAGAGCCATACGTCGGACAGGTGGATCTGGTAAGCGGTGAGATAGCGGAAGATCTTACATATTATTTCACCACGAGCGAACAGGTTCCGTCTTCCGTAGGTCTTGGCGTTCTGCTTGACAAGACCAATTTTGTAAAGCAGGCCGGCGGCTTTATCGTACAGCTTATGCCTGACGTTTCTGACGAGGTTATTTCGACTATCGAAAAAAATCTTTCAGGAGTAAAATCGGTAACGTCCATGCTCGAAGAAGGAATGTCGCCGGAAGACATAGCCGAAAAATTACTTAACGGGCTTGATCTTCGCATACTTGAAAAAATACCGGTAGGCTTTAACTGTAACTGCAGCCGTGAAAGAATGGCGAAAGCGGTGATAAGCCTCGGTGAAAAAGAGATCAAGGAAATGATAAAGGACAATGAGCCGATCGAGATAAACTGTCATTTCTGCAACAGTTCTTACGAATTCGCGGTTGACGAACTAAAGGAAATGCTGAAGGCGGCAAAGTGAAATAGTATAGATTTTTTGGAATAAAAAACGGCGGGCTTTTCAACCCGCCGTAAAATTTTGCAAAGTATTTGAACTATCGCTGTATAAGAACGCCGCCTCTGAACTGGAGGTGGTTTTTCTTTAATATCTCCTTGAACTGCTGAAGTATAAGCGCGTCGAAGCCGTGCTTGTGTAGCAGCTTCCTGAATTTACACAATGTAGTAGAATCCGGAGCCTGTTCCCTGTCGGAAAAGTCTATCTTCATGAACTGCTTCATCGAATAGCTGTCGTAGATCTCTTCCTCGGTCGCCAGATCGGAAAGATCGTACCAGCTTTTGAGCATGAACATGCGGAGCATACGGTTTATGCTCTGAGGCTTCCTTCCCCTGCTTCCGCTCGGATAAAACGGTTTGACAAGCTCCTCCCACTCGTCCCACGGGAGAAGAGTATCCATTTTTTTAAGGAATATTTCGCGCCGTGTCTTTTTGCGGCGGTTCGTGTATTCCAGATCTGAAAAATTCATCTGCATACTCATGATATTCATCTCCGCATTACGCAAATTATCTGTGAATATCATAACCTATTTTTAAATATAAATCCATCTGTAAAACTAAATTTTTATAACGTATGCAGGGCTTCTATCGGCTGCAGCTTT
>DVOP01000094.1 GCA_018713465.1 Candidatus Alectryocaccobium stercorigallinarum | reverse complement strand
GCACATCGAGCGGTTATGGCTGAAGACGACGACTGCTGGGTGAGAAATGCTTTTGTGAATTCAAATTATCACAGGAAAATATATTTCAGCACAAACAGCACAGCCAAAACATACATAATAACACTTATCTTCTTTTTGGACGCGTATCCGCTCACCACATTCAGAACCACATAAGCTATCATAGACATTGCGATACCCTCTGAAATGCTGTAGCAGAACGGGATCATTATTATGCAGATATAACACGGAAGCGCTTCCGTCACATCCTTAAAGTCTATATTTACCACATTTGTAAGCATATGGAAGCCGACTATCACAAGCGCCGGAGCCGTTGCGAACGACGGTATCGCAAGGAATATCGGCGACAAAAATAACGCAAGCCCAAATAAAACAGCAGTCGTAAACGCCGTCAGTCCGGTCCTTCCGCCCTCAGATACACCCGTAGCGCTTTCAACATACGTCGTTGTCGTACATGTTCCGAATACCGCGCCTGCCGTCGTCGCTATCGCGTCAGCCATAAGAGCGCCTTTTATGTTTTTAAGCGTGCCGTCCTTTTCAAGCATGTTCGCCTTTGACGCAACGCCCATAAGCGTTCCGAGCGTATCGAACACATCCACGAAAAGCAGTGAGAAAATGACAACTAAAAATTCCAGCGAGAAAATTCCGTCAAACCTCATCTGTCCGAAAACAGGCGCAATGCTCGGAGCCGCAAGCCCGCCCGAAAAATCCGGTATAAGGCTGTTGAAGCCAAGCTCAGGATTTGGAACATAGGCTCCGCCCGCCTGACATATTATTCCAATCACCCATGTGATAAGGATACCCCACAGGATATTACCCTTGACTTTTTTAAATACCAGCACGCCTGTGATGAGAACTCCGGCAATCGCAAGTATAACGGTTATTCCTACGTCGCTGAACGAACCCTGCACGCCCTTCGCCGCATTATATCCGTCAAGCGAAAACAGCTCTATAAGCGTTGACCCGCCGACTATTATATTCGCGTTCTGGAGTCCGACAAATGCGATAAACAAACCGATTCCTACACTTACCGCCGATTTAAGGCTGTTCGGAATAGCGTTGAATATCGCCTCGCGCACATTCGTAAGCGAAAGTATGATGAAAATAATTCCCTCGATGAATACCGCCGTCAGCGCGACCTGCCATTCATATCCCATACCTATAACTATCGTATACGCAAAATACGCATTAAGTCCCATGCCCGGCGCAAGCGCAAACGGATAGTTGGCCAGAAACGCCATCATCAGCGTTCCGACAAGCGCCGCAAGAGCCGTAGCGGTAAAGCACGCCCCTGCGTCCATTCCAGTCTCAGACATTATCGACGGATTGACCGCAAGTATATACGCCATAGTCATAAACGTCGTTATGCCGGCGATGATCTCCGTTTTTACATTCGTATTATGCGCTTTAAGCTTAAACATTTTTTCCAACATACAAGATCCCCCTTTATTGCATTGCCGGATATATTTGTTTTAATGATAACAGATAAATCATTAGCAGTCACTTTCTTTTTAGGGTCCTTTGGTTTATACTATTATGAAAAAGAGAGAAAAGAGGTGTACTTTTATAATGAAAGTTCTTATGATAAACGGCAGCCCGCGCAAAGGCGGAAACACTTCCATCGCCTTGGCTGAAATGGAAAAAATATTCAAATCAGAAGGCATTGAAACAGAAACAGTACAGATAGGCGCAATGGATATTCGCGGCTGCATAGCTTGCGGAACATGCGCAAAGAAAGGCTCATGCGTATTTGACGACATAGTAAACGAGACCGCTCCTAAATTCGAAGAAGCCGACGGTCTTGTGATCGCGAGCCCTGTTTACTATGCTTCCGCAAACGGCACGCTAATATCGTTCCTCGACAGACTGTTCTACAGCACGCCATTCAGCAAATCGATGAAGGTAGGCGCGAGCATAGCTGTTGCCCGCCGCGGCGGAACCTCGGCAACATACGATGAACTCCACAAATATTTCGGTATCATGGGTATGCCTATCGCTACAAGCACATACTGGAACAGCGTACACGGCGGAGCACCCGGCGACGCCGAGCAGGATCTCGAAGGCCTTCAGACAATGCGCACGCTTGCGCGCAACATGATATTCCTCATGAAGAGCATTGCCCTGGGCAAAGAAAAATACGGCCTTCCGGAAGCGGAAGCTATAATCCGCACAAACTTTATAAGATAAAAATCCAGTGTAAATTAGTTTATTTAGAAACTTTTTACAATATTTTGGACATATATTTTAAACTGTCCTTATCAGATTTTTTATGATAGTTATATAATAAGATTCAGCTTTACGCTGGATCTTATTTTAATGTAAGCTTTGACGCGGGCGTATCTGCAGCGGCCCGCTTAGATTTTTAGCATAAAAAGGAGTATCTGTTTTGCTTCAACTTCACGACATATGTAAATCATATAAAACAGGAAATCTTCTTCAGCAAGCGCTCGATAACGTAAGTCTTACTCTGCGCGATAACGAATTTGTAGCTATACTCGGACCGAGCGGTTCGGGAAAGACTACGCTTCTTAATATAATCGGCGGCCTTGACCACTACGAAAGCGGCGACCTGATAATCGACGGTATATCGACAAAAAAATATAAGGACCGGGACTGGGATTCCTACCGGAACCATTCGGTAGGCTTCGTCTTCCAGAGCTATAACCTTATACCGCACCAGACTATTCTCGCTAACGTAGAACTTGCCCTCACCATATCCGGAGTCGGAAAAGCCGAACGAAAAAGGCGTGCCGAAGACGCTCTTGAAAAAGTGGGGCTTAAAGAGCAGGCCCACAAGCTTCCCGAGCAGCTTTCCGGAGGACAAATGCAGCGCGTCGCGATTGCCCGCGCCCTTGTAAACGACCCGAAGATACTTCTTGCCGACGAGCCGACGGGAGCTCTCGACAGCGAAACAAGCGTGCAGGTGATGGATCTGCTTAAAGAGGTAGCGAACGACCGCCTTGTCGTAATGGTTACCCACAATCCGGAGCTTGCGGACGCTTACGCCACAAGGATAATAAAGCTTCGCGACGGGCGCATACGCTCAGACTCAAACCCGCCCGCAGATTCCGAGTGTTTTATACCTCCGGAAAATATTTCACACAAAAACATGGGCAAAGCGTCTATGTCTTTCCTGACCGCGCTTTCCTTAAGCTTCAACAACCTTAAAACAAAAAAAGCAAGGACATTCCTGACTTCTTTCGCCGGTTCTATCGGCATAATCGGTATCGCGCTTATTCTTGCCGCCAGCGCCGGGGTAAACGACTATATCGCCGCCCAGCAGGAGGCTATGCTTTACGCCTATCCGATAGAAATAACCGACACCAGCTTTGATATGATGTCTTTCATGACAGCCGATACTTCAGACGACGAATCAGATGAAATAGGCATAAGAGAGACCCTTACCAAGCTTTTTTCAACGGTCGGCTCAAACGATCTTGAATCGCTTCGTTCATATATCGAAAGCGGCGAGTCCGATATATATGACCTTGTAAACGCAATAGAGTATACATACAATGTAACTCCGCAGATTTTTTTGGAAAATGGCGGCGAATATCACCAGGTGAATCCGTATAACGCGGTCTCAAGCATAAACGCCGGTATCTTCTCGGCGGATGCCAATCCGTTTTCATCACTTTTCGCGACAGACGTATTTTTCCAGCTTCCGTCGAACGAAAAGGTATATTCGGATCAGTATGAAGTCGTTTCGGGGCGTCTGCCTGAAAGCTATGACGAATGCGTAGTCGTATTAACTGCAAACGGCGATATAAGCGACACTGTAATGTACGCCCTCGGCCTGCGCGATTCCGTAGAGCTTCAGGACATGGTAAGCGAATTTTTAGACGGCGGCAGTACAGATGTGCCCGAGGATTTCGGAACATATACATACGCCGACATAATAGGCACCAACTACAAGCTCGTCTATTCGACCGATTATTATGAATATGACGATGAGTACGACGTATGGGTTGACAAAACAGACAACACAGATTATATACAGTCTCTTGCCGAAAACGGCGAAACGCTTACCGTAGTCGGCATTTTGCAGTCTTCTACCGATTCTCAGAGCATGCTGCTCGATCCGGGCATATACTATACTTCTGATCTGACGGATCATATAATCGAAAAAGCTGCCGACACGCAGATCGTTAAGGATCAGCTTGAGAATCCGGACACGGACATATTCACCGGCGACGAATTCGGTACTGAGGCCGACAATTCCGACGTCGATCTTTCATCGCTGTTCGATATAGATTCTGACATGATATCAGAAGCCTTTGACTTCGACACCGAGCAGCTTGAAGAAGAAATGAGCGGTTCCATAGATATGTCTGAATATATCGATATGGATTCCGATTCCGTCGACCTTTCCGGCATGACCGACATGGGAGATATTTCTGTGTCGATACCTGATACAGGAAACGAATCTCTGAATTTAAGCGACATTATCAGCGGCATGAAGATAACCGTTTCCGCCGAAGACATAAGCGCTATAGCCTCAGACCTGCTTTCCGGCTATCAGGAATATATATCAGGGATCCCCGAAGCCGATCTTTCGCTGCTTGCGGGAGGCTTCAGGGATTATATGAGTACGCAGGAAGCCCGCGATATCCTCATTTCAAATATACGCGAGATAATCGCTGCAAACGACAATATCTCTGTTTCCGGTGACCAGATAACTGCATTAAGCACCGCGCTTATGACCGGATTTCAGGAATATATAACCCAGCATGGATATACCGACGGAACGCTTATGAGCGAATATTTTGCCGAATTCCTGCAGACTGACGCTGCTTGGAATATCCTCAACACATGGGCGTCCGAAAATCTGCAGTTTTCTTCGGACGCGCAGATAACTCAAGAGCAGCTGCAAAAGCTCATATCAGAGCTTTCATCGGGATACGAGGCGTATGCTGCCGCAAACAGCCTGCCCACGGCGGAATCTATAGGTTCATATTTTATCGAATATCTCGCTACGGACGGCGCTCAGAAAATAATGACCGACGGCGTCTTAAACATGGTGGACGTGCAAAGTATAGAAAAGCAGGTTTCATCTGCAATAGAAAGTTATGTAAGCCAAATGATGTCGCGGTACGGCAGCGCCATTTCAGACGCTATACAAAAACAGATGGCGTCGGCCGTTGAATCCGTAATGTCACAGATAACCTCGCAGCTTACAAGCGGCATGGAAAAAGCGATGAGCGCACTCGCCGGCTCTATCAGCGCAAGCATAAACAATGCATTGAACGTAGATTCCGAAACGCTGCTTGACGCGTTCGGCCTTACGATGGACGCAAGCCAGCTTACCGAGCTGCTTACCTCGCTTACATCATCCGACAGCGCGACTTACGACGGAAATCTTTCGCTCCTTGGCTATGCGGATCTTAACGATCCGTATGGGATAAGCATTTATCCCAAGGATTTCGAAAGCAAGGAAGCCGTCATCGATATACTGAACAGCTATAATTCGCGCATGGAGGCTTCCGGAAAAGACGAACAGGTCATCGCTTATTCGGATACTACCGGAACGCTGATGAGCTCCGTCACCGATATGGTCAACATAATAAGCGCCGTGATGATCGCGGTAGTCGCTATCTCGCTTATAGTATCTTCAATAATGATAAGCGTTATCACTTACATAAGCGTGCTTGAGCGCAAAAAAGAGATCGGAATACTCCGTGCGCTCGGCGCTTCAAAGCGGAACATCTCCAATGTATTCAACGCCGAGACCATTATCATCGGCCTGTGCTCGGGACTGCTCGGCGTGATAATCGCCGCGCTGCTCACAATACCGATAAACAGCTTTATCCGCGGTTATATCAACATGGACACCGTGCACATATATCTTCCGGTACTGTACGGCATTGCGCTTGTCGCTATAAGCATAGGGCTGACGCTGTTCTCCGGACTTATACCATCAAGCAAGGCCGCCAAGAGCGACCCGGTCGAAGCGCTGAGAACGGAATGAAACATTCTGTAAGATATGCTGAACCATTCCGAAAATAATGTAAAGAGCTTCTGCGCCCCGCGATCTTCCACGAGGCGCAGATTTTATTTGTAATAATATTTTATATTTCTAAGAGCCCGCTCTAACATTAGCAGCTTCTCTTTTTTATCAAGTCCTCCTGCATATCCTGTAAGGCTTCCGTTTGTCCCTACCACGCGATGGCACGGAACGATTATCGAAATCTTATTGTGCCCGACCGCGCCGCCTACCGCCTGTGCAGACATATGCGCTGCACCACGTCTGGCCGCTATATGATTCGCAATATCTTTATATGTAGTCGTACGACCATACGGGATTTCGCACAATATTTTCCACACTTCTTTTTGAAAATCCGTTCCAATAAAGTGAAGCGTCACAGAAAATTCCGGCTTTTTCCCCGAAAAATAAATATCAAGCCAGCGCTTTGCGGTTTTAAACACTTCTATTTCTTTTTCTTCATATCCTTTGTTAAGACCGGCGGCAAAATACTTCTGATCTTCAAACCACAGCCCGGTAAGACCCG
>DVOP01000093.1 GCA_018713465.1 Candidatus Alectryocaccobium stercorigallinarum | reverse complement strand
ACGTTCGGGCGACTGCAAAGCGGTCATCCCGGCTCGCATAACGCAGATAGGAAAAGCCGCCTTTTATGGGAAACATATAGAAAACGTATTTTTTGAAAAAAACGGAGCTGCATACAGCTTTCCGAAGCATGCGTTTTTTAATGAGGAGCTGCTTAAGTCGTTCGGGAAAAACGGCAGGCTGTATGATTTCGAGGATTACGACGCCTTTCTTTTAAGGAATCATTTTAACGCAGACCGTATACGCATGATATGCGAGAGGCTTATTCAGGACTGGGAGATAACGGAACAGACGAGGAAAAGGCTGTTTTTACATGTCGAAGATAATATCGAAGAGGCAGTAAAAGCGCTGGCTGAGGAAAACGCCGTGAAGGAGCTTAAAATGATGGCCGGGGCAGGGTTTTTCACGCAGGACAATATATCAGAGATTATAGATATCTTGAACCGGACAGACAGGCGCGAGCTGCTGACATATCTCATGGACTATAAGCATGAGAATTTTAAAACGGCCGGTTTTGATTTTTCCGTATAGATGTTGTAGAATGTCTTATATTTATGTGATTTGAGATGTTGCTATGAAAAAAAAGCTTTTATTTGTTTATAATAAAAAATCCGGAAAGGGAGCTATCAGGATAAGGCTTTCGGACGTGATAGACGTTTTTTCAAAAGCGGGTTATGAGATAATAATACATTCAACGCAGCATGCGCACGACGCGAGCGAGAAAGTGTTGGAATACATAGACAAGGTGGACGTAGTGGCCTGCGCCGGCGGCGACGGGACAGTAAACGAGGTAATTACCGCTATAATGGAAAGCGGCAGGGATATGCCGGTTTATTATCTTCCGTCAGGGAGTACAAACGACTATGCCGCGACGCTTAAGATATCGAGAAATCAGCTGAAAGCCGCCCAAATGGCCGTAAACGGAACGTTTAAACGCGTGGACATAGGAAAATTCAATGACAAGTACTTCAACTATGTAGCGGCTTTCGGACTTTTGACTGATATATCATACGCTACCGACCAAAACCTTAAGAATAAAATAGGATATCTTGCTTATCTGCTTGAGGTGAGCAAACGTCTTTTCAAGATACCCGTTCTGGATATGACGGTGACCGTCGACGACAGGGAATATACCGACGGCTGGTTTTACGGGATGGTCACGAATTCTACGCAGGTCGCTGGCGTAAAGCTTATAACGGGTCCTAACGTAGTGCTTGATGACGGCATATTCGAGATAACTTTGGTGCGCGCTACTAAAAATCCGGTAGAATTTTTGGAAGTGCTGAATACGATGTCGGGAGGCGTAGAATCCAAGTTTGTAGTAAGGGATAAAGGCTCAAGGATACGTGTAAAATCTAATAAGCCGATAACATGGACGCTTGACGGAGAAGAGGGCGGAGCTTATATGGACGTTACGATCGAGAACATGAACAAGGCGCTCAGGATATCCGTTCCGGAGCCTGAAGCCGATATCTTTCAGGACGAGGAAGAAGATGTTTTGTAAAAGCTCAGAGTATACGTTGGCTTTATAATACAGAAAATTGCGAGGATAGTATGGGAAACAGTTTAGTTGAAAATTTTGGCGAAAATGTATTTGATGACGCGACGATGAAAAGCCGTCTCCCTGAAGAGGCATATTTAAAGCTTAAAGACATAATCGACAATGGAGGAGAGCTGGACAGGGTGACTGCCGACGCTATAGCGGCGGCAATGAAGGACTGGGCGATAGAAAAGGGCTGTACGCATTATACGCACTGGTTTCACCCGCTTACCGGCGTATCGGCGGAGAAGCATGATTCTTTTTTGCACCCGTCGCATGAAAACGGTAAATTTATCATCAGCTTTTCAGGAAAAGAGCTTATAAAGGGAGAGCCGGACGCGTCTTCTTTCCCGTCGGGAGGACTGAGGGCTACGTTCGAGGCGCGCGGATATACGGCGTGGGACTGTACGTCTCCGGTATTTGTCAGAAAAGACGCCGCAGGCGCTACGCTTTGTATTCCTACGGCGTTCTATTCGTTTAACGGGGAAGCGCTCGACCAGAAGATACCGCTTTTGCGTTCTATAGAAGCGCTGAACGTGCAGGCTATGAGGCTTCTGCGTCTTTTGGGAAATACAACGTCTAAAAGGGTTTCCACTACTATAGGTATCGAGCAGGAATATTTCCTTGTCGACGCTGAAAAGTATAAAAAGAGAAAAGACCTTATATATACGGGACATACGCTGTTCGGCGCAATGCCGCCTAAAGGCCAGGAGCTTGACGATCACTATTTCGGCATGATACGCCAGAAGATCGCCGGCTTTATGAAAGACGTAAATACTGAGCTTTGGAAAATGGGCGTTCCTGCTAAGACGCAGCACAACGAGGTGGCGCCGGCGCAGCACGAGCTTGCTCCTATATTTGAAGATGCGAATATAGCGATAGATCATAACCAAATAATCATGCACACATTGAGGCGTATCGCTACGGCGCATGGAATGAAATGCATCCTGCATGAGAAGCCGTTCGCGGGAGTAAACGGCTCGGGAAAGCACAACAACTGGTCTTTATCTACGGACGACGGCATAAATCTTCTCGATCCGGGTAAGACGCCGCATGAAAACCTGCAGTTTCTTCTTATACTTTCATGTATAATCAAGGCTGTCGACAGACACGCGGGACTTTTGCGCGAGTCGGCGGCAGACGCAGGAAACGATCTGCGCCTTGGAGGGAACGAAGCCCCGCCTACGGTCATTTCGGTATTTTTAGGCGAGCAGCTCGACGATGTCGTAAGGCAGATAATCGAAAAGGGAGAGGCCACGCACAGCATACACGGCGAAACACTGCATACAGGCGTAAGCTCGCTTCCGGATTTCAACAAGGACGCTACGGACAGGAACCGTACATCTCCGTTTGCTTTTACAGGAAATAAATTTGAATTCCGAATGGTCGGAGCGAAAAATTCTGTCGCTTCGTCCACTATAGTAATAAACACCATAGTCGCGGAGGCTTTCAGCGAGGCGTGCGACGTTCTTGAGAGGGCGAATGATATCCATAAAGCAGTGCATGATATAACTGTAAGAAACCTTACCGAACATCAGCGCATTTTATATTCCGGAAACGGATATTCGGAAATGTGGATTCGTGAAGCTCAAAGAAGAGGTCTTCCGAATCTCAGGTCGACCATAGAAGCTATTCCTGAGCTTGTAAAGGCTTCGACCGTAAAGCTTTTTGAGAGATTCGGCGTATTTTCAAAAAGCGAGCTCAACGCAAGAGCTGAAATGAAATACGAAAATTATGCGAAAACGCTGAATATCGACGCCAAAGTCATGATAGATATCGCGGGCAAGCATATAATCCCGTCCGTAATGAAATACACAAACGAACTGGCCGATAATATTAATTCCATTAAAAAGGCGGGAGTCGGAGACGCTTCTGTTCAGGAGGAAATACTTGAGCGTATAAACAGATACTTAAAGGAAGCGTATTCAGCGCTGAAAGCGCTTGTAATAGAAGACGATAAGGCAAATGAGATACGCGGGGAAAAAGCGCGCGCTATCTATTATTATGACCACGTTGTTCCGGCAATGGCCCGTCTGAGGAAGCCGATAGACAGGCTCGAGGTCCTTGTCGATAAGGATTATTGGTCTATGCCGTCATACGGCGACCTTTTATTTGAAGTTTGATCTTGGCCCGGTCAAGGCAGATTTTATTCGGAGAAGAGCGATGATACAGGACATATTTCCGGCTATACTGGATAATCATTACGAAAAAAAAGAACCTGACGCGAAGTCAAAGCTTATGTTTATAAAGAACGACGACGTTCTTTATAAGACTGAAGACGGGAAGATAGTTTATCCGGCATATATCGACTGCGATACAGACGGTATTGAATTGAGATATCTTTTTTCGATAGACGATACGGGATATTTTCTCGCGTTTAAGGAAATGTACGGAAAAGACGGCGCGAACGCGACGGCTGAATATGAAGCTCTTATAAAAGAGCTTAAAAAAGACGGTTTTGAATTCAAAAACCGGATGACGCTCAGGCAGGACGGAGCGGACAGGATCGCGTCCTTTGCCGGCGCGGTATCTTACCAGCTCGGGAGGTGGTACGCGGACAACAGGATATGCGGACGGTGCGGACACAAGCTTGTGCATGATGAAGTTGAGCGTATGATGAAATGTCCGAATTGCGGAAACATGATATTTCCTAAGATCTGTCCGGCCGTTATCGTTGCGGTCGTCGACAAAGATAAGATACTCCTTACGAAATATTCGACTGGATTTAAGCATTTCGCCCTTATCGCCGGATTTGCCGAGACGGGAGAGACTATCGAAGAGACTGTGCACCGCGAGGTAATGGAAGAGGTTGGAATAAGGGTGAAGAATCTACGCTATTATAAATCTCAGCCGTGGGTGTTTACCGATACGCTGCTGTTCGGTTTTTTCTGTGAGCCCGACGATGACAGGAATATAACTATCGATCGGAAAGAGCTTTCATATGCGAACTGGATATCCAGAGAAGAGGTCCAGCAGATAAAGGACGATGACATCAGCCTCACATATGAGATGATGAAGGTGTTTAAAGAGGGCAGGGAGAACAGCTTTTACAACACATGAAAGAAGGACTATATGATAGATTTTAACAGACCTGCGTTTTTGGGGAAAGAAACGGAATATATAAAGCAGGCTGTCGCTAACGGGAAGCTTTGCGGTGACGGCGAATTTACAAAAAGATGCACACAGTGGATGAAGGACGAGCTTGGAACAAAATACGCTCTTTTGACCACGTCGTGTACGCACGCGCTTGAAATGGCCGCTTATCTTTGTGATATTCAGCCGGGCGATGAAGTTATCATGCCTTCATATACGTTCGTATCTACCGCGGACGCGTTTGTGCTTCGCGGAGCAAAAATAGTATTTGTGGACATAAGGCCCGATACGATGAACATAGATGAGAAGCTTATCGAAAGCGCCGTTACGGAGAAAACAAAAGCGATAGCGCCGGTGCATTACGCGGGCGTAGCGTGTGAAATGGATTCCATCATGGCTATCGCGAAAAAGTACGGACTTAAGGTAGTCGAGGATGCCGCTCAGGGTGTACACGCGTATTATAAAGAACGCGCGCTCGGCACTATAGGAGATTTCGGGTGCTTCAGCTTTCACGAGACCAAGAATTATATAATGGGCGAGGGCGGCGCACTCCTTTTCCAGGAAGACGGATATCTTGAAAAGGCCGAGATACTCAGGGAAAAGGGAACCGACAGGAGCAAGTTTTTCAGAGGACAGATAGACAAGTACACATGGGTGGACTTCGGTTCCTCATATCTTCCGAGCGAGCTGAACGCCGCATATCTGTGCGCGCAGCTTGAACAGGCTGAAAAAATAGACGAACACAGAATGGCCATATGGAACCTGTATAATAAAAAATTAGAACAGCTTGAGACGGCGGGCTACATCGAAAGGCCGTTCATTCCGGAGTATGCGAAGCATAACGCGCACATGTTTTATATAAAGGTCAAGGATCTTGACACCCGCACGAGGCTTATTAAATTCATGCGCGAAAAAGGGATATACTGCGTTTTCCATTATATCCCGCTTCATTCCGCAAAGGCAGGGCTTAAATTCGGACGCTTCTGCGGAGAAGACGTATATACGACAAGGGAAAGTGAAAGGCTTTTGAGGCTTCCTATGTACTACGACCTGTCGCTTGAAGACGCGCAGTACGTTGCGGACATGATATATCAATTCCCGGATTTTAAATAAAACACTATAAGGAGCAGCAAATTGGCGCGCTTTTTCGAACTGTTAAGAAAATTCAGACCATATAATATAAAAAAGGGCTTTAAATATCTTAAGCACTACGGCTTTAAGGAGTTTATGATAAGGCTTCAGGAACGCATAGAGCCGGAGGAAGTGCCTTATGGTCCGTGGTATGAAAAGCATGCCGTTTCAGAAGCGGAGCTTGAAAAGCAGCGCGGCAGGAAATTCAAGGAAGATATTAAAATAAGCATAGCCGTTCCGGTCTTTCATACAAAAGAGATATTTTTAAGGGAGATGATAGACTCGGTACGGGCGCAGAGTTATTCGAACTGGGAGCTTTGCATTGCAAACGCGAGCCCCGACGACGAAAAGGTAAACAGCATACTCAAAGAGTACAGCGGCAGGGATAAGCGCATAAAAACCGTGGACCTTGAGAAAAACGAGGGTATCGGGGCGAATACGAACCGCGCGTTTGAGATGGCGACGGGAGATTATACGGCTCTGCTCGACCACGACGACCTGCTCGCGCCGGACGCTCTTTTTGAAGCCGCGGTCAGGATAGAGGCCGAACACCCGGATATCATATATACCGACGAGGATAAGGTGACCGGGGCGGATAAAGTGCACAGCCAGCCGCATTTTAAGCCGGATTTTAATCCGGATCTTTTAAGAGCGAACAATTACATATGCCATCTTCTGATAGTAAAGCGTGAGCTTATCGAAAAGACCGGAGGCTTCAGAGAGGGCTTTGACGGGGCTCAGGACCATGATTTTATATTGCGGTGCACCGAGCTGGCCGAAAAGATAACTCATATACCGAGGATACTCTATCACTGGAGGACTCATCAGGCTTCGACGGCCGACAATCCCGACAGCAAGCTGTATGCGTACGACGCGGGAGTCAGGGCGGTAAGCGAAAGCCTTAAACGGCAGGGATATAACGCCAAAGTATCCCAAACCTTGGATCACGGCTTTTACAAGGTCGAATATGAAGTGACGGGCGAGCCGCTCGTCTCCGTGATAATCCCGAATAAAGACGGAAAAGATACGCTTAAGGCGTGCTTGGATTCCATATTCGAAAAAAGCACATATAAAAATATAGAGATAATAATCGTAGAAAACAACAGCGTCACAGAGGAGATATTCGGCTATTACGAAGAACTCGAAAAGGACAGCCGCGTACGCGTGATAAAATGGGAGTCGGGCTTTAATTTTTCGGCTATCAATAATTTCGCGGTGAAGTATGCGAAGGGCGATTACCTGTTGTTTTTGAACAATGATATAGAAGTCATAACGCCGAGCTGGATTGAGAGCATGCTCGGGAACGCGCAGAGAAAGGAAGTAGGAGCGGTGGGCTGCCGCCTTATCTATCCGGACAATACTATCCAGCACGCCGGTATAGTGATCGGTATCGGCGGGATAGCCGGACACGCGTTTTTGAACATGCCGGCAAACAGGACGGGCTATCTTCACAGGGCGTCGACTCAGATAGACGTTTCGGCCGTCACCGCGGCGTGCATGATGATGAGAAAAGACGTGTTTGAGAAAGCCGGCGGTTTTGAGGAAAAACTGACCGTGGCGTTTAACGACGTAGACTTGTGCCTGCGCGTGCGCGAGATGGGGTATCTCATCGTGTACGACGCTTATGTCCAGATGTATCACTATGAATCAAAGACGAGGGGCGCGGAGGATACCGAAGAAAAAGCAAGGCGCTTCTACTCCGAAATAGAATTTATGCGCGGAAGATGGATAAGCCTTTTAAAGAGCGGCGATCCGTGCTATAATCCGAACCTCACTTTGTCAAAGTCAAATTATTCTTTGAGAGTAAAATGATGATGAAAAGAGCAACTGTAATAATCCCGAATTATAACGGCAGACATTTTTTGACGCCATGCCTTGATTCCCTCGCATGTCAGAGCATGTCTGATTTTGATATTATCGTCGTTGACAACGGCTCGAATGACGGAAGCTGCGAGCTGCTGGAAAAGGAATACGGATATGCCAAAGTCATTGAAATGGAAGAAAATACAGGCTTTTGCAGGGCGGTAAATACGGGAGTTAAGGCTTCTGAAACAGAATATGTCATTCTTCTAAATAATGATACCGTTGCGGATAAATATTTCGTAGAAGCGCTTATAAAAGCAATGGATTCGCGGCCTAACGCGTTTTCATGCAGCTCGCAAATGCTTATGCTTCAGGATAAAAATAAGATAGACGGCGCGGGCGATATTTATAACGCGCTTGGCTGGGCGAGCGCAAGAGGAAAAGGCCAGCCCGCGGAAAAATTCGGTAAACCGGTCCGGATATTTTCGGCGTGCGGCGGAGCCGCGATATACCGCAGGGAGCTTTTTATAAAGCTCGGAATGCTCGATGAAAACCATTTCGCATACCTTGAAGATCTGGATATCGGATACAGGGCGCGCGTAAAGGGTTATGAAAACTGGTATATACCCGAAGCAAAGGTGCTGCACGCGGGGAGCGGAACGAGCGGCTCGCGCCATAACGAATTCAAGGTGAGCCATTCGGCAAGGAACAATGTTTATATAATATATAAAAACATGCCGGCGTTTCAAAGGGCGCTGAACGCTCCGCTTCATTTTATAGGATTCGGTATAAAATCGATATATTTTAAGAAAAAAGGCTTCGGCGAACTGTACAAAAATTCTTTGAAAGAAGGAAAAAGGCTTGCTTTAAGCGCAGAGGGGAAAAAGCATACGGTCGCTTTTGAGCCGGAGAATTTCGGAAATTATTTCAGAATACAGCTGGAGCTGTGGGCTAATATTTTCAGAAGGCAC
>DVOP01000092.1 GCA_018713465.1 Candidatus Alectryocaccobium stercorigallinarum | reverse complement strand
CGATATGACTGCCCGTATTCGGTGCGTGTTTCCGCGAAAAATTTCGGATTTGAAAATAATATAAAAAGCGTTCCGCTATATGCTCTGTTTTGTCTGACAAGATAATAAAAAATTAGAGACATAGCAGGAACATTGTGGTAAAATATAAATCGGTTTTTTAAATATTCAGGAGGTCACAGTCATATGGAAATAACAAAAGATATAAAGTATGTCGGAGTCAACGACCATAAAGTTGAGCTGTTTGAGGGACAGTATAAAGTTCCGAACGGAATGGCATACAATTCATACGTCATCGTTGATGAAAAAATCGCTGTTATGGATACCGTAGATAAAAACTTTACGGACGAATGGCTTGATAATATAGCAAAAGTACTTGGTGGAAAGACGCCGGATTATCTGGTAGTACATCACATGGAGCCGGATCATTCAGCGAGCATAAACGCGTTCGCCGCAAAATATCCGTCTGCGGCAGTCGTATCTTCAGCCAAGGCGTTTACTATGATGCAGAACTTTTACGGCGATGATTTCGCCGCTAACAGAGTAGTTATAAAAGAAGGCGACGTTCTTGAGCTCGGAGCGCATAAGCTTACATTTGTAGCCGCTCCTATGGTTCATTGGCCTGAGGTAATGGTTTCGTATGAAAGCACTGACAAAGTTCTTTTCTCGGCCGACGGTTTCGGAAAATTCGGCGCGAACGATGTCAGCGAAGACTGGGACGATGAGTCGAGAAGATACTATATCGGTATCGTAGGAAAATACGGCGCTCAGGTCCAGGCGCTGCTTAAGAAAGCCGCAGGGCTTGACATCAGTGTTATCTGCCCGCTGCACGGACCGGTACTTAAGGAAGACCTTGGGCATTACATAAATCTTTATGATATATGGTCGTCTTATAAGACTGAAAAAGAAGGCGTATTTATCGCTTACGCTTCGATTTACGGACATACAAAAGAGGGTGCCGAGCTTCTCGCTGAAAAGATAAAAGAAAAAGGAAGCAGCGTTGTCTGCATGGATCTTGCTCGTTGCGATATGGCTGAAGCCGTAGCAAATGCATTTGCTTATGGAAAGATAGTGCTTGCTTCTCCGACATACAATGCGGATATCTTCCCGTTTATGAAGGATTTTATCAACCATCTTACCGAGCGCAATTTCCAGAACAAGACAGTCGCGTTTATGGAAAACGGAAGCTGGGCTGCTTCGGCAACGAAGGTTATGTCAAAAATGCTTGAGAACAGCAAAAATATAACATACGCACAGAACTGCGTTAAGATCACATCAGCGCTTTCTGACGAGAGCAGGGCGCAGATAGACGCTCTTGCGGCTGAACTTGCTTAACGATATATGTGTTACGGACGGGTTTTATGTTTGACCGTTATATAAAAATTTCAAAGAAAACAATTATTTTATTATTATGCTGTATGGCCGTTGTGTTGTGCAGCATTCCTCTTTTAAGGTCGGACTGCGGCGTTTATATAAAATGGTGTATAATGGCCGCTGTGTTCGGTTTGGGATTCTGGCCGCTGACCTCTAAGCTTTTTTCAACGTTCAGCGACAGGGGCTGGATATTTTCAAAGGTCATCGGCATAGCGCTGTCGGGCTTTATGGCGTTTGCGCTGATAACGTCTGGGGCAGCCGGTTTTAATACGGGTACGGTCCTGATTTGCACTGCCGTGCTTATTGCGGCCTGCTGGATCCTTAAATTTGTTTTTGGAAAAAGGCTAAGCACGGAAGTTTGCAAGACTGACGCCTGTATTGACATAGATCTTATATTGCTCGAAGAACTCTTGTTTTTAGGCGTGTTCCTCATGTGGACGTATTTTGCGGGCTTCAATCCGCAGGCCTATGGAACCGAAAAATTCATGGATTACGGTTTTATGGCGGCGATGGCGAGAGATGAAACGCTGCCGGCCCGTGACCTCTGGTACAGTCTTAAGGATATAAATTATTATTATGGAGGCCAGTATTACGCCGTATTCCTCACGAAGCTTACGGGAAGCAGCATAAGCGTTACATACAATCTTATGCGCACGTTCGTCGCGGCTTTTGGCTTTGCGCTTCCGTTCGGCATAGTTTACCACCTTATAAAAGACAGGAAGGGCATAAAGAAGCCGGGCGGCGCAGCTTCAGTAATAGGCGGCGCTGTTGCGGGAGCAGCAGTTTCACTTGCCGGAAATATGCACTATGTTTTATATGGTTTATTGGGCAGTGTGTTCAAGCTTTCCGGATATGAGGATTACTGGTTTCCGGATTCGACAAGATATATAGGACATAATCCTGCGACATATGACGAGTGCATACACGAATTCCCGTCATACTCGTTTGTGCTCGGGGATCTGCACGCACATGTTGTCAACGTTATATTCGTGCTTTGCTTTGCGGGTATACTGTACGCATGGTTCAGGAAAAACGAGGAAAGACTGTGCAAAAATTCGGAAAGCGTGGACAGCGGGAAGTCTGCCGGAATACTGTCGGCGTTCAAAGATCCTTATATATGGCTCCTCGGGCTGTTTTTGGGCATATTCCAGTTTACGAATTACTGGGATTTTGTTATATATCTTACGGTAGGAGTTATCGGGGTCATATTGCTGACATTGAGACATCGCGGCAGGATAACTTTGTGGCCGGCGCTTATAAGAGCCGGAATGCTTGCGGCGGTTTCGTTCATTGCGGCGATACCGTTTAACGCCACGTTTGAAACGATGGCGCAGGGACTTGGGATAGCCCAGTACCATTCGGCGTTTTACCAGATGGTCATATTGTGGGGGCTGCCGGTCGGAGCCGTTATAATGCTGTTTGTATTTACCGTGCGCAGAAATCTGGAATTGAAGCGCGGCGGCGCACAGGGCGGTTATATCTCAAATCTGACTTTATCGGACATGACGGCGCTGCTGTTCGGGATATGCGCGATAGGGCTTGTGCTCATACCTGAAGTGGTTTACATAAAAGATATATATGAAAATGGATTCGCCAGATGTAATACGATGTTCAAGCTGACATATCAGGCGTTTATGCTGTTTGGACTGGCGCTGGCGTATTCGATATTCAGGATAATAAGCGACGCTAAGAAACTTATAGCAAGGATATTGGCGGCTGCGCTGCTTTTTATGTTTATACTGACATGCGGATACTTCCAGTATTCGGTAAGCTGCTGGTTTGGCGATGTCTCGGATATTTCGCTGTATCAGGGGCTCGACGCAACGGCATATATCGAAACGTCGTTTCCGGAAGACGCAGAGGCGATACGCTGGCTGAATGAGAACATTGAAGGCAACCCGGTAGTGCTGGAGGCGCCAGGCGACAGCTACAGCGATTATGAGAGAGTTTCGTCCATGACCGGACTTCCTACGGTAGTCGGCTGGTATGTCCATGAGTGGCTTTGGAGAAACGATCCGGCCGACCTTGACGAAAAGATCGCAGATGTTGAGACGGTCTACACGTCGGGAAATCTGGACGAAGTCGAGCGGCTGATAGAAGAGTATGATATAGAATATATCTTTGTAGGAAGCTGCGAAAGGGAGAAATATGGCGGCTCGCTGAATGAAGAAATGCTTCAGAGTCTTGGCGAGACGGTATTTAAGGGAACAACCGGAGAAAATCCGGCTTATATAATTAAAGTAGACAGGTAATCAATAAGTTTAAAGAGGTAGATCGTGGATCTGTTTGATTATATGCAGGAAAAACAATTGGAGACGGACGCTCCGCTTGCGGCAAGAATGAGGCCGGAAAGTCTCGATGAGGTTGTAGGGCAGCAGCATATAATAGGCAAGGGCAAGATGTTGTACCGCGCTATAATGGCGGACAAGCTGAGCTCGGTAATATTCTACGGCCCAGCGGGGACGGGAAAGACCACGCTTGCTTCGGTCATAGCGCATACGAGCAGCTCTGAGTTTGTTCAGATAAACGCAACGTCCGCCGGGAAGAAAGATATGGAGGCGGCTGTCGAAGACGCGAAACAGCGCCTTGCAATGTATCAGAAAAAAACTATAATGTTTATCGACGAGATACACAGGTTCAATAAAGCCCAGCAGGATTATCTGCTCCCGTTCGTGGAAAACGGTACGGTGATACTTATCGGGGCGACTACTGAAAATCCGTATTTTGAAGTCAACGGAGCTTTGCTGTCAAGGTCGATAATCTTTGAATTAAAGCCGCTTGAAAAAGAAGACATAAAAGCGCTTTTGAAAAGAGCGGTATCCGACAGTGTTAAAGGAATGGGCAGTTATAATGCCGAGATCGATGAAGAAGCACTTGATTTTCTGGCCGATATGGCGGGCGGCGACGCGAGGGCCGCGCTTAACGCGCTTGAGCTTGGCGTGCTGACTACTCCGATCTCAAAAGACGGCAAGATACATATAGATATAGACGTCGCGTCCGAGTGCATACAAAAGCGTGTTATAAGGTATGACCGTGACGGCGACCAGCACTATGATGTGATATCGGCGTTTATAAAAAGCATGAGAGGGTCCGATCCTGACGCGGCGGTATATTATCTCGCAAAGATGTTGTCGGCCGGAGAGGATATCAAGTTCATAGCGCGCAGGATAATGATATGCGCGTCTGAGGACGTCGGGAACGCCGACCCGCAGGCTATCCAGGTTGCGACTGCGGCTTCACTGGCGATAGAACGCCTCGGTATGCCGGAGGCGAGGATAGTGCTTTCGCAGGCGGCGATTTATGTGGCGTGCGCGCCTAAGAGCAACGCATCTTATATGGCTATAGACAAGGCCATGTCAAATGTCGCGAAGATAAGGACGACGGTCCCTCCGCATTTGCAGGATTCGCATTATGGCGGAGCGGAAAAGCTCGGAAGAGGTATCGGATACAAATACGCCCACAGCTATCCTGGTCATTATGTGAAACAGCAGTATCTGCCGTCTGAAATAGAGGGCGAGGTTTTTTATGAGCCTGACGGAAACGGATATGAGAGTGTTATAAACGAATATTTGAAAAAAATACGAAACATAAAATAAGTTTAACGAGGAATTCGGGGATAAAAGGTAATGCAGAAAATAGGATTTGACAACAACAAATATCTTAAGCTTCAGTCTGAGAAAATAAAGGAGAGGATAAGCAGATTCGGCGGCAAGCTGTATCTTGAATTCGGCGGCAAGCTGTTTGACGACTATCACGCGTCAAGGGTACTTCCGGGATTCGAGCCGGACAGCAAGCTGAAAATGCTTTTGCAGATAAAAGACCAGGTCGAGATAGTAATGGCTATAGCGGCGGCTGATATTGAAAAGAACAAGGTCAGGAGCGACCTCGGCATAACATATGATTCGGATATCTTAAGGCTTATCGATGAATTCCGGGGCATTGGGCTGTATGTCGGCAGCGTTGTAATGACGCAGTTTGCCGGACAGGGAGCGGCCATAGCATTTCAGGAAAGGCTTGAGAAGCTGGGAGTTAAGGTATACAGGCATTATCCGATAGAGGGATATCCGTCTAATATTTCCGAGATAGTCAGTGAAAACGGATACGGGAAAAACGATTATATCGAGACTTCGAGAGAGCTTGTAGTCGTTACCGCGCCGGGACCGGGAAGCGGAAAGATGGCGACATGCCTTTCACAGCTGTACCATGAGCACAAGCGCGGTATCAAGGCAGGATATGCCAAATTCGAGACATTTCCGATATGGAACCTTCCGTTGAAGCACCCGGTAAATATCGCTTATGAGGCTGCCACCGCCGACCTTGACGACGTGAATATGATCGATCCGTTCCACCTTGAGGCGTATGGTGAAACGACGGTAAATTATAACAGGGATATCGAGATATTCCCGGTTCTGTCCGCTATGCTTGAAAGGATAATGGGCGAGTGTCCGTATAAATCGCCGACGGATATGGGCGTAAACATGGCCGGAAAATGCATAATAGACGACGACGCTGTACGTGAGGCGGCAAAGCAGGAGATAATAAGAAGATATTATACGGGGCTGTGCGATGAAAGAAAGGGGCTTCCGGCTGAGAATATAATATTCAAGCTGGAGCTTTTAATGAAAAAGGTCGGGGCAGACGTTAAAGACAGAAAGGTCGTATCTCCGGCGCTGGCAAAGGCGGAAGCAACGGATGCGCCCGCTGCGGCGATCGAGCTTCACGATGGCACGATAATAACGGGAAAAACATCAGACCTGCTTGGCGCATGCTCCGCAATGCTGCTCAATGCGCTTAAGACCCTCGGAGGTATTCCGGACGAAACGCTCCTTATCGCGCGTGAGATAATCGAGCCTATACAGAGGCTTAAGACCGGCACCTTTGGAAGCAAGAACCCGAGGCTTCACACGGACGAGGTGCTTCTTGCGCTTTCGATCTGCGCGGCCGACGACCCGCTTGCGAACAAAGCGCTGCAACAGGTCCCCAAGCTTAAAGGCTGCGAGGCGCACTGCACAGTAATACTTTCCGCGGTCGACGAGAACACGTTCAGAAAGCTCGGTATCTATCTGACATGTGAGCCGCACTACGGCGAGTCGAAGCTGTATCATGTGTAAAGAGAAACTTATGCGGGCGAACAATAAGATAGTGGAGTTTAATTTTATAAAAGCGGTAAGCGTTATAGGAATAGTTGCTTTTCATTTTGCGGTGGAAACAGGACGTTTAGATATGCTTCCGGGCAAATATCCGTTGGGAGGGGTATTTGTAACGATATTTTTTATGGTTTCAGGCGCTCTGCTTTATTATAACTATAATGAGCCGGAAAACATAAAATTGTTTTATTATAAAAGATGGAAGTCCGTTATGCCGGCGTTTTATGTTGCGTTTGGCTGCCTGTATCTTTTACAGGTCGTTCAAAACAGAAGCTTTTTTTATAACGGAAGGCCGGCTTCGCTTTTGCTTACGCTTATAGGGTTTGATGGGTATCTGAATGATATTATCCCGAATTATTATCTTCTTGGCGAGTGGTTTCTCGGAGCTATAATAATTTTATACGCGGTTTATCCATTTCTTGCCAGGATATTAAATAAAAGGGAAATACCTGCTGTTTTAATAATAGTCGCAGCTTATGCAGCGTCGTTTTTTTCGGATATACCGTATATTAACGGTTTCAAATCCATATTTTCGTGT
>DVOP01000091.1 GCA_018713465.1 Candidatus Alectryocaccobium stercorigallinarum | reverse complement strand
ATATAACTTCAATAATAACGAAAACGGAAATTACAACAATTACAACATGAATACGGGAGCCAACACTCCGAACAACGATATTTATAATGACAAAACCAACAAGGAGAAAAACTCTAAAAACAAAAGACGCGCATTTACGGCGAAAGTCCTTGCCGCGGCGCTTGTCGTAGGTATGGGCGGAGGCGCCGTATCATACGCAGGCATAACATATGCGAACAGCCTTTACAACGCTAAGCTTGAAAGCGAAGCTGAAGCTGAAGATACAAACGTCGGAAACGTAACTTCTCTTGATACTTCAAATTCAAATACGTCGGCTGACTCGGGGAACACTGTTGCCGACGTTGCTGAAAGCGCTATAAAGTCGCTTGTAAGCATTTCATGCACGGGTGAAATGGCGACGCAGAGCTTCTTCGGAGGCCAGCAGGTTTACCAGTACAGCTCCGCAGGTTCAGGAGTAATAATAGATGAAGATGAAACGAATCTTTATATTGTAACTAATGACCACGTTATTTCTTCAGCGGACGAGATCCAGGTTCAGTTTGCCGACGGTTCTGAACACAGTGCTCAGGTCGTAGGCGCGGACAGTTCAAACGATATCGCGGTGCTCTCAGTTCCTCGTTCTGATATTACAGATGAGACCAAAGCGGCTATAAGCATAGCTTCTGTCGGCGATTCAGACGCTCTCGTGCTCGGCGAGCAGGTAGTGGCCATAGGAAACGCTTTAGGATACGGCCAGTCCGTTACAAGCGGATATATAAGCGCTTTTGACAGGTCTCTTACTCTTAGCGACAACAGCGGAAACACTATCGAGTCTACAGGACTTATACAGACCGACGCTTCCATAAATTCGGGCGACAGCGGCGGTGGACTTTTCAATATGAACGGCGAGCTTATTGCAATAAACGAGGCAAAATCATCGACAACGTCCTCCGGCGTTACGGTCGACAACATGGGATACGCCATACCGATGTCAAAGGCAATGCCGATAGTTGAAAGCATGATAGACGGAACATTCAACGGCTCATCTTCTACATCGAACTCGGCTTATCTTGGAGTTACGGTCAATGAAATAAGCGACGAGGTAAGCATGCTTTACAATATGCCCGACGGACTGTATATAACGAGCATTTCAGAAGGAAGCCCGGCTCAGCTTGCGGGACTTCAGACCGGAGATATCATATCTGCCATCGACGGAACAAGCATTACTACTTTTGACGAGCTTTCTTCATACATAGCAGGCAAAAACGCGGGCGATATCTCAACGGTAACAGTTTACCGTACCTCAAACGGGGTATACAGCCCTATGGACGTTCAGGTGACATTCCAGGCTAATCCGAACGCGTAAAAAATTTTTCATAATGTTTAATTAAAATAAACCGGACTTTATGGAGTTTGAATTATCCTTAAAGTCCGGTTTGAATTTTATTGAATTAAACCGAAAATAATGCAATAGATTTACATAAATAAATTATGTAAATCATTCCACTGTCCAGCCTGAAAGATAAGCCTCCTGTTCAGGCGTAAGCTTATCTATCGACAGCCCCATTGCCTCTAATTTGTACCTGCCTATCTCATCGTCAATGGAATCCGGCACGTTATAGACTTTTTTTACAAGCCCGTCTTTATGCTTAACGAGCCATTCGAGAGATAAAGCCTGGACTGCAAACGACATATCCATTATCTCCGCAGGGTGTCCCATACCGCAGGCTAAATTAACGAGCCTGCCCTCTCCAAGCACGTTCAGCGTCTTTCCGTTTGGAAGCGTATATCCTATTATGTTGTTTCTTCTTGTTTCGGCCTTAACTGCTGTATTCCTTAAATACGCCACGTCGACCTCGCAGTCGAAATGACCGGCATTGCAGAGTATGGCGTTGTCCTTCATAATCTCGAAATGCCTTCCGGTTATCACGTCCTTGCAGCCGGTAACGGTAACGAATATATCGCCGTATTTTGCCGCCTCGTCCATAGGCATGATAGCAAAGCCGTCCATAGTCGCGTCAAGAGCTTTGAACGGGTCGATTTCTGTTACAATGACGTTCGCGCCCATTCCCTTTGCCCTCATCGCCGTACCTTTTCCGCACCAGCCGTACCCTGCGACTACTACCGTCTTTCCGGCGACGATAAGGTTCGTAGTGTCCATTATTGCCGTCCATACCGACTGCCCTGTGCCGTACTTATTGTCATAATAGTGCTTGGCCTTAGCGTCGTTTACGGCCATCATGGCGCACGGAAGGATATTTTCGCGCTCGCGGGCTTTAAGCCGGTGTATTCCGGTAGTCGTCTCCTCGCAGCCTCCTATGAGCCTGTCGGCATATCCGGCGCACCTTCCGCCTAAAAGATTGATCAGATCACCGCCGTCGTCGACTATCAAATCGGGGTGGCATTTAAGTGTTTCCGCAAGCAGATCCTCATATTCTTTTGGAGAGACTCCGTATACTCCGTAAGTCTCTATTCCATACTGGGCTACGGCCGCCGCTACGTCGTCCTGCGTTGAAAGCGGATTGCAGCCGGTAAGATATACTTCCGCTCCGCCCTTTTTTAATACGAGTCCCAAGTTTGCCGTTTTAGCCTCAAGATGTACCGAGACCGCTATCTTAAGTCCTTTGAACGGCTTGGTTTCTTCAAAATGCTTTTCGATACGGGAAAGCGCCGGCATAAACGACCTTACCCACTCTATTTTCTTTATTCCCGACGGCGCGAGCGCCGGATCCTTTATAATACTCATATCTTTACACTCCAATATTCAGCTTTAAATCAGCGATATTATTTATAAATACTTATCCTTTATCTTTTCTATTTCACAGCATACCCTGTCATAATCTATAGTCAAAAGCTCCCTGTTTTTCATGACGAACTTTCCGTCTATCATCAAAGAATCGACCTCGGAGCCATTCGCAGAATAACAAAGCGACGAAATTATGTTGTTGTTCGGGAAAAGCGACGGCGCTCTTAGATCGACGAAGCACAGATCGGCGGCGGCTCCCTCTTTTATGGCTCCGAGCTCATCTTCCGCCCTAAGCGCCTTTGCCGCATTTTCTGTAGCCATTGCAAGGACGGTCTGAGCCGGCATTGCCGTTGAGTCTTTATGTATGCCTTTGTGTATGAGCGATAAAAGACCCATTTCCCTGAACATGTTTAATGTGTTGTTGCTTGACGTGCCGTCTGTTCCGATACAGATGTTTATGCCTGCGTCATGCATTTTTACGACGGGAGCGAAGCCGTTTCCAAGCTTAGCGTTGCTCGCCGGATTAGTTACGACGGAAGCGCCGCTTTTTCTTATTATACCGATGTCGTTTCCGCGCATTTGCACGCAGTGCGCAAGGATAGCGCCGTCGTCTAAAAAGCCTATATCATTTAAGTATTCGACCGGCGTTTTGCCCCTTGTCTTTATGCAGTCCTCGACTTCGGTCACGCTTTCGGAAAGGTGCGTCTGTTTAAGCAGACCCCGCTTCTGCGCTTCCTCTGAGACCTGCCTGTAGAGCTTTTCTGACGCGCTGTATATAGCGTGAGGCGAAAGAACTATCTTTATCCTGCCGCTTTCATATTCTTCCTGCTCGGCGAGCGCTTCATTAAATCTTGAAAGTCCGTCCGTATACAGGTCGTCCCCGACAAGGCCGCGCCCTATAAACGCCCTCATTCCACAGTCGTTCGCGGCTTTTCCGGACATGCATTTATACATATGCATATCCACGTAAGAGGTCGTGCCGCTTCTGAACATTTCCGCAAAGCCTAAAAGATTGGTCCAGTATGCGGCTTCTGCGGGCAGGCTGTCTTCGACCGGAGTGACGCGCTTGAAAAGCCACTCGGCAAAATCCACGTCATCGGCGTAGTTTCTTAAAATAGTCATGTATACATGCGTATGCATGTTTATAAGACCAGGCATAACAAGGCGTCCCGAGGCGTCAAATGTTTCATAATGCGTATCATCGTTTTCTGGAATATTGCCTATATGCGCTATTTTATTGTCCTTTATATATATGTCCTCCTGCTTTGTGATAAAGTCGTCTTTTGTATGTATCAGGAGGGTTCCGTTTGTTATTTTATAATTCATATGTATCTCCGTATGTTAAATCTAAAATCATCAAGCGTCAGTACAAAACATATCCTTATCAAAAAACGGACAGACGTTGCTGCCGGAAGATATCACTGCCCCGGCTATTTTCGAGCCGGTCCTGCACGCCGTGTCAAACGAGCTGCCGCGCGTTATTTCCGCGAACGCTCCTGAGGCGAACGCGTCTCCGGCCCCGGTAGAATCCTTAAGCTCGACATCGCAGGCGGGACAATATCCGCTCTTTCCTGCTTCGTCGCAGTAGACCGCGCCGTTTTTCCCAAGCGTTACTATAATGCTCTTTAAGCCTGTTTTATATAGATTTTGTTTTATGTATTTTTCAATATATGCCGTATCTCCGTCGGGGAGCTTTTCGCCAAAAAGCATTTCCGCCTCCTGAAGATTGCATATAAAGCAGTTCATGTCTGAAAAATATTTTTTTCTTTCAAGCGTTATGCTCATAACGGAAACGACGCAGTAAATCTTTTTGCCGTATTGCTTCGCGTAATAAAACACCCTGTCTACCGTTTCTTCGTCTATATCGGCTTCGAGTATGATACTGTCGGTGTCCTCAAAAATCTCTTTGTGGCGCTCTTCTATCGTTTCGGTGAGCGCTTTTAAATCAGGCCTTACGGAGATAGACGCCGCCACGTCGCCGGTATCGTCAAATACCGCTATCCATTTGCCCATTCCGCATTCCGTTTGTCTGATGAAGCGGGTATCTGATCCGCTTTTCTTCAATCCGTTTATTATATCGGTCCCGGTCCCGGACAGATCCGTAAGTCCGACAAATCTCGTCCCGACTTCCATACGCGCGAGGTTTTCGGCTATATTCCTGCCGACGCCCCCGTATACCTGTATATCATATCCGGGATTTCTCCCGTTCGGAATGAATTTCCCGTATGGATATGCTTTGACGTCCACAAACACGCTTCCGATAACAGTTATGTTCATTAAGTATTGTATTCCTCCAAAACAATATCAGCCGGCACTTTTACATGCGGCTGATATTATCCTAAATTACAGTATTTGCGTTGTCAAGATATTACCCTATTGAAATAACTTTGTAGCCCTCTTCTTCAACGGCAGCCTTAAGCACGTCGTCCGGCACATCGGCAGAAAGGCTTACAACCGCCTCGTCCTTTTCGTGGCTTACGGATTCAACGGTAACATTTTCGAGCGCTCCGAGGGCTTTTTTTACATGGTTCTCGCAGTTTACGCACATCATACCCTCGATCTTGATAGTTTTTTTCATTACAGGTTCCTCCTTAACTGTTTTTAATGTTTTTAATATATCGATTGAAGCCTGCTGCTTCACAGGTTTATCCTTTGACGGATCGTGCAGTTTGACGAAATTCAGCCTTAACGCGTTTGTCACTACGCAGAAGCTCGAAAGGCTCATTGCCGCCGCTCCTAACATCGGGCTTAAGCTTATACCGCATATCGGCATAAGTATACCCATAGCGACAGGTATGCATACGGTGTTGTATCCGAATGCCCAGAAAAGATTCTGGTGTATGTTGCGAAGCACGCGACGGCTTAAACGGATAGCTGCCGGAACGTCCGCAAGGTCGCTTCGCATAAGCACCACGTCTGCGGAGTCTATAGCGATATCCGAGCCTGCGCCTATTGCTATTCCCGTATCGGCTCTTGTAAGTGCCGGAGCGTCGTTGATACCGTCTCCGACCATAGCTACCTTCTGTCCGCCCTTTTGCAGCGCAGATACGACCTTTTCCTTGGTATCCGGCAGCACTTCGGCTATGACGTCGTCTGTGCCGACTTTGGACGCTATGGCGTTAGCCGTCCTTTCGTTGTCTCCGGTGAGCATAACGACCTTTACGCCCATTTTCTTTAGCTCCGCAACGGCTTCCTTGCTGCTTGGCTTTATAACGTCGGCTACGGCTATTATTCCGAGTATGCTCCCGTCGGCTGCGAAAAACAGCGGCGTCTTGCCTTCTTCTGATAATTCGACGGATTTTTTCAGTATATCATCAGGAATGCTGCACTTTTTTGAAATAAACCTGGCGTTTCCGCCATAGCACTCTTTATTGTTTACAACTCCTTTAAGGCCGTTTCCGGGCATTATCATAAAATCACCGGCTTCGGCCAGCTCATAGCCGTTTTCGGCCGCATATTTATTTACGGCGTCGGCAAGAGGATGCTCGCTTTTACTTTCAAGCGCGTACGCGCTTTCTATGAGCGTATCAGCCGAAACGCCGTCGGCCGGATAAATATCCGTAACTTCAGGCCTGCCCTCTGTTATAGTTCCGGTCTTGTCAAGAACGACTATCTGCGTCCTTCCGGCGGCCTCAAGCGCTGCCGCCGTCTTAAACAGGATACCGCCTTTGGCGCCCTTGCCGTTTCCGACCATTATAGCCACGGGAGTGGCAAGGCCCAAGGCGCACGGACAGCTTATAACGAGCACAGAAATTGCTCTGGCTATTGAAAAGCCGAAGCTCTCTCCTGCTATGATCCATATTATAAATGTTATCGCGGCTATCGACATTACCGCAGGCACAAAGATACCCGATACCTTATCGGCGATTTTAGCGATCGGAGCCTTCGTAGCCGAAGCGTCGCTTACAAGGTTGATTATCTGTGAAAGCGTCGTGTCTTCGCCTACCCTTTCGGCCCTGCACTTAAGATAACCGGAAATATTCGTCGTGGCCGAGGTCACGAAGCTGCCTTCCTCTTTATCCGCCGGTATGCTCTCTCCGGTGAGCGCCGCTTCGTTTACCGCGCTGCTGCCGGATATGACGGTTCCGTCGACAGGGATATTTTCGCCCGGTTTTACGATGAATATGTCGCCTATGCGTACGTCTTTAACAGGTATTTCAACCTCGGCCCCGTCTCTTATGACGGTCGCTGTATCGGGCGAAAGCTTCATAAGCCCTTTTAAGGCGTCCGTAGTCTTGCCCTTTGAATAAGCCTCGAGCATTTTTCCGACGGTTATAAGCGTAAGTATCATAGCGGACGATTCAAAATAGAAATCGTGCATATATGCCGCAGCAGCGGCTGTATCTCCTGTTTCAATGAAATATGTCATCGCGAAAAGTACCACTGTACTGTACGCGTATGCCGCAGCGGAACCGAGCGCTACAAGCGTATCCATGTTCGGGGCCTTGTGCATAAGCCCCTTAAAGCCCGATACGAAGAATTTTTTATTGATGATCATTACAACGGTCGTCATGAGCAGCTGGTATATCCCGTTGTTTATATGGCTTGCAGCCAAAAATTCGGGAACAGGCCAGCCCCACATCATATGCCCCATAGAAACATACATAAGGGGTATTAGAAAAACTATAGACCAGATAAGTCTTTTTTTCATCTTCGGCGTTTCGGTATCCTTGAGCTGATCCAGTTCGTCAGAAGAATTTTCGGCCGCCTTCGTACCGTGAACAGAAGCACCGTATCCGGCGTCTTCTACGGCTTTTATTATATCGGCCGCCGCGGCGCTTCCCTCGACCTGCATGGAGTTTGTCAGCAGATTTACCGCGCAGCTTGTTACACCGTCGACTGAATTAACGGCTTTTTCAACGTGCGCCTGACACGCGGCGCATGTCATTCCTGTAACATCGTATTTAGTCATTATTATCGCCTCTTTTACCGCATGAGCTTTTGTATCGTTTTAACAAGCTCGTCCATTTTATAATTGCTTCCGTCTTTTATGTCCTCTGTAACGCAAGTCTTCATATGGCTTGCCAGAAGCTCTTTATTGAAGCTGTTGAGCGCCGCGGATGCAGCCGCGACTTGATTGATTATATCTATACAGTAGACCTCGTTTTCAAGCATGTTCGCTATCCCGCGTATCTGTCCCTCGATACGTTTAAGCCTGTTTGTAAGCTTCTTTTTTTCCTCCGGACTTCTGTATCGTTTTGTACAGCCGGCGCATTTACTTATATTTTCCATAGGCGCAGGGCTCCTTATTATTACCCCACCGGGGTATTTCTTTATGTTAAAAATATATACCCCAACGGGGTATATGTCAATAGTAAGATTTAATAATCCGCCTCGGCTTGATTTTCAAGCTCATAAGAACGTATAAAGCTGTGCCTGCCGCTTTCGGAAGCGTATACTCTTATTTCACAGTTTTTAGGTCTCGGTCTCCATTTGATCCCGTTTGGCCTGTCCTCGAGATATCCGCACAGTGCCCTTATTATACCGCCGTGACAGACTACAAGGACGTCGTTATAATCTTTGCTTTCTATTTCACGCAGAAAATCGGAGCTCCTTTTTACCATAGAGCCTATCGTCTCAACTCCCGCCGGAGCCGAAAACACCTCAGGCAAAGTCCAGTAAAGAGTCATTGCCGGACCCATTTTATAGTAGCTGCAAGCCT
>DVOP01000090.1 GCA_018713465.1 Candidatus Alectryocaccobium stercorigallinarum | reverse complement strand
CAGATACCGGAATGTATCGTAAATGAATTGTATAACATCTCATATGAGAATGCAAGAAAAAGATTTGTGTAATTGTATTTTTGTTAAACATATTATAAACTGTGAGATGAAATTTGACATATAGATACATTTGGTAATGCGGGAGGACGTAAATGAAAAGCAGGCGCAAATATCTGGCATCGAAAAAACCGGTTTCTAAGGAGAATAAATTGTCGTTTACACTGGCGCTTATTTCGGCGGCTGCATTTTTGTTCTGCGTAGTCGCCTCGGCGTTAGCTGGAGGAAACGGAGCTTCTTATATAGGGGCGGTCGGACTTGCGTCAGCGCTGCTCGCTTTGTATGGCTGCATAATTGGAATACGGGAGCTTGCGTCATCTGACAAAACGCATAGAAAGTCTTACATAGGTGCCATCTTAGGCGGAGTGGTCTTTATCATCTGGCTCGCTGTTTTTTTGACGGGGATAAAGATCTGAGGAGGAATAATGGACTGGGAAAGATTTGAAAAACAGAAGGATTTCATTCTTGAGATAGATAAGGAAAAGGAAATATACAGACAGACGCATATCACCGGGGCGGCGCGGCATGAAAATGATTCAGAGCATGCGTGGCATATGGCTGTAATGACATGGCTGCTTGCGGAATATTCAAATGAAAAAATAGACGTTGCAAGGACTATGATGATGACGCTTGTGCATGACCTTGTGGAGATCTATGCCGGCGATACATATGCTTACGATACAAAAGGAAAAGAGACGCAGGAATTAAGAGAAAAAGAGGCTGCGGACAGGCTTTTCGGCATGCTGCCGGAGGACCAGGGAAAAGAACTGCGTTCGCTTTGGGAAGAATTTGAGAAATATGAGACTGCCGAAGCGAGGTTTGCACATGTCATGGACAATTTTCAGCCTATGCTTTTAAATGATTCAAACGGAGGCATTGACTGGGAAGAGCATAAAATAGCCCGCAGACAGGTGGAGAAGAGGAATGAAAAGACCGCTACAGGTTCAAAAGAGATATGGGACTATATGAGGTCTGTGATAGATAAAAACGTGGAAAAAGGAAGTTTAAAAGGTGAGTAATACGGGAATTATCGACGAAGAAAAAACAGATTTACTTGACAGACTCGAACTATATGCAGGAAGACTTGCAACAATACCGGAAGAAAAGACTGTAAAAGAGCCGTTTTCCGAGTTTTTCGAAAAAGAAGCTGAATTTCTGACATATATCCTGCAATTATACAAAAAGCTGAACGAGGAAGATAAAAACAGCGTTTCCATAGAAGAGCTTCAGGAAAGAAATAAAAAGCTCTATGAGGAGCTTTTCGCTGAAAATTATAATAAATGTTTTGGGGAGCCTGATTATGCGTGCGCAAGGCTTGGAAAAGAGTACGGACCTGTTTTCTCAGCGATCTATGCCGAGCTGCGCGGAGTTATAGTATATATTTATGAAGACAGGCTTTGGGATCTTGTAGTTTGTATAGAACTGTTTTTGGAATGCCTCAGCGCGTTTCTGGACGAGGAGCTTCCGTCGCCCGAGTCGATAAAAAATATTTTCGTTTCATATAATTATGATTACTGCGCGCGTTTTGTAAGCGACCGCGTTGCGCAGCAGGTCGATCCCGAAAATGACTTCGCGGTCCGGATAATAATGGAATCGGATCTTAACGATCTCAGGTATCTTTATTCGTTCGGAGAATATATATCGGAAAACGAGATAAAAACGGCTGAGTTTTTGAATTCGTTAAGCCAGGAAGACATAGACGCGATGGCCAGGACCTTTACCGAGGGCTACAGGATGGGCTTTGCGGCTACCGGAAAGGATATAACGAAAAAGAAATCGGTAAATATAAGATATTCCATAGGCTTTGAAAGAATGGTAAGAAGCGCGGTGCTTATGTTTGAGGCTATGGGGTTAAAGCCTGTAATATACAGGGCGGCTTCGCACTGCGTCGGCAAGGGCAGGGTAAAGGTCGGATATTTCGGCGGCGACGCGAACCCGCAGTTCTGGTTTGACCACACGGGAGACGAGGCGCTATACCTTGACGAGAGATTTGTTAC
This sequence comes from Candidatus Alectryocaccobium stercorigallinarum, assembly GCA_018713465.1. Lineage (GTDB taxonomy): Bacteria > Bacillota > Clostridia > Lachnospirales > Lachnospiraceae > Alectryocaccobium > Alectryocaccobium stercorigallinarum. Next base: position 1,056 of record DVOP01000090.1, on the reverse strand, counting down.
GAGAAAGCTTTCATCAATGCATGAAGCCTTCGAGGAGCGCAAATCATTGAGTAATACACACGGCGGACCGGCGTGCATAGATGTTTTCGGGGAAAAGCCTTTTATTCCGGAGGTAAAAAAGAATGCGCTTTCGCTTTCGGATAAGCAAAGGGAGCTTAAAGTCAGATATGACTCGGAGGCGGCGCAGATAGTAAACAGATACATAATAGGCGAGGAAAGAAGCTATACGATCATAGCGTATCCGCTTCCGGAGATAGGGCCTGATTATGAGGAGATATTCAGACAGACCGCTAAGATAAACACGCTCGATTATAAAACATACCAGAAAATACAGCAGGGCATAATCGATGTTCTGGATAAGGGCGACGTGGTAGTCATAAAAGGAAGAGGAGATAATCTTACCGACCTTACGGTCAAGCTGCATGAGCTGAAGGATCCGTCAAAGCAGACGAATTTTGAAAACTGCGTAGCGGACGTCAACATTCCGGTGGGCGAGGTGTTTACGTCGCCGGCGCTCAAGGGAACAAACGGGCTTTTGCATGTATCCGAGGTTTATCTCGAGGGGCTGCGGTTTGAGGATCTGAAGATACACGTCAGCGACGGCATGACGGCAGGATATTCGTGCGGAAATTTTGAAGACCCCGCCGACGGAGAAAAATATATACGTGAAAATATATTGTTCCAGCATGAGTCGCTTCCAATGGGGGAATTTGCCATAGGGACGAACACGACGGCGTATGCGATGGCCAATAAGTTCGGTATCTTCGAAAAGCTTCCGATACTTATTGCCGAAAAGACCGGACCACACTTTGCTTTTGGCGATACATGCTACAGCAGGGAAGAAGATCTGGAGACATATAATCCTGACGGAAAAGCGATAATAGCAAGGGAAAATGAAGTTTCGGCGCTGAGGAAGAACGATATTTCAAAGGCGTATTTCAATTGCCATACCGACGTTACGATACCGTATGACGAGCTCGGCTGCATTTATGTGGTGACGGCGAACGGGGAGAAGATATATATAATCAACGACGGGAAATTTGTTCTCGACGGTAC
>DVOP01000009.1 GCA_018713465.1 Candidatus Alectryocaccobium stercorigallinarum | reverse complement strand
CCCATAAGGAATCTGTACAGCTTTGCAAATTCCTTTTCCTCCAGTTCGTGAGGCTCGCCTGCTTTTTTTATCAAAAGCTCATACGCCGTATCTTCTTCGCTGACTTCAAGCGTTTCAAGAGCCGCTTCTATTTTGTCGGACGGAATACCTTTTTTTGAAAGCTCCAGCCGAAGCGCCGTCCTGCCTTTTTGACTGCTCCTTGAAGCCACATACTGCTCCGCGTACGCTTCGTCGTTTATATACCCGTATGACTTAACATACTGCAAAGCCTTTTCGACTTCCTCCGGAGAATATTCATATCCGGCAAGCTTATCACGCAGCTCTTTTTCGCTCCGCATTCTGAAGCTCAATATCTCAAGCGCCTTTACCTCGGCCGGCTTGCTGCTTTTATTCTTCTTCGTCCGCATTGCCGCCTATTCCGTACGCCGTCCTTACGCTCGCTTCTATTTCGTCCATAACGTCGGGATTTTCTTCAAGATAGAGCTTTGCGTTTTCTCTTCCCTGGCCTATCTTATCTCCCTTGTAAGCGAACCACGCGCCGCTCTTCTGGATAATATCTTTCCCGACCGCAAGGTCTATTATATCTCCGGATCTGGAAATACCCTGTCCGTACATTATATCAAACTCAGCTTCCTTAAACGGCGGAGCGACCTTGTTTTTAACGATCTTAACTTTTACATGGCTTCCGACCGCCTCGCCCTTTTGCTTTATCTGCTCTACGCGGCGCACGTCCATACGCACGGAAGCATAGAACTTAAGGGCGCGTCCTCCGGTAGTCGTTTCTGACGAGCCGTAAAATACTCCCACCTTGTCTCTGAGCTGGTTTATAAATACAACGATACAGTTTGTCTTGCTTATTGCCGACGTGAGCTTGCGGCACGCCTGCGACATCATACGGGCCTGAAGGCCGACATGCATATCGCCCATCTCGCCTTCTATTTCAGATTTCGGAACAAGGGCCGCGACCGAATCGACGATAAGGATATCGATAGCTCCCGAACGTACCATCGTCTCCGTTATTTCCAGCGCCTGCTCTCCGTTGTCGGGCTGCGATATATACAGTTCATCGAGGTCGACTCCTATGCTTTTGGCGTAAACCGGGTCGAGCGCGTGCTCGGCGTCTATAAATCCGGCGATACCGCCTCTTTTCTGTACTTCCGCAACCATGTGCAGGGCAACCGTCGTCTTTCCCGAAGATTCCGGTCCATATATTTCGATTATCCTGCCTCTCGGCACTCCTCCTACTCCGAGAGCGATATCAAGGCTGAGCGAGCCGGTAGGAACAGCTTCTACGTTCATACTGCTGCTCTCATCGCCCATCTTCATTACGGCGCCTTTTCCGAACTGCTTCTCTATCTGTCCGAGCGCCGCTTCAAGCGCTTCTTTCTTAGCGTTTTCGTTTGCCATTAATGCCTCCAATTATTAGTAAATCATCAAATCTTCATAAAATATATATAATATATATCACGCTCATTTAGGCTGTGTCAACTACTCAAATGAGCGAGTCGTATAAAGCCATGTACTCTTTTACGGCCGCTTTCCACGAATAGTCTTTTTTCATAGCGCGCTTTACGATCTCGTTCCATGTTTTCTTATTATCATAGAACATTCCCTCTACGCCCCTGATAGTTCCAAGAAGCGCTTCGGAGCTGTACATATCAAACGCGAATCCCGTTCCTTCTTCAGGATTTTCAAAATACGGAATGACCGTATCTTTAAGACCGCCGGTCTTCCTTACTATCGGAACTGTTCCGTAGCGCATGCTTATAAGCTGGCTAAGGCCGCACGGCTCAAAAAGCGACGGCATAAGGAACGCGTCAGAACCGGCGTATATCCTGTGCGCAAGTTCTTCCGAATAACGAATGTTCGCCGATACGTTCTGCGAATACGCCGAAGCGAAATATCTGAAAGTGTCTTCAAAGCGCTGCTCTCCGGTCCCGAGTACGGCTATCTGGACTTCGTCCTGCATAAGGTCATTGAGTATGCAGCTGAGTATATCCATGCCTTTCTGGTCTGTAAGCCTCGATACAATGCCTATGAGCATTATCTTCGGGTCGACTTTAAGGCCGAGCTCTTTCTGAAGCGCGGTCTTATTCTTTTTCTTCGCGTTTATAAACGCCGACGCGCTGTAATTAACAGTAAGCGCCGGGTCGGTCTTCGGGTTGAATACATCGTAGTCTATTCCGTTTACGATACCCGAAAGATCGCCTCTTCTGTATGAAAGCAGCGGGTCGAGCCCCTCGCCGTATTCATATGTGCATATCTCGTCCGCATATGTGCGGCTTACGGTCGTTACCTTATCGGCAAGAGCTATTCCGCCCTTGAGAAGGCTTCCGAGGCCGTAGAACTCAAACTTATCATATGAGAAATACCAGTCGTTCAGGCCGGTTATGCTCTTCATATCGTCGATATTCCACAATCCCCTGAATTTCAGGTTGTGGATAGTCATTATAGTCCTGATATTATTGTATATCGTTCCCGGATATCTCCACTCATGGAGGTACGCCGGTATGAGCGCCGTCTGCCAGTCGTTGCAGTGGATTATGTCAGGCTTGAATCCGATGACCGGAAGCATTGAAAGCACGGCGCGGCAGAAATAAGTGAATTTGCCGAGATCCCACGGCATTCCGCCATACGGCTCGCTGCCCTGAAACTGCTCTTCGTTGTCTATGAAATAAAAGGTTATGCCATCATGAACAGTTTTGAATATGCCGACATATTTACTCTCTCCGTACATATCCATATTGAAATTTGTAACGTACTCGAGCTTATCGACATACTGCTGCTTCATGCACAGATATTTCGGAAGCACGACGCGGACGTCATATTTCTTTTTAGGAAAGTATTTAGGAAGAGCGCCGACTACATCGGCGAGTCCGCCTGTTTTGATAAAAGGTACGCATTCAGATGAAACCATTAAAATTTTTTTCATTTATTCTCTCCCTCCGCTGCAAGAAAGATTTTTATTATATTCTTCAAGCGCCATACGCGCTATTACAGAATCCGACTCATATTCCGCAGGTCCGTCCGCCATTCTCTGCGTGTTTTCCGCCCCTTTTCCAAGAAGCAGCACTACCGACGGTTCACCGCACCCGCGTATGGCGGCAATGACCGCCTCGCGTCTGTCTTCTATTATTTCATAACTGCCACCGGTCTGCTTTATATATCCGCCTATCTCGGCGCATATGTCCGCGACCTTTTCTTTTGCGGGGTCGTCCGCGGTAAGATATATCTTATCGCTTAACTCGCCGGCCGCCAGACCCATGTCTCGCCTGCGGTTTAATCCCTTTCCTCCGGGGCACCCGAAAACAGCGACTATCTTCCTGCCCTTCCACTGTTCCTTAGCCATGCCTATTATATTTCTGACACTTAAACCGTTATGGGCGTAGTCTACTATGACTTTTATCATTCCGTCTGCGCTTGAGTATTCCTCTCCTCTTCCGGGAACGGAAACCTTTTTCAGCGCCGCATTCACCGCCTCATACGGCAGTCCATAGTGAAAAGCGACCGCTGCCGCTGCCAGGGCGTTCTCCACGTTAAAGCTTCCGCGCATGTTCAAAAGGAATTCATAAATATTTTCTTTGTATTTTACGGAAAAAGCAGTGCTTTCTTCTTTTGCAGAAATACCGGCCGCGCGTATATCCGCCTCGTTTTCAATGCCGAAAGTGATGATATCCTCCGCGTTTTTTGCAGCAGCCATGACCTTTTCATACTTATCGGTATCCGCACACACCACCGCCGTTCTGCACTGTGAAAAAAGCTTCAGCTTAGACTTGAAATAATCATTGAAATCGGGGTGTTCCACCGGGCTTATATGGTCTTCCGAAATATTCAAAAATACTCCGGTATCGAAGGTTATCCCGTCGGTACGCTTGTATTTGAGCGCCTGGCTTGAAACCTCCATCACTAAATATTTTATCCCGCTGTCGCAGGCGTTTTTGAAATGGCGGTAAAGCTCGAAAGATTCCGGCGTCGTAATGCCCGTGCTTATACGTTCCTTTCCGTCGTATGTTTCGACAGTGGAAATGAACGCTATCTCGGGCTTGCCCTGCATGCGCATTGCTTCGTCGAAAACGCTTTTTATATAATATGCCGTCGTCGTCTTGCCTTTTGTTCCTGTTATCCCTATCACTTTAAAGTCTTCGGGGATCTCATAAAACAATTTTGCGATATGCGGCATAGCGTCGCGGATATCGTTTACGATAATATTAGGCACTCCGGCAATTTCGTAGTCAGTCTCGCTTACATATCCTATACAGCCGGCCTGCACAGCCTTTTCCAAAAATTCTTTTTTAAAGGCGGCGCCTTTACATATAAAAAGATATCCTTTTTTTACTTCCCTCGAATCATATGTTATGCCGCAAACCGGAAGGTCTCCGGCTTCGTTTACGCCGCTGCTCGCAAGAAGTCCCTTTTCTTTAAGCAGCGCCGCATATTCATTCAAACTTTTTTCCATCTGAAACCTCCGGACATCAGAGCCTTGGTCTTTCCGGAAATCCAACTTTTTTCTGAACCTTACGCAAAGTCTTGTTCGCGTAATATCCCGCCTTTTCAGCGCTTTCCTTTATTACCTTATCGATATAAGCCTTGTCTTTTTCAAGTTCCGCTATACGCGAATGAAGCGGACGAAGGATATTGTTTACGGCGTCCGCAACGGCGTCCTTGAATACGCCGTAGCCCTGTCCCCCGAATTCCTTTACGGTCTCATCAGGGGATTTGCCTGTGCACGCCCCGTAAATGCTTATGAGGTTCATAAGGCCGGGCTGTTCCTCGGTATATCTTATCTCCCCTACAGAATCCGTGACCGCTCTCCTGCATTTTCTGCGGACGGTGTCCTCGTCGTCCATAAGATAGATACTGCCGTTCGGGTTCTCGTCAGATTTTGACATCTTCTTTGACGGATCCTGGAGGCTCATTATCTTAGCGCCCTGCTTTCCGATATACGCCTCGGGTATAGTAAACACATCGCCGTATATATTGTTGAAGCGCTCCGCGATATTCCTCGTTATCTCAAGGTGCTGCATCTGGTCTATGCCTACCGGTACAAGATCCGCCTGATATAAAAGTATATCCGCGGCCATAAGCACCGGATAAGTAAACAATCCGGCGTTTATATTGTCCGCATGCTTAGCAGATTTATCCTTGAACTGGGTCATACGGCTGAGCTCGCCCATGTATGTGAAGCAGTTGAGTATCCACGCCAGCTCCGCGTGAGCCGATACGTGCGACTGATAGTAAACGCACGCTTTTTCCGGATCTATGCCGGCAGCTATAAACAGGATTATGAGATTTCTCGCTCTTTTTCGAAGCTCCGCAGGCTCCTGTCTTACCGTGATCGAATGCATATCCGCCACGCTGTAAAAGCATTCGTATTCATCGCTTAACGCGACCCAGTTTTTCAATGCTCCGAGATAATTTCCAAGCGTAAGATTTCCAGTTGACTGCATTGCGGAATACAGTACCTTTTTATCATTCAGCATTGCTTTATTCTCCCTTATATTCCTCGAAAAGTTTTTTGAACGACGGCAAAGCGCGTTTTATCATATCGGTGCTTACGCAGTATGATATCCTCACATAGCCCGGAGCGCAGAAACTGTCTCCCGGAACTATAAGAAGCTCATACTTCTTCGCTCTTTCTGCGAACGCGTTCGCGTCCGGCTCGAGAGCCTTAGCGCAAAGATAGAACGCTCCGTCCGGATATACGCACTGATATCCGTAAGAAGTAAGCGTATCATAAAGCAGCTTCCTGTTTTCCTCGTATGTCTCAAGGTCAGGCCTGCAGTCCGTACACTGTTCTACGACCTTCTGCAGTATGCTCGGCGCGCATACATATCCGAGCGCGCGTCCGGCGCCGCATACGGCCGCGTATAACTTTTTGCTCTCCGTCACATCGTCGGAAACCAATACGTATCCGATCCTGTCGCCGGGAAGTGAAAGCGATTTACTGTATGAATAGCAAACCACCGTGTTTTTATAATAATTCGGCAGAAACGGCACTTCTTTTCCGTACGCAAGCTCCCTGTAGGGTTCGTCCGAGATTATAAATATCGGGTGTCCGTACTCCTTTTCCTTTTTAGCGAAAAGCTCCGCCATTTTTTTTACATTTTCTTCCGTATAAACAACGCCGGACGGATTGTTCGGAGAATTGAGTATAATAAGCTTCGTCTTTTCCGTTATACTCTTTTCAAGCTTTTCCATATCAGGCTGGAACGTGTCCGGATCAGTCATTACCGGATTGAATTTATATCCCGCGCTTTCGGTGAATACCGTATACTCAGGGAAAAACGGCGCGAGCGTAAGCGCCTCGTCGCCCTCCTCGAATAAAGCTGTAAGGATTATCTTAAGCGCCGCGGCCGCTCCGCATGTCATATAGAAATTGTCCATCGTGAACGACGTTCCGTAGCGGCTGTTCAGGTCCTGCGCTATTACCTTACGCACACCCGGATCTCCCGGTCCCGGAGTATAGCCGTGAAGCTCAAGAGGCGATCTTTCGTCCAGTAATTTCTTAAAAGTTTCCGTAACCTTTGCCGGCGGCTCTACCGACGGATTGCCAAGACTGAAATCAAAAACATTCTCGTCTCCTATCTCGGCCTTTCTCGCAAGTCCGTATGAAAATATCTCGCGGATAACGGAGCTCTGCGCCCCGTATCCGTACATCTCCTGTGAAAACATATAACTAATTAACTCCCCATTACAATTTTTGTCAGCAACATATGTTTTTGCAGAGAGCGCAAGCGGCTCCCGAAAAAATATATGTTACTCAATATTTTTATAGTGTAACACATTTCTTCAAATGAGTCGAATATATAATCTTTTCTTTGACATGTTTCTTATCTTTTTCGAGCACATCGGCGTAAATTTCAAGCTGAGCCCTATATTTTTTTATGAGCTCGTCTCCCGTGCCGTCAGAAACATAGTCTGTTTTATAGTCTACAAGCACGTATCCGCCGTCCTCCTCAAAATACGCGTCGATAACGCCCTGTATTATTATATCCTCCCCGTCTTTCCATGACGGATCCACGCTTTCCGGCGGCATAAGCGCCGTAAACGGCTGTTCCCTTACAAGCTTTCCGGCCTTAAACGCCTCTGCCATACGTTTTCCAAGGGGCGAACCGGCAAACTGCACAAAGTCGGATATATAAATACTGTTGAACTCGTCGCGGCTTAAAAGATTATTTTCCTGAAGCTCTTCGGCCATTTTCTTTATCGCTTCATATAAACCGCCGTCGGCGCACCCCGCCAGCTTTCCATAGTCGAAGAATTTCCAGAATTTATGATACGCCGTTCCCCTTGCCGCGCCTGTGCTCTCCTCCTGCTTTTCAGCTATAAACGCAGGGATATACGGAATTATCTCCTCTTCTTTTTCCGCCTCGAATCCCGTCTGCTCGTCCGAAGAAAACATATGCATTCTTTTAATATCAGAGACGCTCGCCTTCGCCGGTATGCTTTCGTTCATCTCGTACGGATATCTGTACGCGTCGATTTCCTTGAGCAGCTTGTGCATTTCCTCATCAAAGATCTTCGTGTTGCCCGCTTCCGGAAGCATATCCAGATTTTCAGCAAGCATATTTCCGTATATGTCTTTCTGTCTTTCAAGCTCAGCCGCCGAAATAACGCGGCATCTTATATAATCGCCGTCAAAGCTGAACTTTTCATCATATCTTCCTGCCCAGTGCGCGACCGGTTCGAACATCTTGTGGTCCGAAAAGGCGTTCAGTATTATCTCGATAAATGAATTCGAGTTATATACCGTGCGGTAATTAAGCTTAGCCAGTCCGCTTTCCTTTTGCTCAAGTACCTTTTTGACCGTTTTCTCAAGATCCGTGACCGCGGTTATATACAGCTTTTCCTTTGCCCTTGTAAGCGCGACATAAAGTACTCTCAGCTCTTCGCTTTTTGATTCTTCAGTCAAAGCGTCCTTTATCAGATTTTTATATACCGTCGTTTTCTTTTTCCCGGCTTCAAAATCGACCGCGTCTATGCCGATACCCATTTCTTTGTGTATAAGCATGGCTTCGGAAGAACCCTTGCTCTTCGTCTGTCTTGCGCAGCCGCTTAAAAAAACGACAGGATATTCCAGTCCCTTGCTCTTGTGTATCGTCATAACGCTTACGGCGTCGCTCTTCTCGGAAAAAAGATTGGCTTCGCCCATATCTTCTTTGTCTTTTTTAAGTTCTTCGATATATCTTATGAAATTAAAAAGACCGCTGTAGCTCGTTTTTTCGTAGGCCGAAGCCCTCTGCAGGAGCATATCCAGATTCGCCGCCCTCTGGCTGCCTCCCGGCATAGCGGCGGCATAGCTCCTGTAACCCGTACGCGTATATATTTCATTTATAAGCTCGGAAACCGACATATACCGCGACATTTCAAGCAGCTCGTTATATAGTTCAAAAAAAGCCTTAAGCTTTCCCGCAAGCTTTTTATCTTCTCCTAAAGCGGCATATTCCAAAGCCGCCTCATAAAATCTGCCGTCCTTTTTATTTATCTTTATTTTCGCAAGCTCCTCCGCGGTGCAGCCTGTTATCGGCGAAAACAGCACGGACGCAAGCGGTATATCCTGAAGCGGATTGTCGAGCACCCTTATATAATTGAGCATAAGAGATACTTCTGTCGTGTCGAAATATCCGCTCTTGGACTGCGCGTACGCCGGCACCCCTTCTTTCTGCAATATCCTGCTGAACTTTTCAGCCTGGGCTCCCGTCCTTACCAAAACGGCTATATCGCTGTATTTAAGAGAGTTTTCAGGTGCAGAGCTGTCCGTGACCGTCATAAGCTTTCTTATCTCGGACGCAATGAGCACCGCCTCCGCTTCGTCTTTCCCGCTACTTAAGTCCGATTCTTCTAAATCTTCTTCCTTTTCATCAAGAAGCAATATCTCCGTAGTCCTGTCGGAAACCTTCCTTTTTTCTTCCGGGCGTTCTCCTTTGTGCAGCGCCTGATCGTCGTCATACTCAACGCCGCCGAGGCTTTTGCTCATCACCCTTTCAAATAAGAAATTAAGGGTATCTATGACCTCTTTACTGCTCCTGTAATTATCGTGCAGGTCTATGGCCTCGCTGCCGCCATCGCCTTGCTTATATTCGGAATACTTTTCCATGAATATCTCAGGGCTGGCGTTCCTGAAGCCGTAAATAGCCTGCTTTATATCCCCGACCATAAAACGGTTGTTTATCCCGTCCTCGTTTCCGGAAACAGCCGAAAGTATAAACTCCTGAATATCGTTGCTGTCCTGATATTCGTCCGTCATAACATAGTCTATCCCTGCGGCTATTTCCTTTGCGGCCTCTGTCCTCTCAATGCTTCCGTCGTCGTTTCTCTTTAACAGTATTTTGAGCGCAAAATGCTCAAGGTCGTTAAAATCCATAAGATTTTTCGCGCGTTTTTTTTCGGCGTAGAGCGCCGAAAACTCTTTCAGCAGCCTGAAAAACGCCCTTATATGCCTGCGGCATATCCTGTTTTCCGACAATATCCCGTCTATATCGGCGCTGAAATAATCTTCTTTTATTTTTTTTACCGCATTTTTTATTTCATTATGGCTTGCGCCAAGCCAGCCGCGAAGCTGCTTATCCTCGCCTTCAACAGCTTTTCCCCTCGGAAGATTTTCAAATAAAGCGTTTCCAAAAAGCTCTTTTAACTCAGGGTAATTTTCGGCTTTTGTAAGAGGATCTAATATCGCTAAATCTGATTCCATTATCTTCACATACTTGGACGGGCCGCCCGGCGAGAGCGCCATTTCCAGATTTTTTTTCGCCCGAGCTTTGTAAAACTTCAGCTCGTCTATTGTCTTTTCAAAGATACCGCGCATTTCAGGGGTCTTCAAAAGCTCATCGGCCGAATCGGTATCCCACCATTTCAAAGCGTTGTCTATCCATACGTCCGGCCACGCCTGCGCGGACAGCTTATCATACACTTTTATTATATATTCGATTATCCTGCCGCTGCTTTTCCCGGTGCTGTACGCCGCCGCGAAATCAAGTATGTCTTTGTCTTCCGAATCAAACGCCGCTTTAAGCACTTCTTTGGCGCAGTCGTTCATCATCAGCGAACGTTCGGCGTCTTCGACCGTCCTGAAAGACGGATCCACGTCTATCTGATAGAAATAGCTTTTTATTATCTGCGAGCAAAAGCTGTGTATCGTGCTTATGCGCGCGTTATGTATGAGCACGGACTGGCTCCTTATATGCTCGTCCGCGTCTCCTAAAGCTATTATCTCATCGAGTTCTTTTCTTATTCGCTCTTTCATCTCTCCGGCGGCGGCTTTTGTAAAAGTAACGATAAGCATTCTGTCCAGATCCGTAGGAGCTTTTTCGTCCGTGATAAGCGAGATAATGCGTTTTACAAGAACGGCCGTTTTTCCTGAGCCGGCGGCCGCGCTTACGAGCATATTTTTATTTCTGTGGCTTACGACCGCCTCTTGTTTTTCTGACAGTTTGATCTGCATAGCTCTTAGTCCTCATCTTTAAGTTCCTGTAAAATATGTTCCAAAATAACTTCATCGTCTTCTTTTGGATATGTTTTCTTGTCATACCCCGATAATTTCTCGTCAAAGCGGCAGACGCCCCTGAAGCTGCAATACTCGCAGCTGTCACTTTTAGATACTATCTTCGGATCTATCAGCGCGCTGCCTTTTGCTATCAGCTCTCTCGACTTTTTTATCTGGTATTTGGTGTATCTTTCCAGATTATAAAAATCCTCCGCCAACAAGGTGCTGTTTTTTGCGCTTATTACTAAGCTTCCGTCCTTAGAGAGTTTCTTGTTTATACCGACAGGGATTATTTTCGATTCCACTCCGGGCGCTAATGAATTATCCATAAGCCTGAGCACTTCCGGATCGTTTACGGATACTCCGCCAAGCCTTAGAGCTTTCAGCACATCTTCCGGATCGACCTCGTCGTCCATAGAATCCACCTTGACGAGAGAATCCGACATACTGTAATAATACAGTCCCGCGGTCTCAACGTATTTGTTCCTGCTCTTATTCCTGCCCATTTCGCATGCGGCCGTCATATAAAGAGGAAGCTGTATCTGAACACCGTGATAAAATTCATTAAGGCTGAATTTTTCTATCCCCGATTTATAATCGATTATGCGCATATAATCCACATCGCCCAAGGTGCATTTATCTACTCTGTCGATTATGCCTTTGACTCCGCCGACAACGAACTTTTCCTCAAATCCGAACGGCACAAAGCTTCCGCGTTTTATCTGCTCATAAACGGCCCACGCCGTACGCCTGTTGATACTTCCGAGATTCAATAAATCGAACGCATAGCTGCTTCCCGCCGCGAATATATTTTTGCCGTACGCCTCCTTAAACGCTTCATCTGCAGCCGCGTTTCTCTCTTCATCTGAAATATCCCGCCACGACATTTCCTGCATTCTGCGGCAAAACAGGCTTATCGCCTCATGCAGCACGCTTCCTATATCCGCCGGTGAAAAATCAAATATATCTCTTTCCCTAAGCCGTAAAGCGTAGTCGAGGAAATGCCTGAACTGGCACTTTCCAAACTCCTCAAGTCTTGACGGGGAATACAATATGTTTTCACCATATATGCTTTTTGCCGTTTTTTCACTTATTACGGTCTTCGGGCAGCTTTCCCTCGCCGCCATGTTGAGCATATCGACCCTGTGCTTTTTATCAGCTGAATTTACATATTCCGATACTATCTCTAAAAATTCGTTTTCAGGGCTGCGCCTTGACATATTCTCATAGCCGTTCTCCAGTATCTCCTCCCTGCCGCTGAGCGTCTCCGCACGAACTGATACGCTTCTGTTTTCTATATCCGAAACTTTAAGCAGCGGAAACATTTCTTTTACAGTATTTATAAGATACGAAACGGAGGCCGCCTCGCCGCCTGAACCGGTCCTGCTGTAGGAAAGATAAAGCCTCTCGGACGGTTTTGTAAGGCTCATATAAAGATACAGCCTCTGCCTGTACATATTTTCCCTGACGTCAGGCGCAAGCGATATGTCCATTTTAGCAAGGGCGTCGCGCTCGTTTTGGGATAATATCCCGGCTTCGCCACCTGCCTTTGGGATTATCCCGTCGTTAAGTCCTGCAAAGAACATGACTTTTATATTGCTAAGCCTGCTTCTTTCTATATCGCCTATCAGAACCTGATCCTGCTTCGCGGGTATAAGCCCAAGCCTGATATCCGTAAAGGCCGCCTCTAAAAGCTGCCTGTAAAGCTCAGAGGACACCTTTTCATCTCCCATTATCTCGACAATCTTTTCGAGCAATTCCATTATCGCCTTGTATATCTGCGAAAACTCCCCGGCTCTTATCAGGTCTCCTCCGGCTTTGAAGCTTTCTTCAAATTCCTTGCACTTTTCCTGTATCCTGCTTTCGGCGATAAGCCTGTACAATGCTTTTGTGCGCGTATAGACATTTCCGCCGCGCCTTTTGAAATCTTCTTTAAAGGCGCTTACGCAGCCGACAAACTTTTCTCTTGCCGAATTTACGGCTTTAAGCTCTTCCGTTCCTATCGTCTTAAACTCTTTGTCCCACTGCGCCGCATATTTTGAATATCCGCGTATCCCCGCCGCGAGGACATAATTCTCCATTGAATTTATCTCGCTGGCCGAAAGCGGAGTCATTCCCGTCTTAAGCCACCTGAATACACTCTTATACGAGAAATCCTCGGCCGCCATCTCAACTGCGGCGCGCACGAATTCCACGGCGGGATTTCCCGCGACCGGCTGCTTTTGGTCTATAAAACACGGTATACCGTTCTTTTCAAATATCGATCTGGCAACGGCTCCGTACTGCTCGATATCTCCGGTCACAAACGCGAAATCCCTGTAACGGTAATTTTGCGTCCTTACCAGATTTGATATTATCTCCGCAGCCGCCTGAGCCTCCTGCTTTGCGTCCGCCGCCTCGCCAATAAAGATAGCCTCCTGCTCTTTTGCAAACTTTTTGAATTCATATCTGAACAGCTGGTTTTCCAGAAAAAGCAAAGGCCTGTTAGTCCCGAACCTGCCGTTTTCGCCCTGTTCAAGCCATATTTCGGGAAGTATTTCCACACCGGCCCTCTCAGCCGATTTAAGCAGCTTTTCCGTCATTTGATGGCTCATATGGAAAAGATTTGACAAGCTGCTCTTCGCGGACAGCTTCGCCTTTTTATCCACAGTCACGGTAACGACGACCTTTTTGCACATGCCGAGCATTTTTTCTATTACGAGAAGCTGCGTAGGCACGAACCCGGTAAAGCCGTCAAAAACGACCGTCGCCCCCTGAAGCGATTTATATTTTTCAATAACGCGGCAAAGCGCCTCCGGCACTTCCTCCATAGTAAGATATTTATTTTGAAGGTATTCGGAAAATTTATTGCGCACAAGCCTGAGGTCTTCTATCTTGGCTTTAAGAAGTCCCGAAACGTTCTTATTTTCGATATCTATATCGTCCGGCTCTACCCTGTACTGCGCCATTTCCGTAAGCATGGAATTGAGCCTCGCAGCCGCCCCGCTCTTGCCGAGCATTCCCTTAAGGACTTTAAGGCTGTCCTTGTTTTCGCTTATTATTTTCTGCAGCACGAGTATCTTTCCGGTATCCTCAAGTATCGGCGTATTTCCCGCACCGGTCTCCTCGAACACCCTGTATGCGAGCCTGTTGAAGCTGAGTATGTCTATATTGATAAGCGTATGCGCAGGGTGAAGCTTCGCAAGCTCCCGCTGCGTTTCCATAGAAAACTGCTCCGGCACTATAACATAAAAACGCTCGTCCGGAGAGCTCATAGAACTTTCTATTATCTTTTCGAATATGTAATGGGATTTCCCGCAGCCGCTTGGCCCGGCTATAAACTGTAATGACATACGCTATCCTCTGTTTGTCGAACATTTGTTTGTATTGTAGCACTTGTCGAATCAATATGCAATAAGTAAAATAGCTCATTATAGCCTGTAAATATCATGAAAAGAGCAGTATATTTTTTTCGGTCTTTGCTGTTTCCGCAAGCTCAGGCGTAAACCCGTTTATACTGAACAATACAAAATATTCCATCCTCTCTTCTTTATTCCAGTCGACATTTTCCGCTTTTTTCTTAAGCGCCTCAAGCACATTGAGGCCAACAGGTCCTTTCCAATATTTGCACTCACCGAAAATTATATTTTTATTTTCATCATCTA
>DVOP01000089.1 GCA_018713465.1 Candidatus Alectryocaccobium stercorigallinarum | reverse complement strand
TTTTTTACTCACCCCTACTTTCTTAAAATATTAATTTCCGGAATCATATTTATTCCGGAAATTTAAGAGTTTATAATTATTTTATAAAATTCATTTATTTTTTATATAATAGCACACATTTTTGTCGAATTCAAATAAAACCATAGCACTTTTCCTTTGTTTTTGCAATATATATGCACAAATATATATAAAATTGATATATCAGGCATGCAAAGTCATCTCATTTTATATAATATAAAAACGGAGCCGGGATAGCCCAACTCCGTAAAAATTTTGTTTCAGCTTATACAAATTTTAAAATATTCCGGCAAAAAATATTTTTACCGTAGTCATCTACTGCTTTCTGCGTTCTGTGCTATTTCTAATTTTTAAAGCATCTAAACGCAGCTTTTTATTACTTCAATACAGCACCCTCGTCCGCGCCTGCGACCATGCGGCTGTATCTTTCAAGCCAGCCGGATCTTACATTTGGTTCCGGAGCGACATATTCCTCCCGTCTCTTAGAGAATTCATCGTCTGTGATACGCGCGTTTATCGTATATTCAGACATATCGATATCTATTATATCGCCGTCGCGCAGAAGTCCGATCTCCCCGCCCATGGCAGCTTCCGGTGAAACATGGCCGATAGCCGCTCCTGAAGACGCTCCCGAGAATCTTCCGTCGGTAATAAGAGCAACCTCTCTGTCAAGCCCCATTCCAACAAGAGCAGACGTAGGAACGAGCATTTCCCTCATTCCGGGGCCTCCCTTAGGTCCCTCGTAAAGAATAACGACTATATCGCCCGGAACTATCTTACCGCCGTATATAGCCTCAACAGCCTCTTCCTCGCTGTTGAATACTCTTGCGCGGCAGCTGTGCTTCTGCATTTCCGGAACGACTGCACTCCTTTTTACTACGCAGCCCTTCTTCGCGATATTTCCGAAAAGGAACGCAAGTCCGCCTGTTTTGCTGTACGGATCATCGGTAGGACGGATTATTTCCGTATTTAAGTTCACGGCGTCTTTTATGTTCTCACCTATAGTCTTTCCAGTAACTGTCGGAAGACCTGTATTTATCAGCCCGATATCCGCAAGCTCTTTGAGTACAGCCGATACGCCGCCTGCCTCGTTAAGCTCTTCCATATAGTGCGGACCTGCCGGAGCGAGATGGCAAAGGTTAGGCGTCTTCTCACTTATTTCATTGAAGTAGTGAAGATCAAGCTTGACTCCAGCCTCATGCGCTATAGCCGGAAGGTGAAGCGCTGAATTTGTAGAACACCCCAAAGCCATATCCAAGGTGATAGCATTTTTAAGCGAGTCGGCATTTATGATATCCCTCGGTTTGATATCCTTTTCAACAAGCTCCATTATCTGAGCGCCCGCCCTTTTAGCAAGCATCATCCTTGCCGAATATACCGCAGGTATCGTTCCGTTGCCCGGAAGCCCTATACCGAGCGCCTCGCAGAGGCAGTTCATAGAGTTCGCCGTATACATTCCTGAGCATGAGCCGCATGTCGGGCAGCACGCTTCCTCAGTAGCCTGAAGCTTCGCCTCGTCTATTATCCCCGCCTTGTACGCGCCAACAGCCTGAAACATGGATGAAAGGCTTGTTTTCTTTCCGTCGACACGTCCTGCGAGCATCGGTCCGCCTGAAATGACGATCGCAGGCACGTTTACTCTCAGCGCGCCCATTATCATTCCCGGAACTATCTTGTCGCAGTTCGGGATAAGCACTATTCCGTCAAAGCAGTGGCTTGCCGCAAGCGTCTCTAAGGAATCGGCGATAAGCTCCCTTGAGGCAAGAGAATATCTCATTCCCTTGTGCCCCATAACGATGCCGTCGCACACTCCTATAGACGGAACCATTACCGGAGTTCCGCCCGCTGCGTAGACGCCTCCCTTTACGGCCTGAGCCAGCTTATCCAGATGCGTATGTCCCGGAATAACCTCGCTGTACGCGCATACTACCCCGATAAGCGGCTTTTTCAGCTCTTCAGGCGTAAAGCCCGCCGCATACCAAAGCGAACGCTGCGGCGCCCTGTCCGGACCTTTTTTTACTGTATCACTTCTCATTTTCTTATCCTCCGTAATGTCGATTTTGCTGTTTATTTTCAATATCGCCGGCTGCTCCGCTTTTCATCCTCCGCGGTCATTAACCGCTTCAAATCCCCGCGGCCGCAACAAGCGAAAGCACCATGACCGCAACTATCATTATAGCGATTATGGCTATAACTATACGCTGCCATTTTTTATTCATAATTTATCTCCGTTAACAAAAGCTCATTCCGTCTCAATGCCCTGCAGATATGTGATAAACTGCTGCGCCGTGCGGCCTGATATGCCGCCGTGGCTGAGCTCCCACTTGTTGGCCTCGGCAGCGAGCTCTTTTTCGTCCATATTTATTCCCGCGCGCTTTGCCAGCTCGACGACTATATGGAAATATTCTTTCTGGCTCGGCTTTGAATAATTTATCGTAACGCCGAACCTGTTTACAAGCGAAAGCTTTTCCTCTATCGTATCCGACCTGTGTATTCCCGCTCCCGTCTCCATATCGTCGCGGTCTTTCCACGTTTCCTTTATGAGGTGCCGCCTGTTTGACGTCGCGTATATGAGCACGTTGTCGGGCTTGGTTTCGACGCCGCCCTCGATAACCGCCTTGAGGAATTTATATTCTATCTCAAATTCTTCGAATGAAAGATCGTCCATATAGATGATGAATTTATAATTGCGGTTCTTGATATGCGCTATCACTGATGAAAGGTCCTTGAACTGGTGCTTGTATATTTCTATCATACGAAGCCCCTGCGGATAAAATTCGTTTACGATAGCCTTTATGCTGGTGGATTTTCCCGTACCCGAATCGCCGAAAAGCAGGCAGTTGTTAGCCTTTCGTCCCTCGACGAACGCCTTGGTGTTATCCACAAGCTTTTTCTTCTGTATCTCATATCCGACGAGATCGTCGAGCATTACCTTATCCATGTTGTTGATGGCATGAAAGACAAGCTCGTTGTCGTTCGTCGTAGATATCCTGAACGCCTTGTTCAGACCGAACATGCCGACCCCGAAATCCTTATAAAATTTCGTTATGATATCGAAAAACTCATTTTCATCCTTAGCCGCGTCAAGCTCGACGCTCAGCGACTGGACTTTTTCGCTCACGTTTTTATTATACATCAGCTCGGGCTTACCGATCGCCTTGTAATTCGTTATTATTCCAAAGCAGTCTATACCGAGCTCTTTCTCGAGCCAGTCAAAGGAATAGTGGAAAAGCTCCATGAACGCTTTATAGTCATTTTTTACAAACGCGTTTACGCTGCCGTCCTTAGCCCCCATCTTTTCAGACGTGAGCGTGAACGGATTTTCATCCGTCATAAGCAGGTACGTAAGATAGCACTGCCACAGGTCCCTGTCGAATCCGTAGTCAGTCGAAATCTCAAGTATGCGCTTTACCTGATGAAAGCATCTTGTTACAAGCTCGTCCTTTGACTGGCTGTGCTCCCTTGCGTTTTTGCATATATCTCCCATCTGCATCAGTATGCTCTCCTGCGGCATATCTCCGTAGACAAGCAGCTTAGAAATTATATGATCCATACGTTTTACCATCTCTGCTTCTGTATTATCTTGATGAGCTCCGCGTTGCTGCGGCTTCGGGAAAACATATTAAGTATGTTCTCCGCAGCTTCCTCGGCCTTCTGGCCGTTGAGCTGCCTGCGCATACGGTTCACCGCTTCGTATTCATCTTTCGTAAGAAGCAGGTCCTCTCTGCGTGTTCCAGATTTTGCAATATCTATCGCCGGAAATACTCTCTTTTCCTGAAGTCTCCTGTCAAGCACAAGCTCCATATTACCGGTTCCCTTAAACTCCTCGTATACCACGTCGTCCATCTTGCTGCCCGTATCTACAAGTGCAGTCGCGAGTATCGTAAGGCTGCCTCCCTCGCGCATATTCCTCGCGGCTCCGAAGAACCGCTTCGGCATATGAAGCGCCGCAGGGTCGAGTCCTCCCGAAAGCGTCCTGCCGCTCGGCGGGATGACCTGGTTATACGCCCTTGTCAGACGCGTTATACTGTCAATAAATATTACTACATCTCTTTTGTTTTCGACAAGTCTTTTCGCCCTTTCTATCACCATTTCAGAGACTCTCTTGTGATGCTCGGGCATTTCATCGAACGTAGAATATATTACCTCAACATTCGGTCCCTGTACAGTCTCTTTCATGTCTGTGACTTCCTCCGGTCTTTCATCTATCAAAAGGATGATAAGATGCATTTCCGGATTGTTTTTCAAAACCGATTTGGCGGCGTCTTTAAGCAGCGTTGTTTTTCCTGCCTTTGGAGGAGACACTATCATTCCCCTCTGCCCTTTTCCGATCGGGCTTATAAGGTCGACTATACGCATTGCGAGGCTTCCGCCCGGACGCTCCAGATGTATCCTCTCGTTCGGGAAAATAGGCGTCATATTTTCAAAGTTAGGCCTTCGCGCGCTGATATCCGGATTTATACCGTTCACGCTTTTAACGTACAGCAGGGCAGAAAACTTCTCATTCTGAGATTTTATGCGCGTATTCCCGTAGAGCATATCTCCGGTTTTAAGATTGAATCTCCTTATCTGCGACGGCGACACATAGACGTCGTTTTCTCCCGGCAGGAAGTTTTCAGAACGGATAAAGCCGTAGCCGTCCGCCATAACCTCTAATATACCCTTGGCCTCCTGCCCGCTGTCGAGCTCCTGAAAATCCGTTTTCATGGAATCAGGTCTCTGCCTGCCATATTCCTGTCTTTCTTCTCTTTGTTCCTTTTCCGGCTTTTCGGCTTCTTCGCTTTCGCCAAGCCTCTCGTCCTCCGCAAGCATAGCGTCTATCAGCTCGTTTTTCCTTAAAGTCGATACTCCTTTCAGCTTGCGCGCTTTAGCAAGCTGTTTAAGCTCGCTTAACGGTAATGTTTCGTACATTTCTCTTGTCATACGTTTCTCCTGACTATAATTTTCTATATTGATTGAAACACTTATTATTTTTTATTCTTTCTATCATTTTCAGGGGAATTGCCCGGAAGTAGTTCCTTGAAAAGTAATTTCTTGAATGATCAGATCTGTGAAATGCATTGCATTTGCTTTTCTATACTATATTAGAAAAAGCGCCTTATGTCAATGAATGATGACATAAGGATGAAGTAAAGGAATTGTCAGTTGGAGAAAATTAGAGTATCCCTAAGTGAAATGATCTTATGATTTGTTTGCCTTATTCTACAACTGATACTTATTATTTACAACATTAAATATTTCCGATCTGTTCCCGGATGGCAAGTGCCTTGCGGACAGTGCTGCTTACCCCAAGCGTAGCCTGTATGCGTTCAATGTAAGCGCGGTTCTGTCTCTGCCCGGCTTTGTATTTCTTCTTTGTAGCCTGATCGATCAGACCATCCGTACCTGTTGCTGCAAGCTTTTGGACTTGCTGATCTCTTCGATACTGCACTAAATCTATGATCTTGTCTCTGCCGTAATTCCGAACAAAACATCTAAGCTTACACATACGGTCTCCTCCTGTTGCGCTCTATCCCATTGGACGAGAGCTCAGCCTTTCAGAATATATACAGCTTACATGTCCCTCTGCACTGCATCCAATTACATTTTTATCACAAAATGCCCTGTGTATAGCCGTCCAGTTCTTTTCCATAAATGTACGGCATTCATCTACTGCGCCTTCACTTTCTTCATAGTTATCGCGAATCTGTGCTAAAAGTTCCAGCGCTTCCCCCAACCTGTTCTTGTATATGTATTTGTAGAACTGACCAACCGTTTCGTCTCTGTCATGCAGAGTGTATCTCGATACCCGATATATATATTTCATCAGATGGAAACGGTCAGCAACAAATTTGCTTTTATATACATGATTCGTCCCGGGTCTTATCCATTTTCCTCCATCACCGCTTATATAAACGCATTTAAGTGTTTCCTGATCATAGTGATCACGAATATATTCTT
>DVOP01000088.1 GCA_018713465.1 Candidatus Alectryocaccobium stercorigallinarum | reverse complement strand
CTGAATTATGACGTAAGAAAATTCTTCTTCTGTGATTATCCGCATATTTATTCAAAGGTAGACGACGTGCCTCCGGCAAAATACAACTACGGCAGTCAGGTCTCAAATTCTCTTATTGCGGGAGGAGCTATAATAAACGGAGAAGTCCGCAATTCTCTTATATTTAAAAACGTCTTTATCGGAAACAACTGTATAATCAGGGATACGATCATACTGAACGACGTCTATGTAAGCGAGAATTCTCATATTGAGAACTGCATTGTTGAAAGCCGCGGAACTATCCTTCCGAATTCGTTCTTCTTTGGGGAAAACGGAGTAAGGATAGTTGTCGAGCAGAATAATCGATATGAATTGTAGGGGGCTGAGATTATGAATATTACTGATATCAGAATGCGCATTATGAATAATGATACAAAAATGCGGGCGGTCGTATCCATAACCTTAGATGATGAATTTGTTATTCACGATATAAAGGTCATCGAAGGAGAAAAAGGGCTGTTTATAGCAATGCCCAGTAGAAAGTCCGCAGACGGCGAGTACCGTGATATAGCTCATCCGATTAGATCGGAAATAAGGGCGAAGCTTCAGACCATGATCCTTGACGAGTACGAAAAAGAAAAAGCCGTTTCTGAAAGCGAGGAAATATGAGATCTGAACTTCCGGTGAAGTTTCTTGAAAGGCTTAAGGAACAGCTTGGAGACGAATTTGAAGATTTTCTTGCAAGCTATGACAGACAGCCCAAAAGAGGTATTCGAATCAACACTTTAAAAACAGATTCATATGATTTGAAAGGACAGGCTCCATTTGATATGGAGCCTGTTCCGTGGGTTAAAAACGGTTTTTTTGTCTCGGAAGACGACGATCCCGCCGGACATGCGTTTTACAGGGCGGGGCTGTATTATATCCAGGAGCCGAGCGCGATGACTCCGGCCGACAGACTGCCTGTGTCGCCGCATGATAAAGTGCTCGACCTGTGCGCAGCTCCGGGAGGCAAGGCCACGGCTATAGCGGCAAAGCTTCAAAATACGGGACTGCTTGTGGCGAACGACGCGAGCGCTTCGAGGTGCAGGGCGCTGCTTCACAATCTTGAGCTTGCGGGCGCGGGAAATATCATAGTGACGAACGAGCTGCCGCAGGAGCTTGAAAAGAAATTCCCTGCCTATTTTGACAAGATAATGGTCGACGCCCCGTGTTCGGGAGAGGGGATGTTCAGAAAAGAGCCCGAGGTCATAAATACATGGTCGCCGGAGAGAGTAGGGTATTTCGCAAAGCAGCAGAGAAGTATTTTAAAAAGCGCCGTCGCTATGTTAAAGGACGGTGGCTTTCTGATGTATTCCACGTGTACGTTTTCGCCGGAGGAGGATGAAGGAAGCGTAAGCTTTGTTCTGGAGGAGTATCCGGAAATGGAGCTTGTGGAAATAGAGGGCTATGAAAGCTTTTCGGCCGGAGCTTTGGAAGCCGGAAACTCAGATGAAAGGTTTAGGAAGACCGTGCGCATATGGCCGCATAAGATGGACGGAGAGGGTCATTTTATGGCGCTTTTCAGAAAAAAAGGCGTCCTTTCTGAAGAAAACGCGGAGTATGAAAGCGCGGGAGTAAAACGTGCGGATAAAAAAGCTTTGCGGAAGAAGCAGAAAAACATACTGAATAATACGTTCAACGCCGAAGAAAAAAGGATATTTGAAGATTTCCTGCAAAGGATAGATTCTTATATCGGGTTTTCAGATAAAAAAGATATGTTTGAAAACAAAAACGGAAAAGTATATTTAATGCCGGTGAAAGAAAAGGAGCTGCCGAGATTGAAGTTCCTGCGTTCCGGTCTGTATGTCGGAGAGCTAAAGAAAAACCGCTTCGAGCCGTCGCAGGCGTTCGCGCTGTCGGTATATGGCGCAGGATATAAAAACAGTATTTCGCTTGAGCCTGACGACGCTCGGCTTGGCGGATATTTCAGGGGAGAAAGCCTTACGCTTTCGGAGGAAGAACAAAAACTGCCGGACGGCATTATCCTTGTAAAGGCCGGAAAATACGCGCTCGGGTTCGGAAAGAAAACGAAAGGACTGCTCAAAAGCAGATATATTTTTTTGAAATAACAAGTTATTGTGTTGGAAACGCCGCAGCATACCAATATGTTGTGTAAATTTGAATAAAATACGGTCAAAAACATTACGAATATTACGGAGATATTACGCAAATTTTAAAAAATACTTTTCAAGGAGCCTTTCCCGTGCTATAATCAGTTCAAGCATGGGGAACAGACTGTCTTTATGAGGAAGTCTGTATGCGAGTCCTGTACATGGGGAAATGTAAGGGTAAACATTGCAGGGCGAGGGGTAACTTGAGGTTTATATGAATAAAAAAAGAAAACAGCGTACTTTTACGGCAATGTTTTTGATCGCCGCGCTTTTGGTCAGCGTACCGGCGTACGCATATTCAACTCAAGAGCAGATCGAAAACACACAGCAGGAAAATGCGGCGACGGAAAGCACTCTTAAAAGCACCGAGGAGCGTATCGCGCAGCTCGAGGCAAAACGGGGCGATTCGGAAAGATATCTTGAAGAGCTCAATAACCAGCTTGCAGAGCTGACAGAAGAGCTTACCGTGTTGACCGCGCAGATCGACGCGAAAGAAGCGGAGCTTTCTCAGGTAGAAGCAGAGTTTACGGAAGCAAAAGCCGACGAGCAGGAACAGTACGAGGCGATGAAGCTCAGGATACAGTTCCTCTATGAAGAATCCGCGAGCGCCGGATTATTGGAAGCATTATTTTCCACAGACGGCTTTATGGATTTCATAAACCGCGCGGACGCATTCGCACAGCTGACGAAATATGACCGTGATATGCTACAGACATACACCGATACAATTACGGTGATAGAGGAAAAAGAAGCAAAATTAGAGCAGGAAAAAGCGGAACTGATAGGATTGCGCGACGCTCAGCTTAAACAGCAGGAGCAGATCCAGGCGGTTTACGAGGCGGCGTATAACGAGCTGCGGGACATAGAGATGTCGATACAGGATTCGGAAAATGAAAAAGCCGCGCTGGTTGCTCAGATAGAGCAGCAGGAGGAATTGCTCAACCAGCTTCTTGCCCAGAAATATGAAGAAGAAGCAGCGGCAAAGGCAGCGGCCGAAGCAGCTGCGGCGGCTGAAGCGGCGGCACAGGCTGCGGCGCAGCAGAGTTCTCAGCCGTCAAATACACAGAACAGTACGGCGACGGATAGCTCCGTATCTACAGGAAGCGGATCGGGCTCGTCAGGTTCATCATCGGGGAATTTAACATATCTTGGCAACTTCAGATTAACGGCTTACTGCGGGTGCTCAAAGTGCTGCGGACAGTGGGCGTCAAATCCGCCGATATCGGCGAGCGGAGCCGTATGCAGCGAGGGAGTCACAGTCGCGATGGGCGGAGTACCGTTCGGAACGCAGCTGTCCATAAACGGACATATATATACCGTTCAGGACAGGGGAACTTCATACGGACACGTGGATATATACTTCTCAAGCCATTCGGCAGCGCTGCAGTTCGGTTCGAAGTATGCCGATGTATATATGGTGAATTGAGCAAACATGAGATTGTAGCAAAAAAGAAGTTATTGTATGAATTCATGCACACATAGCAAAAACCCTTGTAAGATAAGGCTTGCAAGGGCTTTTGTTTTGTCTGTGATACCGTTTTGATACCATTATTTTAATTTGTCCAGTCTGTCGGCGACTTCTGTTTGCTTTGACGGAAACAGATGCGCGTATATATTCAGTGTGGTTGAAACGTTTTCGTGTCCGAGACGCTCCGATACCAGAAGCGCGGAAAAGCCAAGTTCAATAAGTAGGGAAGCGTGAGAATGACGCAAGTCATGTATGCGTATCGGCTTAATTCCGGCGGTTACTGCGTGATGCTTAATTTTATACAAATAAGAGCTTTTTGAATGTAAGAATACCAGAGTATCTTTTTCCGGAGCATAGATTCTTGAAATATGCGTCTTTAAAATATCGCACAAGAATAACGGCAGTGTAACAGTACGGTTTGCCCGGTCTGTTTTTGGTGGCGTTATTATATCTTTTTTCTTGGTACGGTGAAGCGTCTTTGTAATTGAGACGGTTTTCTTTTCGAGGTCTATATCTCCAACAGTGAGCGCAAGCAGTTCACCGATCCGCATGCCGGTATAATAAAGCACATTAAATGCCGCGTAGTACGGATCTGTTTCG
>DVOP01000087.1 GCA_018713465.1 Candidatus Alectryocaccobium stercorigallinarum | reverse complement strand
AATTTTAGCAATGCGCAGTGACAATGTCAACCGATACAAGGGATTAAAAAACCGCAATGCGGCGTAAAGCTGCATTGCGGTAAACTTTAAATCAATCTGACGCTGTTTTTTCAAGCACCGCGTCCTGCTGGGATTTCGCCGATTCCAGGTCATTGAAATCCCCCAAAACGGCGATATCCACGCCTGAAACATCGACGCCGGCGTCAGGCTGCTCCTGCACCGATCTCAGCGTCGAGGGTATCAGACCTTCGAGCTGGCCCCTTATGCTTTCCGACCTTAAAATACAAATCTTTTCAAGCATATCGACCGCCGCCTGGTGATCTCCAAACGAGCAGAACGCCGTAGGATCCTTTTCGACATACGGCGCGATCATCCGCTCCGTCTGCCTTAAAACCGCCTCAAATCTGCCGTTTTCAAAATATTCCGAAAGCAGCCAGTCAAAATTCTCATGATACTGTGCGAAATAATCGTCGTGCTTCATCAGATTATGATACAGCGGCCGGTTGAGCATTATATCTCCAGGCGCAGGCGTATTGATCGGATAATTTATAAGTATATACGGGTCTTTTACCGGATCTGTCATCCCAAGCGCATAAGTGCCGAACGCAAGATTATAATCCCACGGAAGTATACTCAATACCCCGTCCTCTTCATACAGAAAATAATTATGTCCGGTATGGCCAAGATAGCTGTCCCAGTTCATCACAAACACCTGCACGGCAAAATAACGCAGCACCTCGTCGACATTGACGGCGCTTTCTAAGCTTTCACTCTCCGAAAGAGTCTTTAATGCGCTGATAAGCCTGTCTTCATCCGATTCGGAAATTTTAAATTTGGCGTTTTCAAATATTCCCGGATAACTCTCCGGGTCATCATCGATATATTGCAGCGCGACGTCGGCATTCTCGTCATTCAGCGAATGATAATCCGGCTTATACAATATACCGTGATCTTTTCCGAAATTTCTGCGCGCAAAAGCTTCCTCCGGCTCCTCCACGGCAAGGAAAAGCCCCCATCCTTCGCCGTTGACCGTGACCCAGACATAGCTGCAAAGAGGCGACGGCACTTCCATGAACGCCATCATATCGTAAGCGATATATGTCTTCATGTAGCTGTTGTCCTGAAACGACGAATCCAGAGATAATTTATCCAGCCCGTAATAACTGCCGCCGTCTAAAAAATGATCGAATTCTATCTTAAGGCTGTAACGTGAAAGTCCGTATTCTTCGGTAAGCCTCCGGGAATTATTTCCCTTTGCCCGCAGTCCTACCTGATGAAAATCCTCTCCGTCTATAAGCACCGTACACGAGGAATATGTTTCGTTTCCTGCCGTCTTTATAAATCTTTCCCAATCGTCGATCTGGATATCTATTGTATGGACATAGCTGTCGTCAAAAAGCCTTCGTGCGTATTCAGGTTCTTTGTCTGTCTTTAAAAGGCCCGCTGCCGCCGCTGCCATTAACAAAACAGTTATCGCCGCCGCCAAAACGACTGCGGCGATACATATACCGTCAATCTTTCTGTGCCTAACCATTGATATATCCTCTGCTCCTAAACAGTTTCCTCTTCTTAAGCCATGCGGTAAATCGGTTCTGCGTCAGCCCATATAATCCCCGTTATACGAAACCAAAACAACGCGCGAAACGCCGTCCATATTTTCAAGTTCGTTTACAAACGCGCTGTCGTCGTCTTTCAGACGTACTTCATAATTAAGCTCCACGCGTCCTTCATCCACACTCTTGCTTTTTAAATTGATGCGGACAACCTGCGAAGCGATAAATATCCTTGTGCGTTCCTCTGTTTCACTGTTTTCGCAATGGACTATCAAAATATACGGCGAATCTACTGTTTTCTTTTTTGCAAAAACAAGCAGAACAACGCCTATAAATATACTGCCGAATACCGCAAGCGGAATAAGCCCTGCCGCCAAAACGATCCCTGCTGCTATCGACCAGAATAAAAACGCGATATCCATCGGTTCTTTTATCGCCGTCCTGAATCTTACTATGGACAGCGCTCCGACCATGCCGAGCGACAGCACTATATTGCTGACTACCGTCATGATCAGCAAAGTGGTGATGAGCGCCAGCGCGATAAGCGTTACGCCGAAGCTTGCCGAATACATTACTCCGCTGCAGCTTTTTTTATAAATAAAGAAAATGAACAATCCGATCAGAAAAGCCAGCACCAGCGCGATCACCATATCCAAAAGCGAAATACCGGCTATATTATCTAAAAAATCGGATTTGAAAATATCCTGAAAGCTGATCATACGTTCCTCTCCATTCCTAATCAAACCGTCTGCATACGGCGTACTTTGAACAGGCTTCCGCCTGCCTTCCGGCTCCCTGCACCGACATTCTGACTATTTCCGGCAAAAAAGCGTCATATTTTACTTCTAATACGGTTTCGCCATCGTCAGCCGGCATCATAAAGATCCCGGTATCCGGGAAATTTGTGTTTCCAAGGCCGGTGCGTATGTTTCTGTCCAATGTGATCCTTACGTTTCCCGCTTCATACAGAAACGCTTCCCTGTCATAGCTTACTATCGTCTTCGGGCCTAAGCCCTTTCCCTTTATCTTGCTGTAAAATTCCGCCAGCAAGGGGTCTCCTGTATCAAGCAGAAATCCGATATCGCCGCAGAGCAGTTTTTGAACCTGTTCTTTTGTGATCCGCGCGCTTTTCTTCCCGCACAAACCGTTTATCTTATATTTCTTTTCCAGACGGATAAATGAAGTGTCTGTTCCATAAAATCTGAGCCTGAACTTTTCTCTTCTGTTTATACCGTCGAGCTTTTCGCGCAGCGCGCTGTCATAAGGCGTATCGAAATACAGGCTCGTTACTCGGTAATCTCCGTCCGGTCCGGCGTATTTATCCCGTTTAAACAGCTTTGCCAGTCTTTGTGAAAGCACCAGATCCTCCGATCGGCTGATCCGGTGCTTGATCTCATGTCTTAAATTATTTGTTTTTGACGATTCAGTCGTCATATCCTGAATCTCCGTAGTCGCTGCCGCCATCGTCATAACCGCTGTCTCCGTAACCGCTGTCACCATATCCGCTGTCGCCATAATCCGAGCCGCCTGACGGCGCAGGAGGCGTTGTCGGCGCAGGAGGCGCAGGCGTAGGTTCCGGTGTCGCAGGCGGAGCGGTAGGTTCCGGTGTTGCGGGAGGTGCTGTCGGAGCTGGAGGCGTATAATCCGTTACGCCATCGTTGTTCGGACCGTAATCTGTATCGTCGTAGTCCGTTACTCCGTCGTTGTTCGGACCGTAATCTGTATCGTCGTAGTCCGTTACTCCGTCGTTATTCGGGCCGTAGTCCGTATCGTCGTAGTCCGTTACTCCGTCGTTATTCGGGCCGTAGTCCGTGTCGTTGTAGTCGGTTACTCCGTCGTTGTTCGGGCCGTAGTCCGTGTCGTTGTAGTCGGTTACTCCGTCATTGTTCGGGCCGTAGTCCGTATCGTTGTAGTCCGTCACGCCATCGTTGTTCGGGCCGTAATCCGTGTCGTTGTAGTCCGTCACGCCGTCGTTGTTCGGGCCGTAGTCCGTGTCGTCGTAGTCCGTTACTCCGTCGTTGTTCGGGCCGTAATCCGTGTCGTTATAATCCGTCGTTCCCGATGATGTGCCGTTCTGTGAAGAAATATTTTTATGCTCCGCTTTTATGATCCTTCCTGTTTCGGCGTCAACATCATATTCGTATTCTACACCATTAGCGGTAAATTCAAGTTCGAAAACAGAGGCTCCGTCATCGTGGTCAAATTCTTTATCATCAAATTTAGCGTCCGCTGCCTTAACGCCTGCCTGCGCCAGCGCTATTTCCTGAGCTTTTTCTAATGTAATATACTGCGACGGCTGTCCTCCCTTTGCATACGCTTTATCATAATCGTCGTCATCAATAGTAACTATATCAGAAGAAAGCTTAAGATTTTCAACCGCTTCCCGGGTACTAACGCTTATTTCAGTTATAAAATCCTTATCCGGAATCACCGAACCCGGCTCAAGCTGCAAAATAATGTTCTTTTCTTTTCCGTCGATATCTTCATCAAAATATCCGGCTTCATCTATTTCAACAACGAGGTCTTTTAAAACCACTCCGCATTCTTTACCGTTATAGTCTGCGTATCCGTTTACGACTTTCTTTCCGTCGCCGTTCTGTCCCGCAAGCGCGATAACTTTTCCGTCTTTATCATAGTCTATCCGGATCTCCGGATTGACGCTGAGCATAAGCGTTCCTGTTTCCTCCGACGCATTCTCATTTTCTTTTACTGTAAGATTTTCAAGCGCTGTTTCCTCTTTCGCCGGCGAACTGCATCCGGCCAGAAGGACTGTAGATATAACAGCCAGGGAAGAGACCGCTGCGAAAATTTTTCTTCTCTGTTTCATATTGATTTCTCCTTTCATTTATCATTGGATAATTATTTTTGTTTTATATTTATAGTTTACGCAAACCATTTTCAAAAACCGGGGTAAGATACAAATTTTTTTTAATCGTCATAATTTGAACCGTCGTCATAACCGCTGTCTTCGCCGTAATTACTTCCATCGTCGCCGTCTCCGTAATTATTTCCGCCGCTGTTTCCGGGATCATAATCCGTATTCCCATCATAAAAATCCGTGACTCCGTCGCTTCCTGCTCCATAATCCGTATCATTATAGTCTGTCGCTCCGTCGTAATCCGAATCGCCGGACACAGGAGCCGTAACATTCTGTGTCGGCGCGGGAGTCGGAGTGTTTGCCGGCGTCGGCGTTGCCGCTTCGGTCTGAGTTGGCGTCGGCGTTGCCGGAACCGTTATCACGATCGGTTCATAAACATCGTCCTCTTTGCCGCCGGGATCATCAACGGCGTCGGCCGGCGTATTTTCTTCGCTTTTAGGACCGGTCTTGTAATCATATACTTCTATTGAAATTGTTATGCGCCCTTCTAAGTATTCCGCTACCCCAGCGCTTAATTCCTCTTCATATTCCTTATAAAGCTCATCTTCCGGAGAATCTATGGCAAACGATACGTTTCCTCCGTCGGAAAGAAATCCCATTTCCATAGCTCTGTCTATCAATTCATCCGCGACTGTTACTTTATCCTTTCCGTTTCCGCTGTATCCTTCAATAAGCTTTTCGCCGTCTTCGTTCTTACCGGAAAGCCCGACAACTGTTCCGCCACGGTTAAGATCTATCTGCACTTCCGGATTTATACTCATATATATATATGAATACGGCTGAATATAATTCTGATAGCTGCTTATTCCAAATACCATGATCAGACACGCCGCTATTGCCGCCAGAGCGCTGTATATCGTTCGGATTTTTCTGCGCTCCATATCTGCAGACTCTTTCATCAAAACAGGATCGTATACCGTCTGTCCTATCTCATAACTAAAGTTTGCCGCTCTTAAAAACCGCCCCTCTTCGTCTAAAAGGATAACGTATCCGGGGTGGCATTCCATTACCATATAACTCATTTTCCTGCCACTCCTTTCATAACCTGTTTAAGATGTCCGCGTATGATCTCAAATCCATTGGTATAGATCAAAAGCAGCGCGACCATATATTTACGATGTCTTTCAAGAGTTTTGCGCTCTGTGCCGCTGCCGTCAGCAAGCTTTCCTATAGGAAGCTTCTTTGTCTTGAGAAGCTCTTCGAGCAGTTCGGGATTTTCCTTCGCGTACTGCAGCGCGTTCCGGCATGCCTCAAGCGTTCTTTGCTGCTTCGGGCAATTGTCCGCAACATCGCTTAAGCTTACACCGAATTCCAACATCTGCTTCGTCAGCTCTTCTATCTCCGCGCGGGTCGCGTCCCTCATAGTGATCTCTTCCTGATGATCCTTTGCATCAGACAATATTTCTCCAAGCGATGCGCTTTCTTCATCCGCCGGCGCATTCAGCGAAACGGTCTGCCTGTGTCTGCTTTCTTTTCTGGCATAATCTATAAGACGGTTTTTTATAATCACTGCAGCATATTTTAAAAAAGCGCCGCGTATGCTTGAATAGCTCCCTATCGCCTCGTGAAAAGCGATCATGGCTATGCTAAGCTCATCGTCATGTCCTTCGATCGGTGATCTTTTTAAAAATTTAGCTGTTTCTGTCTTGATAAACGGAAGATACGCACGTATAAACTGATCCGCAGCCTTTACGTCTGCTTTCGCAGCGTATACCTGCTGAATTATTTTTTGTCCGTCATTCATACAGCAGCTTCCTCCTATATATATAGAATACGGCCTCGTTTTTTCAAAAACGGGGTCGTAATAAAAATAAACATGAAATTTTTTAAGTATAATTTCTCATTTTATATTTTATCCGGTGAAGCGCCGCCGCGAAAGCAGAGTAACATCAATTTTAGGTAAAATACAGGTAAAAATTAAATGTGATCACTGTTCGAACTGTTTTTCGCATATATCCATAAGCGAAAAAAACCGCAGCGCCCTTAAGCGCTGCGGCTATAATTATTGCTGTTTACTTTTTAACCGGATCAATCCTGAAGGCTGTTCCAGAAATCACGCATTGTCTGAGCTGATTTATCCATGCCCTCTTTCTCGTCGTCGTCCATGTTGATGTATACGCTCTTCTGGATACCGTTCTCATTGATGATACACGGAACGCTCATTGCGATACCTTCCCATGAACCGTATTTCTTTCCGACAAGAAGATGAGAAACTGCTAAAACGGCGTTTTCATTTCTAACGATAGCTTCAACTATCCTTGACGTAGCCATTGCGATTCCGTTGTACGTAGCGCCCTTCGCAGCGATGATCTCTGCACCAGAATCCCTTGCTTCTTTTGAAATAGCGTCATGGTCGATATCCAGATTGAACTGCTCCGTAAAGCCCTGAAGCGATACTCCACCAAGTCTTACACGGCTCCAGAGAGCTACCTGGCTGTCGCCGTGCTCGCCGAGAACGTATGCGATAACGTCCTTGATGTTTACGCCGCACTCTCTTCCAACGAGATAACGAAGGCGGGCGGTATCAAGCGATGTACCTGTACCGATTACACGGTTCGGATTGTAGCCTGTTTCCTTCTGGATAGCCATTGTGAGGATATCTACCGGGTTTGAAACCACGATAATGATCGGATCGTCAGCGTATTTCTTGATATTTTTAGCAACGTCCGTAGCTATAGACATATTTACTTTAGCGAGCTCAAGACGTGTCTGTCCCGGTTTTCTTCCTACGCCTGCGGCAACGATGATGATGTTCGCGTCAGCGCACTCCTCGTATCCGCCCTGCTTAACAGTAACCTGCTCGAAGAACGCCGTACTATGAGCGATGTCAAGGGCGCTTCCTCTTGCGCGCTTCTCATTGATATCGCAAAGCACGATCTCGTTTGCAAGCTCGCGGATCATAAGAACATACGCGATAGTCTCGCCTACATTACCTGCACCAATAACTACGATTTTGTTTTTGTTTTTAGCCATTTCTTACCCCTTTACCTTTATTTATTAAATGCTTACGCATTTTGTTCCATAATAACTCTCAGTTATTAAATTATACTTAAAAAACTTAACATTGTCGACCCTAAAAATACTTATTTTGTTCCAAAGATACGGTCGCCGGCGTCTCCAAGTCCCGGCACTATATACCCGTGGTCATTCAGCCTCTCGTCTAAAGCTCCGGCGTAGATATCCACGTCGGGGTGCTCCTCCTGAAGCTTGCTTATTCCCTCCGGCGCAGCCAGGATACATAAGAAGCGTATTTTTTTTGCTCCTTTTTCCTTTAACATCGTTATAGCCGCCGCAGCGGAGCCTCCAGTCGCAAGCATAGGGTCGGTAACGAACACCTCCCTGTTTGCGATATCGGACGGGAGCTTGCAGTAATACTCGACCGGCTTAAGCGTTTTTGGATCCCTGTAAAGACCTATATGTCCGACCTTTGCGGCGGGGATTATCGTAAGTATCCCGTCTACCATTCCAAGTCCGGCGCGCAGTATAGGAACGACTGCCATTTTCTTTCCCTCGAGACGCTTTACCGTAGTTTCGCATATCGGGGTTTGTATCGTTACGTCTTCAAGGTTCAGATTTCTCGACGCTTCATATGTCATCAGCATCGCAATCTCGCCTATCATCTCACGAAACTCTTTCGAACTCGTGGAACTTTCCCTTATGATACCTATTTTATGCTGAATCAGCGGGTGATCCATCACCTGAACCTTTCCCATTTTATTCCTCCGGATCTTCTATCTGGCTTATTCTGCGGATATGTCTTTCACCGTTTGAGAACGGAGTGTCAAGGAATGTGTCTACGATCATGCACGCAAGACCAGGTCCTACTACTCTCTCGCCCATAGCGATGATGTTTGCGTCGTTGTGCTCTCTTGTAGCCTTCGCGCTGAAGCAGTCCGAGCAGCAAGCCGCGCGGATACCTTTAAACTTATTAGCGGTAATAGAAATTCCGATACCTGTTCCGCAAATAAGGATACCCTTGTCGCATTCTCCTGAAAGTATAGCCTTGGCTACTCTTTTAGCGAATACCGGATAATCGCAGGATTCCTCTGAATATGTCCCGTAATCCTTATACTCCAGTCCGCGCTCCTCAAGATGTTTCTTTACATGTACCATGAGCTTGTATCCGCCATGATCACACCCTAAAGCAATCATTGTACCTATCCTCCTGTTTTACCTTTTTAAATTTATTACCTTATGGCCGGCGGCCTTAAGCAGCCGGTTCATTATGGCCATGCCTATATGTTCCGTGTTAAAAGACTCCGAATATATAAATTCGGCCTTTTCATCGTCAAGCCTTCTCAAAGCGTCGAAAAGATGGTGAGCTATCTCGTCTTCGTTCATAACGGAGCCGAGCGTTATCACGCAGCCGCATTCGTACAGCCCCCTTGTTTCCTCGCTGCACAAAACAGCGGTCTTTGCGCCCTCAAGCTCTTTCTGCTTTACCATATCGTTGATATACCCTGCGACCTCGTCTTTTCCGCCCTCGATTATCGTCAGATCGCCTTTCGGGGCGTAATGCCTGTATTTCATTCCCGGAGCCTTCGGCTTTATCTTGCTGTCGGAAGATATTATCCCTGCGTCTGTTTTCACATCGCCGATGATCTCCCTCATCTGCTCCTCGGTGATATATCCCGGGCGGAGCACAACAGGATGTCCCGCCGTAAAATCGACTATCGTAGATTCAAGTCCTATATCGGCGTCCCCGCCGTCGATTATCATATCTATGCGTTCGCCGAGATCCTCAACGACATGCGACGCCTTTGTCGGGCTCGGTCTGCCTGAAAGATTGGCGCTCGGCGCCGCTACAAAGCCTCCTGCGGCAAGTATGAAGCCTCTCGCCACCTCATGGCTTGGAAATCTTACTGCTACCGTATCGAGTCCGCCGGTAACTTCCATCGGGACTATATCGCTCTTCTTAAATATCATCGTAAGCGGACCCGGCCAGTATTTTTCTCCGAGCTTTTTAGCTTCCTCCGGAACAAATTCCGTTATCTTCTCAAGATCCTCCCACGACGCTATGTGTATTATGAGCGGATTGTCAGACGGACGCCCTTTAGCCGCGTATATCTTCTTTGCCGCCGTAGGATCAAGCGCGTTTCCGCCCAGTCCGTATACGGTTTCCGTCGGAAAAGCTACGAGTCCTCCCGCCTTTATTATTTCTCCGGCTTCGGCAAGCAGCTTTTTATCCGGAGCCTTTCTGTCGATATATACAAATCTGGCTTTCATCTGAACGCGCCTTTATTCACCGTCTTCTTCATCAAAGCTGTCGTCCATATCAACGCCGCCGAACGAATCTTCGGCCATAGTATTTGATATCTCGTGTATAGCCTTGAAGGATTTCATAAATTTGTGCTGGACCTGGTTTACGAGCGTTATAAGCTCGTTTATTTCCTCCTGAAGCACCTCGTAACGGCGTTTCCCGTCGGAAAGGATCCTGTCTACTTCCGCCTGCGCCTTCGCTGTCTTTTCTTTTGCGGAAGCGTCGGCGGCGGCAAGCATTTGATTCTTCTTCTCCTGAGCTTCTTTCAATATCTTCTCAGAATCTATACGCGTTTCATACACTATCTTTCCTATTGTATCATAATTGTCGATATAGCTCTGATATTTTTCTGAAATATCCTTATGGAGTTTCTCGATCTCGTCGTTTTTTTCTTTTATCTTTGCGTCTTTTTCTTCTATTGTCTTATTTAATTCTTCTATAGTGCT
Organism: Candidatus Alectryocaccobium stercorigallinarum; assembly: GCA_018713465.1. Lineage (GTDB taxonomy): Bacteria > Bacillota > Clostridia > Lachnospirales > Lachnospiraceae > Alectryocaccobium > Alectryocaccobium stercorigallinarum. Next base: position 3,343 of record DVOP01000087.1, on the reverse strand, counting down.
GTTGAGCCTGTTTTTTTCTGCCTGCGCGGTGTCTTTAAGCATTCTGAACTGATTCTGGACGTCTTCTTTGTCATAGCCGCCCATCAAAGTCGTTTTAAACTGCTCTTCATTGTATTCTGCCATCATTTACCCCTTTCCAAATTTATTTATCTACCCTAAATATTCATTCCAGACCGGCCATATATCGTCTGTTTCCATACCGAGTCTCCACCCGCATGCGCCGGCCAGCGAATATTTGTCTACAAGACTGAGCTTCTCCGCAAGAGATTCGGCGTTCTCTATCCAAATATAATACCTGCCGGATTGATCCTCCGAGCTTCCTGTATACTGCCCAGCGGCAGCGTCCCATGTCAGGTTTTCTATACCGTGTTCCGCCATAAAAGTTTCCTGGTCAGACATAAACAGCGTTTCGGTCTCAAACGAATCCGTGCCGAACGGAACCGTAAAGCCTCTTGTATAAAACGGGACCGCCAGTACGAGCTTTTCAGGAGCTACCTCCTCAAGCGTGGCTGTGATCCCTCCCTCTACGTATGGAAGCGACGCCACCGAACCGTATTCAGAGGTGTAGGCCGTATGCTCGTCATATCCCATCATTATCACGTAATCGACTATGTCATTCTGCGCGTCGCGCCTGTAATGGTCGGTATAGCCCGGCACATAGTTGTCGACCGACACGATGAGCCCGTTCATATGCGCCTGCTGTGTAAATTCCCTCAAAAATTCTATATAAGCCGGAGCGTACTGCTCGTCTATATCCTCAAAGTCAATATTAATACCGTCTATGCCGTATGTCAAAGCGCTTTCGATAAGCTGCGCGGTTATATTCTGACGGTTTGCATAGGACTGCAGTATCTCCCCTGTCGTCGCGTCCTCCCCGCCGTAATCGCCCACAAGCGCCCATACGGAAAGCCCGTAAGTATTTTTTGCTTTTTCTACATATGCAGCGTCCGCGTATGATATGAGATTTCCCGAAGTATCGCTTATCGAAAACCACGTCGGACTTATTATATTAAGCCCCGTTGTTCCCTCCATCATTCTGTCAAGAGCTTCGTTATCCTCGGGTCTTCCTATATAATCCCACGCCATTTTTATCGTTCCGCCGGTACCCAGCGTCTCAAACTCAAGCTCCGGCTTTGCAGTATATTCCTCAGTCACAGACGTTTCCGCTATATCCGCGCTTTGTATATAGCCGAAATGTCCGTCCCTTGAAGCGACAAGGCTCCACTCGCCCTCGTTTGATAACAGCTCCAGTACGTCTCCTGCGGCGCATGAAACGGCTATCTCGGCTTTTTTCGAAGCGCTTACGCGTATTACACTGTCATTGACAACAGAAACATACGCTCCGCTGCCCGGCTGCGTATCTATGACTATGCGGTACGGATCTTCGTACGTTTCAAGTCCGATATTGGAATACTGACTCACACATTCAGCCGAGATATAATACGTTCCGTCCTGATCCTTGTACAGATATCCGCTCGGATCAGAAACAGTCCATGTAAGAGTCTGATCCGGAAGCGTCATAAAAAGAGTATCCGCGGCTTCTTCAACATAAAATCCGCTGTTTATGTCGTTCCAAACCGTTTCATACGGTATATAAAGAACTCCGTTTATATTTTTCCCGAACGCCTCGTTTTGCTCTCCGTCTATGATTATCGCGGCGTCCTCAGCGCTCGTTATATTAAAAAGACTGTCCTGCTCGGCGACTTTGTCATTCTCTCCGAAAACGCGCGTTATGATAAATGCAAAGCACAGAACAGCGATCGCGATAAGAATTATATTTACTACGGGCGACGTCCTTTTTCTTTTTCTTCTGCGTCTGCTCATCTTTCCTCACTGACCTTCTTCCACCATCGCAAATATCCCGGCAACGATAAGAAGTATACCTATTGCTACAAATACCGCCGATACAGCGGCCCTCTGATTAACGAAAAGTAGTATCCCGCACAATATCATTAAAACAGGCCTGTATATGTCCGGCCTGAAGATACTGTCGTTCACAACATTGTTTTTCTGCACCTGCGTAAGCCTTACTATACCAATGACGACGGCTGCAATCGCGATAATATACAAGATCACCGACACCATAAGCCAGCCGAGAATAATAAGTACTATCCCGCTTATAAGACATATAACTCCGGCCGTAACCCTCTCGTGCGTAAGCTCAAGTATGCCGAATACGAAAAGAGCTATACCGACGCTCAGCGCCGCATACACTACGATATCGCTGCGCAAGATGAGACATAAAATACCAAGGATAGTATAAATAATGCCCGTCAACGTCTTGCTGCCCATCTTCATAAATATCCCTCTTTTCTTTATGTTTTTCTTTATACTTTTTTCATTATATTTTAAAAACAATACAATTGCAAACTTAAATAAAATGATTTATACTGGCACTAAGTCAAAGAGGAATATTTTATAAGATAAACAGAGGCGAAAGTCTATGAAGATAGAAAAGATAAATGAAAACCAGATCAGATGTACCCTTACAAAAGATGATCTGCTCACAAGAAGGATAAAACTGAGCGAGCTGTCGTACGGCTCCGAAAAAGCGCGAAACCTGTTCTATGATATGATGCAGCAGGCAAACGTGCAGTTCGGATTCGAATTCAGCGGAACCCCGCTTATGATAGAGGCAATACCTACAAAAAGCAGCCTTATACTGAATATAACAAAAGTAAACGATCCGGAAGAGCTCGATACGCGCTTTTCTTCTTTTTCCGCGCCTCCGGCTTATGCGGCTTCCGAAGCGCATATATCAGGCGCCGACGGGATTTTAAACCTGCTGAAAAAGATCGCGGGCATTGGCGACGCTATCCCGGAAGCGCTGAAACCGGCGAAAACTTCTTCGGACAAGCCGGCTGAAAACGGCGAGCCTTCGAAAAAACCGGCTCCGCTAATAGAGGCCTTCCGCTTCTCAAACCTTGACGATACGATACGCGCGGCCAAAGCCGTAAGCTCATACGTAACATGCGTAAACTCGCTTTATAAATACGATACGAACGCTTATCTGCTCATACTGCACAGCAGTTCGCAGGAGCCCGAGAGCTTTAACCGTATTTACAACATTCTTTCGGAATACAGTTTCTCAGACCACTGCTCGGAAGCTTCCGAAAAGCATTTAAGGGAACACGGTTATCTTATGATAGCGGACAATGCGATACAAAAGCTTTCAAAACTTTAAATACACAAAACAAAAAAGAGACTGAAAAGTCTCTTTTTTGTTTTGTGCTGAGTATTATTTTATTTTTTCAATAAATAGTTTTCGATCTTCTCCATCGCAACTTCTTCGTCGCTGCCGTTAGTACTAACGATCACTTCTTCGCCCGCGTCGAGTCCTAAC
>DVOP01000086.1 GCA_018713465.1 Candidatus Alectryocaccobium stercorigallinarum | reverse complement strand
AATTTACGGTTGCTTTTTTAATTGAGTAAGGGCGTGAAGCCGCGTAAAACCGGCCGGTCTTTGGCGCGTTTTGTTTGACAAATATATCGGGTATAACTATAATCTATTTATCTATGGGTAATCGTATATATTGACAGAATAAACCTGAAAATTACCCTTTGTTCAGGAGGAGAAGATGAGCAAGGAATTAGCTAAAACCTACGATCCTAAAGGTCTTGAGGACAGATTATATAAAAAATGGCTTGATAAGGGATATTTTCATGCGGATATAAAATCCGGGAAAAAGCCTTTTACTATAATTATGCCGCCGCCGAACGTAACAGGCCAGCTGCATATGGGGCATGCGCTCGATAATACTATACAGGATATTCTTATCAGATTTAAAAGAATGCAGGGCTACTGCGCGCTCTGGCAGCCGGGAACAGACCATGCGGCGATCGCGACTGAAGTAAAAGTTACAAATATGCTCAAGGACAAGGGCATAGACAAGCAGGAGATCGGCAGGGAAAAATTCCTTGAATACGCATGGGACTGGAAAAAGGAATACGGCAGCAGGATCATAAACCAGCTTCATAAATTAGGAGCTTCCGCTGATTGGGACAGAGAGCGCTTCACGATGGACGAGGGCAGCAACAAGGCTGTAGAAGAAGTATTCTGCCGTCTTTATGAAAAAGGATGGATATATAAAGGAAGCAGGATAATAAACTGGTGTCCTGTATGTAAGACGTCTCTTTCGGACGCCGAAGTAGAGCATGAGGACCAGGACGGATTTTTCTGGCATATCAATTATCCTGTTGTAGGAGAAGAAGGCAAGTTTGTTGAAATTGCTACGACCAGACCGGAAACAATGCTCGGCGATACGGCGGTGGCTGTCAATCCTACAGATGAAAGATATAAAGATATAATAGGCAAGATGCTCGTTCTGCCTCTTACAGACAGGCAGATACCTGTCATAGCCGACGAGTATGTGGACAAGGAATTCGGAACGGGCTGCGTTAAGATAACTCCGGCTCACGATCCGAACGACTTTGAAGTCGGGAAACGCCATGACCTGCCTGAAATAAATATAATGAACGACGACGCGACAATAAACGCCAACGGCGGGAAATTCGAGGGGATGGACCGCTATGAGGCGAGAAAAGCGATCGTTGACGAACTCGATAAAATGGGACTGCTCGTAAAGGTAGTTCCTCACAGTCATGCCGTAGGAACCCATGACAGGTGCCATACTACCGTCGAGCCGATGATAAAACCGCAGTGGTTCGTCCAGATGAAAGAGATGGCGCAGGCGTCTATAGATACGCTTAAAAAAGGCGAGCTTAAGTTCGTGCCGGAAAGATTTGACAAGACATATCTGCACTGGCTCGAAAACATTAAAGACTGGTGTATTTCAAGACAGCTCTGGTGGGGTCACAGGATCCCGGCTTGGTATTGCCAGGACTGCGGCGAAGTAATAGTAAAAAGAGGCGGAGCTCCGGATAAATGTCCGAAGTGCGGCGGCACTCATCTTAAACAGGACGAGGATACGCTCGACACATGGTTCTCGTCTGCGCTCTGGCCGTTTTCAACTCTCGGCTGGCCGAATACCGACGCGCCGGAATATAAATATTTCTATCCGACGGACGTGCTTGTTACAGGCTATGATATTATCTTCTTCTGGGTAATAAGAATGGTGTTCTCAGGACTTGAACAGACAGGAAAAACGCCGTTCCATCATGTGCTCATACACGGACTTGTGCGCGATTCGCTTGGAAGAAAGATGAGCAAGTCTTTAGGAAACGGTATCGATCCGCTTGAGGTCATAGACAAATACGGCGCCGACGCGCTGAGAATGACTCTCGTTACAGGAAACGCGCCCGGAAACGACATGCGTTTTTACTGGGAAAGAGTCGAGGCAAGCAGAAACTTCGCTAACAAGGTATGGAATGCTTCGCGTTTCATAATGATGAACCTTGACGCCGCGAAAGTTCCGGAAAACATGCCGGAAAAAGAGCTTACAACTGCGGATAAGTGGATACTTTGCAAGGCGAACAGGCTCATTTCCGACGTTACATATAATATGGAAAAATACGAACTCGGAATAGCCCTCGACAAGGTACAGAGCTTCATATGGGACGATTTCTGCGACTGGTATATAGAGATGGTAAAACCAAGGCTCTATGCCGAAGCGGACGAATCGAAGGGAGCTGCGCTCTGGACGCTCAAGAACGTCTTAAGCTGCGCGCTGAAGCTTCTCCATCCGTTTATGCCGTTTATCACAGAAGAGATATACTGTACTCTCAATCCTGAAGAAGAGAGCATAATGATATCAGATTATCCGAAGGCCGACCCGGCGATGAACTTTGAAAGAGAGGCGGCCCAGACTGATACGATACAGGCGGCAGTAAAGGCGGTAAGAAACGTAAGGACTTCGATGAATGTTCCGCCGTCTAAGAAAGCGAGAGTTTATGTCGTTTCGGAGGATAAGGACATACGCGATATGTTCGCCGAAGGACGTGTTTTCTTCGCGACTCTGGCTAAGGCAAGCGACGTTATAATACAGGAAAATAAAGACGGAATAGATGAAAAGGCTGTTTCAGCGCTTATTCCGAAAGCAGAGCTTTGTATTCCGTTCGATGAGCTTGTGGATATTGAAAAAGAGATAGAAAGGCTTACAAAAGAAGAGCAGAGGCTCGGCAAGGAGATAGCGCGCTGCGAGGGAATGCTCAAGAACGAGAAGTTCCTGTCAAAGGCTCCGGCGGCTAAAGTCGAAGAAGAAAAGCAGAAGCTTGAGAATTATAAGACAATGCTCGATCAGGTGAAAAGCCGTCTTGAGCAGCTCGCATGATCCAGTCATAGTTTAAGAATACATATGCGGCGCGTAAGCCGGATATAAATTGGAGAGATATATGCTCAATTACGAAGAAGAATTAAAAAAATTCAAACCGTGTTTGTCCGTAGACGAGGTCGAGGACGCGATCTATGAAAAAGATCTTACAGACGTTATCGATCTTCTGAAGGACATGCAGAACGCGAATACCGTAAATACTAAAGGAGCGGCGGAATGAATTGCATAAATTGCGGCCTTGAGATGGGCAGCGAGATAATTTGCCCGGGCTGCGGGTATGATAACACGGTAATGCATAAAGCCGTTAAGATCTCAAATTCATATTATAATAAGGGACTGGACAGCGCCCAGATAAGGGATATGTCCGGCGCTATCGATATGCTTGAGCGCAGTTTGAAATTCAACAAGCGCAATATAGACGCAAGAAATCTGCTCGGGCTTGTATATTTCGAGACCGGAGAGGTCGTTTCGGCTTTGAGCGAGTGGGTCATAAGCAAAAATATGAAGCCCGAAAACAATATCGCGTCTGAGTATATCGAAAAGGTAAGGGCAAATCAGCAGAGGCTTGAAAATATCCAGCAGACCATAAGACGCTACAACAGGGCGCTTGACTCGTGCAGGGCAGGCGAGGACGATGTCGCGGCTATAATGCTTAAAAAGGTAATAGACGCCAACCCTAAGCTTATAAAGGCTTATTATCTGCTCGCGCTTATACATATGAAGAAGGGCGAGTATGAAAAAGCGAGAAAGATACTTAAAAAGGCTTTGCCGATAGACAGGACAAATCCTACGGCGCTTCGTTTTTTAAGCGAAATAGACGAGCAGACCGGCACCGTGACGGATACCGAGGATATAAGGAAAGGCATTGTAAGAGAGGGCAAAAAGGGGCTTTTCGGTATTTTCAGGCTCCCGAAAAAGGAATACAGGATAAATAACGGTTATACGACCATAAACTGGGACGACGAGGAAAATATAATCACCGAGCCTGTAGTCCAGCCTATAGCTTTCCATCAGCTTCCGGCGTTTACCGGAATATTGAACCTTATTATCGGTATAGTGCTCGGGGCATTTATAATAGGGCTCATCGTAGTTCCTGCAGTCAGAAGAGGCGTAAGCCGCGAAGCGGACGAGCAGGTCAGCAAATATTCGCAGACGCTTGTTACGCAGAATGAAATGATATCAAGCCTTGAAGACCAGATAGAAAATATGAACGCTACGGTTGACAGCGGAAACGACAATCTCCAAAACGCCCAGAGCAGCATAGGCGCAATGGAAGAGCTGCTGAATGCGTATATATCATACGCCGACGGGGATCTCGACGAAGCGAGACAGCAGCTTCTTGAGATAAATGCGGAGCTTTTGCCGGAGGGGTCGCGAGGCACTTATGATAATTTGCTGAACGAGATAAATGCGTCGCGCTATGACGAGTATTATAATGCGGGATATACCGCGTTCCAGCGGAGCGATTTCAGGACGGCGATATCGGCGTTTACGAATGCGCTGTCATACAGGGAGAATGATTACGCGTCGATGGCGTATCTTGCCCATTCATACCGCTTGAGCGGAGACGCGGATAACGCGCGTACGGCTTTCCAGGCTATAGTCGAGGCGTTCCCGAATACGGGACGGGCGGCGACGGCGCAGAGATATATTACGGAAATGGCTTCCGGAAACATGAATCCACAGGCGGGAGTAGGCACGGTAAATTCGGAGATCACTTCCGGACTTGCGGAGAGGATAGAGGAAGCGGAAACGCCTGAAGAAAATGAAGAAAACACGTAAGCCAACAGGTAAGCTGGCGGGTCAGTTTGATTTCGAAGTGACGTTTCAGAACAATACGCGGAGAGATGAAAATGAAAAGGGACGAAAGGATAAAAAAACTTCTTGAAATATTGAAAAATTCTAAAGAACCCGTTTCAGGCACTTATCTTGCGGAAACGCTTTCCGTCAGCCGACAGGTAATAGTCCAGGATATAACGCTGCTTCGCAGCACCGGTGCAGAGATAGTTTCGACCCATAAGGGATATGTTTTAGATAAGAAAGATGAATTTACGCGTGTTTTTAAAGTCCGGCATTCCGATGAAGATGTTGAAAAAGAGCTTTCCCTGATAGTTGATCTCGGAGGCAAGATACTCGACGTATTTATATACCACAAGGTTTATAATGTTGTCCGCGCGGAGATGAATATAAGGTCGCGAAGAGATGTCGCGAACTTTATGGAGGAAATACGCGGCGGCAAATCGAGCTTCCTCAAAAATACGACAAGCGGATATCATTATCATACTATTGCAGCCGACAGCGAGCTTCTTTTAGATATTATCGGAAACGAGCTTGATAAGGCGGGGTTCCTCGCGGAGCCGAAGGGATATGAGCCGGCGGAGCTGAAGGGTTAGCGCGGGCGAAAATACAGTGTAAAAAATAATTATATGCTTTTTGGTTAAAGCGTATGATTTATAGAATATTAATAAAACAGCAGCAACAAGTTAAACGTTGCTGCTGTTTTGATTTTTCTGCAAATTCTATATGCTTTCCCATATTTCGTGTATAAAAGGTAAAGCAGCGCCTATAGCTAATGCGTTTTGTTTGACTGCACAAGCATGTATATAATCAGGAGATGCTCCGAACGTATTTAAATCATGTGCTTGTTGACGTATGTGTGAAAGATAGGGTTCTATATATGCGCCAACATATCCGCCTAAAATG
>DVOP01000085.1 GCA_018713465.1 Candidatus Alectryocaccobium stercorigallinarum | reverse complement strand
AGTAACAGTTACATACAGCATACCAAAGGAGATCGGAATGCTCATGCAGTTCGAGCAGCTCGCGCAGGCCGCAAAAACGGTGTTCGTAGAGCATTACCCGAAAGAGGCCATGTATTATGAGCAGCTTTTGGATGAAGCCGATCTTAAAGTAAAACCACTTAAATAAAGAGTAAATAAAATTGGACAATAAACCTGAAAAGAACAAGAAAAATAAAACCCCGCAAAACGGTCCCGAGGATCAAAACGGCAAGAACAACGGGGACAACAATAAAAAAGCAAATCTGCTGACATTTATCATAATAGTCATAGTCCTGCTCTGTATGATGGGCGCGATAATGGGAACGCGCGACCAGAACGGGGCTTCGGCGGAGATAACATACGACAGGTTCCTTGAACTGGTAGACGAGGGCAGGGTGAAAGAGGTCGTTCTTCAGGACGGCGTCCTTACTATTGCCGTAACGTCTTCCTCGGATCCCGACACGGTTGTAAAGGCTACGACAAACCTTGTCGGAGACGAGAATTCCCTCGTGGAGCTTTTAGAGGGAAAAGACATAACCTTTTTAAAGGAATCGGCTGAGATATGGGCTTCGGTCGTTTACTCGCTGCTCAGCATAGCGCTGCCGCTCATCATATTCGTCGTATTCATAAACATGCTTATGAAGCGCAACGGCGGTATCATGGGAGTCGGAAAGAGCAAGGCGAAGGCCTATGTCCAGAAGGAAACCGGCGTGACTTTTTCAGACGTCGCAGGAGAAGACGAGGCTAAAGAATCACTGCAGGAGATGGTGGAATTTCTGCATAATCCTGAAAGATATACACATATCGGAGCGGTACTTCCGAAAGGCGCCCTGCTCGTAGGCCCGCCCGGAACAGGAAAGACGCTGCTGGCGAAAGCAGTAGCAGGAGAGGCGCACGTGCCGTTCTTCTCGCTTTCCGGCTCGGAATTTGTCGAGATGTTCGTCGGCGTCGGGGCTTCGCGTGTGCGCGACCTGTTCGAGGAAGCGAAAAAGAACGCTCCGTGTATTATTTTCATAGACGAGATAGACGCCATAGGAAAGACGAGGGATACAAGGCTCGGCGGAAACGATGAAAGGGAGCAGACTTTGAATCAGCTGCTCGCCGAAATGGACGGCTTCGACAGTTCTAAGGGTATACTTATCCTTGCGGCTACGAACAGACCGGAGATACTCGATCCGGCGCTTCTGCGTCCGGGACGCTTCGACAGGCGCGTAATAGTAGACAGGCCTGATCTAAAAGGCCGCGTAGCCATACTTCAGGTGCACGCTAAAAAGGTGCTGCTTGACGAGACCGTAAACCTTGAGGAGATAGCGCTCGCTACGTCGGGAGTCGTAGGCTCTGACCTTGCGAACATGATAAACGAGGCGGCCATACTTGCGGTCAAGCACGGCAGAAAAGCCGTATCGCAGAAGGATCTTTTCGAGGCCGTGGAAGTAGTGCTTGTCGGCAAGGAGAAGAAAGACAGGATATTGAGCAAAGAGGAACGCCGCGTAGTTTCATACCACGAAGTGGGACACGCGCTTATCACCGCGCTTGAAAAGGACGCAGAGCCGGTGCAGAAGATAACTATCGTCCCGAGGACGATGGGAGCGCTCGGCTACGTTATGCAGGTGCCCGAAGAGGAAAAATATCTCAATACCAAGGCCGAATTAAACACTATGCTCGTGACGTTCCTTGCGGGAAGAGCCGCCGAAGAGATAGTATTCGGAAACGTTACGACCGGAGCCGCGAACGATATCGAAAAGGCTACAAACCTTGCAAGATCGATGATAACAAGATACGGAATGTCTGAGAAGTTCGGGCTTATGGGTCTTGAAGCTAAAGAAAACCAGTATCTTGACGGCAGGACTTATCTGACATGCGGCGACGCTACCGCAACAGAGATAGACCATGAGATAATGAAAATGCTCAGCGAGGCCTATGAAAAGGCAAAGAGCAGGATATCAGAAAACAGGGATGCCCTGGACAGGATAGCCGAATACCTTATCGAAAAAGAGACGATAACAGGGAAAGAATTTATGGATATATTCCATCAGGTCGTAGCTGAAAGAGAAGAGCAGGAATGTCATTCATAATAGAAGAAGAACTGAAAAAGCTGCCGGACAGCCCGGGAGTTTATATAATGCATGACGCGTCTGACGCGATCATCTATGTAGGAAAGGCCGTAAACTTAAAAAACAGGGTCAGGCAGTATTTTCAGAGCGACAGGAATAAAAGTCCGAAGATCAGGAAGATGGTTCCGCAGATAGAGCGCTTTGAATATGTGGTAACGGATTCAGAGCTGGAGGCGCTTATACTGGAATGCAATCTGATAAAGGAGAACAGTCCGAAATACAACACCCTGCTTAAGGACGACAAGACATATCCTTTTATCAAGGTCACGACCGACGAGGAGTTTCCGAGGATAATAATGACGAGGAAGCTTAAAAAGGATAAGTCCAAATATTTCGGACCTTATTCGGACGCTTCGGCTGTAAAGGAAACTATCGAGCTTTTAAGAAAACTATATAAGATACGGCCGTGCAATTATAAAATTCAGGGCGTTCTGAAAACGGAACGCCCTTGTCTGTATTATCATATACATCAGTGCGAGGCGCCGTGCGCCAATCTTGTAAGCCGTCAGGAATACAACGCCGGAGTCGAAGGGGCGCTGCGCTTCTTAAACGGCAATTACAAAGAGATAATGAACGAGCTTTCCGATAAAATGGCAAAGGCTTCCGAGGAGATGAGGTTCGAGGAGGCGGCGTCATATCTCGAGCTTATAAAAAGCGTAAGGCATATAGGCGAGAATCAGAAAGCGACGATGGGGCAGGGCGAAGACAGGGATATAATCGCCGCCGCGTCCGACGGAAGCGAGGCTATAGCGCAGATATTTTTCGTGCGTGACGGCAAGCTCATAGGACGGGAGCACTATCATCTGCACGTCGATCCCGACGAGAGCAAAGGCGGGATAATATCTGACTTCATAAAGCAGTTTTATTCGGGAACGCCTTTTATACCAAAGGAGATAATGGCGTCGGAGGAGATACCCGACAAAGACGTCATAGAAGAGTGGCTTTCCGAAAAAAGAGAGTCAAAGGTACGCGTCGTCGTCCCGAAAAAGGGAAGCAAGGAAAAACTTGTGACGCTTGCGGAAAAGAATGCGAGGCTCGTGCTTGAACAGGATATAGAAAGGCTTAAAAAAGAAGAGGCGGCGACCGCCGGAGCTTTTAAGAAGCTTGGAGAGCTGCTTGGTATCGGTTCATTGAAGCGCATAGAGGCGTATGATATTTCCAACATAAGCGGTTTTCAGAGCGTAGGGTCTATGGTAGTCTATGAAAACGGAGCGCCGAAAAGAGCCGACTACAGGAAATTCAAGATAAAGTCGGTGCAGGGTCCCGACGATTATTCAAGCATGAGAGAGGTGCTGACCCGCAGATTCAGGCGGGCACTTGAGAAAAACAAGGGCTTCGAAGAGCTTCCCGACCTTATACTTATGGACGGCGGAAAGGGTCAGGTCAACGTCTGCATTCAGGTGCTTGAAGAACTCGGCATAGATATTCAGGCTGCGGGAATGGTAAAAGACGACAGGCACAGGACGCGCGGCCTTTATTTTAACAACGAGGAGATATCTTTAAAGGACGAGCAGGACTGCTTCAGGCTTATCACGAGGATACAGGACGAAGTCCACCGCTTCGCCATAACGTATCACAGGCTTTTAAGGTCGAAGGGGCAGGTGCATTCCGTACTGGACGATATACCGCTTATCGGGGAAGCCAGAAGAAAAGAACTGCTTAAGCATTTTGACAATATAGAACAGATAAAGAGCGCTTCGCTGTCAGAGCTCAAGGATATTCCCGGAATGAACGCCGCGTCAGCAAAAGCGGTTTATGATTTTTTTAATAAGGAGGGGGCAAAATGAATTACGTATTACTCGATAAAATGATAGAGCATATGAAGGTGACGAACCTCACTCCGGACGTGGACACGTCATCAATAAAAATAACTGTCAACGAAATAAACCGTCCGGCGCTGCAGCTGGCTGGCTTTTTCAGCAGATATACAAACGAGCGCGTGCAGATAATCGGTATCGTTGAGTTTGAATATCTTATGAGCATGAGCGAAGAGGAAAGGCACGATTCGTTCAAAAGGCTTGTTTCTACGGTAGTTCCGTGTGTTGTTTTCACGTCCTCGAACAGGCCTGACGAGGTTATGATAAACCTCGCGAAGCAGTATAATGTTCCGCTTCTGCTTACGGACATTACGACGTCAAAATTTTCAGCCGAACTTATAAGGTGGCTGGGCGTACAGCTTGCGCCAGTGATATCGATACACGGCGTTCTTATCGACGTTTTCGGCGAGGGCGTACTTATAACCGGCGAGAGCGGAATAGGAAAGAGCGAGACGGCTCTTGAGCTTATAAAGAGAGGACACCGCCTTGTAAGCGACGACGTTGTTGAGATACACAAGGTGAGCGACGTTACGCTTGTAGGACAGTCGCCCGATATCACAAAGCATTTTATAGAGCTTCGAGGAATAGGTATCATAGACGTTAAGACGCTGTTCGGTATTGAAAGCGTTGAAGATACGCACTCCATCGACCTTGTTATCCAGCTTGAGGAGTGGGATAAGGATAAGGAATACGACCGTCTCGGGATAGAGAGGCAGACTACGGAATATATGGGAATAAACGTCACGAGCCATTCCATACCGATAAGGCCCGGCCGTAACCTTGCCATTATCGTTGAAACGGCTGCCGTAAACCACAGACAGCGCAGAATGGGCTATAACGCGGCCCAGGAGCTCTACAGAAGAGTCCAGGAAAACATAATGAAGCGCCGCGAAGACAAATAAAACGGTGTCACAGAGTATAATATGAACGTTCGAGTATTTCCGGAACCGACCTGCTTGCGGTCATCTCCGAAACGGTCTTTATCAGGGCCGCTTCATCTTCGGACGGGATTATTATATTAAACGCTACTTTATCGGTATAATCAGCCGAAAGCACGGTGATATCCTCACCGGAAAACATATGTTGAAGCTTTCCTGCGTCCGTGTAGGAGGCTTCAATTTTTATTTTCGTGCCGTAAAACATCGTTTTCAGTTCGGCCGACTCTATGCATTTTTCAAGCGCCCTCGTATAGGCGCGCACAAGTCCGCCGGTACCTAAAAGGATACCGCCGAAATATCTTGTTACAACTGCCGCGGTGTTGTATAATCCGTTTGAGTCGAGGACGGTGAGCATAGGCTTTCCGGCGGTCCCTGACGGCTCTCCGTCGTCAGAGGAATGCTTTATACGGCCGTCGGTGCCGATTATGTACGCCGAGCAGTTATGCCTCGCGTCATGGTACGTCTTTTTGCAGCTTTTAATAAAGTCCAGGGCTTCCTGTTCTGTTGAAGCCGGCGTTATCGTGGCGATAAAGCGGGATTTTTTTTCGATTATCTCCGCGCTGAAGGTTTTGAAAATGGTTTTAAAATGATCTGACATAGGTTTCTTTCTTAAATCGGGCTTAAAGAGTCCGTCTTGCATGCAGTAGATTTATGTTTTATTATGTTTTATAATCATCGTATCTTATTTTTAAATTATAATCAAGGAGTCGTGTAATGAACTTCGGAAAATACGACCTTAGAAACAAAATAGAAAAAACGGCTTCGCGCGGACCGCGTCTTGCGAACAGGACCGGGATAGGCATACTGCGCGTTGTCATCATGCTGATCCTTGCGGCGGCGATAGTGATATCGAGCCTCGTCGCGGGTATGTACAACGGAATAGTAGACGGTACGCCGTCGGTGTCTGACGTTAATATAATGCCGTTGGGGCACGCTACGTTCATATACGATCAGGACGGAAATATGCTGCAGCAGCTCAATTCGGCTGACGGAAACAGGATATCCGTGTCGATAGACAAGATACCCGAAGATATGCAGCACGCCATAGTCGCGATAGAGGATTCAAGATTTTACGAGCATGACGGGATCGACGCGATAGGAATGGTAAGAGCCGTTGCGGTAGCTATAAGCACAGGCTTTTCAAGGACAGAGGGCGCGAGCACGATAACCCAGCAGCTTTTAAAGAACAATGTCTTTACGGAATGGACCACCGAAACCAAGTTCGAGCGTATCGTAAGGAAGATACAGGAGCAGCAGCTGGCGGTCGAGCTGGAAGACGCGCTGGACGCACAGGGCGCGGATACTAAATCCGTCATACTGGAAAACTATCTGAACACTGTAAACTTCGGAGCCGGAACATACGGCGTAGAGGCGGCTTCTCAGAAATATTTCGGGAAGTCGTGTTCCGAGCTTACGCTTTCAGAGTGCGCAGTGCTTGCGGCCATACCGCAGAACCCGACAAGATACAATCCGATAAACCACCCCGAATGGAACACGCAAAGGCGCAGCACTGTGCTTGAATATATGCTCGAGCAGGGTTATATAGACGAAGCGGAGTATGAAGAAGCGCTTGCGGACGACGTATACACGCGTATAAGCGAGCACAGCAAGGCTTCGGAAGCGGAGGAAGAGCCGTATTCATATTTTGTAGACGAGCTTATCCGCCAGCTTGAAGACGACCTTGTGGAAAAAGCCGGATATACAGAAGTTCAGGCGAAAAACCTGCTGTACAGCGGAGGCTTGAGGATCTATACGACGATGGACCCGAAAGTCCAGAGCATAATGGAAGAGGAGTTCGAAAACGAAGCCAATTTCCCCGCGACCGTGCAGTATGCGCTTGACTGGGCGCTTACGGTCGATAAGGCGAACGGAGAGCGTGTGAACTACAGCCGCGAAATGCTCCAGACATATTTCAGGGAAAATCAGGATCCGTCTTTTGACCTTATTTTCGATACTACGGAAGAGGCTCAGCAGTATGTAAATATGTATAAAGAGGCCGTTGTAGAAGCGGGCGACGAGATAGTCGCCGAAAGGATCTCCTTCTCGGAGGAGCCTCAGGCGGCCATGGTCGTTATCGAACAGTCCACCGGCGAGGTAAAAGGCATAGTCGGCGGACGAGGAGAGAAGACGGCGAGCCTTGTTCTCAACAGGGCTACAGGCGCTTACAGGCAGCCGGGTTCTACGTTTAAGATACTCTCTACTTACGGACCGGCGCTTGACAAAGGCGATATAACCCTTTCTACGGTAGTACGCGACGAGGAATATTCGTATGCGGACGGAACGCCGCTGCACAACGCGGACGACCAGTATCACGGCGATGTGACGATAAGAGAGGCGATAACGAATTCTTACAATATCGTAGCCGTAAAGGTGCTTACGGAAATCACTCCGCAGGCCGGATTCAATTACCTGCTCGATTTGGGATTTACCCAGCTCGTGAACGATAAAGGGTACGACGTTTCACAGCCTCTTGCGCTCGGCGGAATCACGCACGGCGTAAGCACGCTTGAGCTTGCGTCCGCGTTTGCGGCTGTTGCGAACAAGGGCACGAGCATAGAGCCGAGCTTCTATACTATGGTAACGGACCAGTACGGAAACGTCGTGCTTAAAAACGAGCCAGAGACAAAACAGGTATTTAAAGACAGTACGGCATATCTTCTGACAAGCGCTATGCTCGACGTTGTAGATCACGGAACAGGTACCGCGTTCAAGATAGACGGAATGACGCTTGCCGGAAAGACAGGTACGACTACGCTTTACAGAGACCTTGTATTTGCAGGCTTCACGCCGTACTATACTTCGGCAATATGGGCCGGATATGACGTGAGCGCGGAGCTCGCGGACGACCAGAGAGGATATTACCAGACGCTCTGGCGAAACGTAATGACAAGGATACATGAGGGACTTTCGAATAAGAGCTTCGAAATGCCGCAAAGTGTTGAAAAGGTGACGATATGCGCGGATTCGGGACTCTTTGCGGGAGTAGGCTGCGATACGACGACGGAATATTACGCGAAGGACAATATGCCGACGACGCGCTGCACAAGACATGTGCCGACGCCGACTCCTACGCCTAAACCTACGGCAACGCCGACGCCGACTCCTACGGAAGCGCCGGAGCCGACGGAGCAGCCCGAGCCGACGGCAGAACCGACTCCGGAACACACTCAGGAACCGGAGCCGACAGAAAGCCCGCAGTCTCCTGACGAGGGAACCCCTGAAGCTCAGGCAGACGACGGGCAGTAAAAGTTTAAAAAAGTTATTATGCTTTTTCAGGTTCCGGATAGTCGACGCCGAAGGTGTCTACCGTGACCGATTTTATGACCTGAGGCGTTCTTGGCCTGTCATTGTAATTGGTGGGCGTTTCAGCTATCTTGTCGACTATATCCATACCTTCGGTTACTTTACCGAAAGCGGCGTATGCTCCGTCAAGGTGCGGCGCCGCTTTGTGCATGATAAAGAACTGGCTGCCGGCTGAATCCGGATGCATTGCCCTTGCCATTGAGAGCACACCTTCCGTATGGGCGAGCCTGTTATCGAATCCGTTCTGCAGGAATTCGCCCTTTATCTGATAGCCGGGGCCGCCCATTCCGGTGCCGTCGGGACAGCCGCCCTGTATCATAAAGCCGTTGATGACCCTGTGGAATATAAGACCGTCATAGAAGCCTTTTTTAACAAGGCTGATAAAATTGTTTACAGTGTTGGGTGCGATATCCGGATAAAGCTCCGCTTTGATGGTATCGCCGTTTTCCATTGTTATCGTTACAACAGGATTTGACATATGTTTTACCCTTTCTTAAAAATAAGTCCTTTCTTTTTTAAAGGACAGTATAAGGCGAAAATATACGTGTTTCAAGTCCTTGCTACATAAAATGAAATATGATACGATATCAGGCGTGTAAATGCGTACAAAGCCGGGCGTCTGCATGACTTTGCGGAACCGTATTGTTTAGGAGATATGACAGTGACTGTATTTAAGACTTCCTGTCCGAAGGAGACGTTTGAACTTGGAAGAGAATTTGCGAAAAAAGCATATGCCGGCCAGATAATAACTCTCGACGGAGATCTTGGAAGCGGCAAAACTGTTTTTACTAAGGGATTCGCGGCGGGGCTCGAGATATCGGAGCCGGTGACGAGCCCTACATTTACTATCGTTCAGGAATATGAAGACGGACGCCTGCCTCTTTATCACTTCGACGTATACAGGATAGGCATGCCTGACGAAATGTTCGAAATAGGATTTGACGACTATCTGTTCGGAAACGGGGTGTGCATAATAGAGTGGGCTGAAAACATAAAAGAGCTGCTGCCTGACGATATTACAAGGATATGCATTAGGAGAGACGATATTTCAAAGGCGGACAGCCGTGTGATAGAAGTTGAGGATAATTCAGGAGAAGCCTGATATGAAGATACTTGCGATAGACAGTTCGGGGCTTGTGGCGTCGGCGGCGGTGGTCGAAGACGATAAGGTCCTTGCAGAATTTAATGTTAATAATAAAAAGAATCATTCCGTGACTCTTTTGCCGATGATAGAAACCCTGCAAAATATTTTGGAGCTCGATATGGACAGCCTTGACGCGATAGCCGTGGCCAAGGGGCCGGGTTCGTTTACAGGGCTTCGTATTGGCGCGGCTACGGTAAAAGGTCTGGCGCTCGCGCTTGACAAGCCGGTTGCGGAGATATCGACGATAGAGGCGATGGCTTACCAGATATACGGGACGGACAGGCTTATATGTCCGATGATGGACGCCAGAAGGAATCAGGTATATACGGGGGTATACCGCTTCAATGGAGACGGGCTCGAGGAGGTTTTAAGCGATAGGGCTGTCGCCATAGAAGATATTATAGAAAATATAAATAAACTGGACAAAAAAGTTATCTTTTTGGGAGACGGCGTTCCGGTAAACGAAGCGGCGATAAGAGGGAATATAAAGGTGCCTTATTGCTTCGCGCAGGCTTTCCAGAACCGGCAGAGGGCGGCGGCGCTCGGAATACTTGCGGAGAAATACGTCCGCGAGGGAAAAACCGTTTCGTCTGAAATGCACAGGCCGGTTTACTTAAGGCTTTCCCAGGCCGAAAGAGAAAGAATGGAAAAAGGTCTATGATAAAGATACGGGAGATGGACTTCGGCGATATAGACGAAGTCGTAAAGATAGAAAAGGAAAATTTTTCGGTCCCGTGGGACGAAAACGGCTTTTTCTCATTTATGATCCGCGAGGGGACCGTTTTTGTCTGCGCCGAAGAAGACGGACGCATAACCGGATACGGCGGAATGGTCACAGCGGCCGATCAGGCCGATATCACAAATATATCTGTGTCTAAGGATAAAAGACGTTCGGGCACGGGAACGGCGATAGTCGAAAAGCTTTTTGAAAAGGGCAGGGAAATGGGAATAAAAGAAATATTCCTTGAAGTCAGGCAAAGCAATGCGCCGGCTGCCGCGCTCTATGAGAAGCTGGGCTTTACGGAAGAGGGCGTAAGAAAAAATTATTACGAAGCGCCGGTCGAAGACGCTTTGATCATGAAAAAAGAATTATAATTGCGAGGTAAAAATTATGTTATCAGATGAATTCAGTATGATTATCGGAGTTATATGTCTTGTACTGGCAGTAGTGTTTTTCTTGGGAAAGGGCGCGGGAGTCATCAGCGCTTTTGAGGGAAAAAACGCCCCGATAAAGAAAAAGAAAAGTCCGGAGGACGAAAGAAGATATCAGAGGGCTTTTGGGATCTTCTGTCTTGTCCTTGCATGCGGAGAGTTTCTTAATATAGTCCTTCCGCCGCACCCGGCAGTAGGTATCGTTACTATTGCCATCGTAGTTGTAGATCTTGTTTTCATCGTAATATATCTGAAGAAAAATTTCCCGGACGGCTGAAGCGATGGTCACTATAAAAAACGAGTTTTTTGATATCGGACAGATTGCCGCGTCGGGGCAGTGCTTCAGAATGGACAAAACGGACGACGGCAAATACAGTGTTATAGCGTCTGATAAGTATGTGCTTGTTTCGCAGACAGGCGACAGCATATCGTTCGAATGCCCAAAAGACGAATTTGACAGTTTCTGGAAGCACTATTTCGATCTTGAGACAGACTACGGCAGATATATTTCAGCTGTAGACGGCAGCGACATCTATCTGAGTTCTGCGGCAAAGTTCGGCAGCGGCATAAGGATACTGAACCAGGACCTTTGGGAAATGGTCGTCAGCTTTATAATCTCCCAGCAGAACAATATACCGCGCATAAAAAAATGCATTTCAAACATATGCAGGACATATGGAAAAACAATGACAGCCTCGGACGGAAAGGAATACTATTCGTTTCCGGCGCCGGAGGCTCTTGCGCGTCTTGAAGAGGACGCTTTGATGGAATGTAACCTTGGCTACAGGAGTAAGTATGTCGTCCGCACCGCAAGGGACGTAGCTTCGGGTGCGTTTGTTCTTGAAGAACTGTACGATTGCGGATATGAAGAAGCAAGAGCAAGATTGCTTAAGCTGTACGGCGTAGGCGGGAAGGTGGCCGACTGTATCTGCCTTTTTGCGCTCCATAAGATAGACGCGTTTCCAATCGATACGCATATAAAGCAGGTGCTTAAGGAGTATTATCCGGACGGCTTCCCGTTTGAAAGATACGACGGATTCGCGGGCGTATTGCAGCAGTATATATTTTATTATGACCTGAACCGGCCGGATATTTTATAAAGTTTATTTTTATTTAATTTGATAATAAAATGAGCGGGTATTATATTTAATTTTAAGAACTGTTAAGGAAAGGCAATGTCATGTACGACAATCTGACAAAAAGCGATATCCAGAAAATGGAAGAGGAAATAGAGCACAGAAAGCTCGTTGTCCGCAAGGAAACGATACAGGCTGTAAAGGAAGCGAGGGCTTTCGGCGATTTAAGCGAAAATTTCGAGTATTACGCCGCGAAGCAGGCAAAGA
The DNA here is from genome assembly GCA_018713465.1 of Candidatus Alectryocaccobium stercorigallinarum. Taxonomy (GTDB): domain Bacteria; phylum Bacillota; class Clostridia; order Lachnospirales; family Lachnospiraceae; genus Alectryocaccobium; species Alectryocaccobium stercorigallinarum. The sequence goes on along the minus strand of DVOP01000085.1, from coordinate 22,077 downwards.
ACCAAAACGAAAGCCGGATACGCTATCTTGAAAATATGATAAAGACGGCGAACATTATCGAAGATAATTCCGCGGACGACGAAGTGGGAATAAACAAACGGGTCGAGATATTGTTTGAAGACGATAACGAGACCGAAGAATATAAGATAGTAACGAGCGTAAGAGGCGATTCTCTCGAGGGCAGGATAACTCCGGAGTCTCCTTTGGGAGCGGCGCTTATGGGCCACAGAGCCGGAGATAGGGTCGAGGTAAAGGTCAACGCGAAGGATCATGCTTCGAGCTATTTTATAAAGATTTTAAATGTCAAGAACACCGGCGAAGAAGCCGCCGATGTTTTGAGGAGTTTTTAAATGGATCTTAAATTTGAGACTAATAACGGCAAAAACAAAAAAGGGCCGAGAAAAAAGATTCCTTTTTTCTTTTACTATTTCATCGCGCTGGCCGTTATACTTATACTGAATTTTTTCGTTTTCCCGAACATGTACGCAACTAAGGTCGAAGAAGTCGGATACGGCAAGTTTATAGACATGCTCGAAAGCGGAGAGATAAAAGAGGTAGAAGTAAACCAGTACGACGGAGTGATAACGTTCGGAGACAATTCGGAGCCGGAAAAATATTATGAAACCGGACTTATGAACGACTATAAGCTCACCGACAGGCTGCTTGACGCGGGTATCGAGGATTTTTCAAGCCCGATAGTCGAGGAAATGAATCCGATAGTGAGCGCGCTTTTGAGCTGGGTGCTTCCGATAGCGATAATACTTATCCTCGGACGCATACTCATGCGCTCTATGACTTCGAGCCTCGGTGGAGGCGGCCTTGGCGGTTCGATGAGCTTCGGAAAGAGCAACGCCAAGGTTTATGTCCAGTCCGAGACCGGAATTAAATTCAAGGACGTTGCGGGAGAGGACGAAGCGAAGGAGCTGCTTACCGAGATAGTGGATTTCCTTCACAATCCAAAGAAATATACCGAGATCGGTGCGAAAATGCCAAAGGGCGCACTGCTTGTAGGACCTCCCGGAACAGGAAAGACGCTGCTTGCAAAAGCCGTAGCCGGCGAAGCTAATGTACCGTTCTTTTCGATATCAGGTTCAGAATTCGTCGAGATGTTCGTAGGTATGGGAGCTGCGAAGGTGCGCGATCTTTTCAAGCAGGCCGATGAAAAAGCGCCGTGTATCGTATTTATCGACGAGATCGATACGGTCGGAAAGAAACGTGACGGAAGCGGATTTTCCGGAAACGATGAAAGAGAGCAGACATTAAACCAGCTGCTCGCGGAGATGGACGGATTTGACGCCAGAAAGGGCGTTATGATACTTGCGGCTACGAACAGGCCGGATTCACTCGATCCGGCGCTTCTGCGTCCCGGACGTTTTGACAGGAGGATACCGGTCGAGCTTCCGGATCTTATCGGACGTGAGGAGATACTTAAGCTCCACGCTAAGAACATACGTATAAGCGACAATGTCGATTTCGGTGTTATTGCGAGAATGGCGCCCGGCGCAAGCGGAGCCGAGCTCGCCAATATGATAAACGAGGCCGCGCTGCGCGCCGTAAGGGACAACAGGAAGTTCGTCGTACAGAGCGACCTTGAGGAAAGCGTCGAAGTCGTTATCGCGGGATACCAGAAGAAGAACAAGATACTTACCGACAAGGAGAAGCTCATCGTGGCTTATCACGAGGTAGGACACGCCCTTGTAGCCGCGCTGCAGACAAATTCCGCGCCGGTCACAAAGATAACGATAATCCCGCGTACTTCAGGAGCGCTCGGCTATACTATGCAGGTCGATGAAAACGACCATAACCTTATGAGCAAGGAAGAGCTGGAAAACAGGGTTGCCACGTATACCGGCGGCCGCGCTGCGGAAGAGATAGTATTCAAGTCGATAACCACTGGAGCCGCGAACGACATAGAGCAGGCGACAAAGCTTGTGCGCGCTATGATAACGAGATTCGGTATGTCGGACGAGTTCGGCATGGTCGCGCTCGAGACGATAACCAACAAGTATTTGGGCGGAGACGCTTCGCTTGCATGCTCTGAGGCTACATCAGGAAAGATAGACGAGCTTGTCGTAAGCATGGTGGAGGCTCAGTATGAGAAGGCTAAAAAGCTCATCAGCGACAATATGACGAAGCTGCACGAGCTCGCAAAATTCCTTTATGAGAAAGAGACTATCACCGGCGAAGAGTTTATGGAGATATTGAACAGGAAGCCGGAGCAGCTCACGGCGACTAAAATCGATGTATCGGAGGACAGCTCAGACAGAGCGGCGGAGGAAATATCCGATGATATGCCTGAAGAAAAGAGTTGACATATAAATAAATATATGATATAAAATCACATGTGTCACGCCGAAGACAGCAGGTGTCCGAGAGGACGTAAGTATAACGCCTGCCGAGGAGAACATTCTTGATTAAGGATTTCATACCCTGTCCGCGTAGGCGTTCAGGGTATTTTTTATTCCTGATACAGAAGTATCAAACGAAGCGTGCGCATCAAAAATTATAAGGAGGAGCACTGTTTCATGGCAAAAGTCGAATTGAAAAAGCCTGTTGTAGACGAAATATCAAATGTAATAGCTGACGCCAGCGCAGTCGTACTTGTTAATTACAGCGGACTTACAGTTGAGCAGGATACTGTTCTTCGTAAATCTTTAAGAGAAGCAGGTATTTCTTACAAAGTCTACAAAAACACGATGATGAAGCTGGCATTCAAGGGAACTCCGTGCGAAGACCTTGAAAAGCACCTTGAGAGCACAAACGCTCTTGCGGTTTCAAAAGACGACGCTACTGCGCCGGCTCGTGTTTTAGCGGATTTCGCGAAGAAAAACCCAACTCTTGAGTTAGTAGCAGGCATTGTTGAGGGAAAATACTGCGACGCAGCAGAGGTAAAGGCGCTTTCAGAGATCCCGTCAAGGGAGATCCTTCTTGGAAGACTTCTTGGCAGCATAAAGTCGCCGATATCGAACTTCGCCCGCGTACTCAACCAGATAGCGGAAAAAGGCGGAGCAGAAGCGCCGGCAGCGGAAGAAGCAGCACCGGCAGTAGAAGAAGCGCCCGCAGCAGAAGAAGCAGCACCGGCTGCAGAAGAAACACCGGCAGCGGAATGATCGCCGCCTGAGATTTTAAAATACGAATAAATCAAAATATTACGGAGGAAAATATAATGGCAAAATTAACAACAGCGGAATTTATCGAAGCTATCAAAGAGTTATCGGTATTAGAGCTTAATGAATTAGTAAAAGCATGTGAAGAAGAATTCGGCGTATCTGCAGCAGCAGGCGTTGTAGTTGCAGGACCGGCAGCAGGCGGAGCTGCAGAATCAGCTGAGGAGAAGAGCGAGTTCGACGTAGAGCTTACAGAAGTAGGCCCGAACAAAGTTAAAGTCATCAAAGTCGTTCGTGAGGTTACAGGCCTTGGACTTAAAGAGGCTAAGGAAGTTGTTGACGGCGCTCCGAAGATCGTTAAAGAGGGAGCTGCTAAGGCAGAAGCAGACGACATCAAGGCTAAACTTGAGGCAGAAGGAGCTAAGGTTACTCTTAAATAATCTTATTTATTTCAGCGAAGTAGGGGTGGTGCAAAGGGAAACTTTTGCATCGCCCTTTTTTAAGGAGTTTGTTTATGGATCTTTCCGGTTTACTTAATGATAAGCAATATGAAGCCGTCAGGCAGACAGAAGGCCCGCTTTTGATAATAGCCGGAGCAGGCTCGGGCAAGACGAGGGTGCTCACATACCGCATAGCCTATCTTATACAGGAGAGGCATGTAAACCCGTGGAACATAATGGCGATAACGTTTACGAACAAAGCCGCTTCGGAAATGCGCGAGCGCGTGAACGATATAGCGGGGTTCGGCGCGGAGGCGGTCTGGGTATCTACGTTCCACTCGGCGTGCGCGAGGATATTAAGGCGTTATATAGACCGGATAGGCTATACGCAGTCGTTTTCCATTTATGATACGGACGATTCGAAAAGGCTTATCAAAGATATAACGTCCGACATGGGAGTTGACCAGAAAAAATATCCTCCAAGGTTTTTCCAGTCGGTAATATCGCACGCGAAAAACCATATGATATTGGTGAGCGACAAAGAAAAGGAAGCCGCAAGCCGTCAGGACGAGCTCATAGCGGAAGTATACCGTGCGTACGAGGAGGCTTTGTTCAAAAACAACGCGCTTGATTTTGACGATCTGCTAATAAAAACCGTAGAGCTTTTTGAAAAGGCTCCCGAGGTGCTGGACAGCTATCAGGAACGCCTGCGCTATATAATGGTAGACGAGTATCAGGATACGAACCGCATACAGTTCAGGCTCGTAGAGCTTTTGGCTTCAAAATACCGCAACCTGTGCGTTGTGGGCGACGACGACCAGTCGATCTATAAATTCAGGGGCGCGGACATACGCAACATCTTGGATTTTGAAAGGATATTCCCCGAGGCGAAGGTCGTAAAATTAGAGCAGAATTACAGGTCGGTCGGGAACATCTTAAAGGGCGCGAACAGCGTTATACAAAATAATACCGAACATAAGGAAAAGACTCTCTGGACTGCAAAGGAGGACGGGGAGCTTATCCATAACGCCGTCTATCAGTCGGGCTTCGAAGAGGCGAAGGAAGTCATATCTGAAATAAAGAAAAGATCGTCAAAAGAGAGCCTTAATTCGTTTGCGATACTATACAGGACGAACGCGCAGTCGCGTCTTTTTGAGGAGCAGTTTATCCAGGCCGGAATACCATACAGGCTCGTCGGAGGAGTGAACTTCTACGCGCGTAAAGAGATAAAAGACGTGCTGGCTTATCTTAAAACGATAGAAAACGGACGCGACGAGCTGTCGGTAAAGAGGATAATTAACATTCCGCGCAGGGGCATAGGAGAAAAGAGCCTCGAGCGTATAAGCGAATACGCCGCGGAAAACGGGTTGTCGTTTTTTGAAGCGCTCACCGGGGCCTCAAAGATACCGGGGCTTGGCAGGACGGGAAACAAAGCAGAGGATTTCTCGCTCTTTATCAGAAAATACCGCTCGCTTGCAAACGAGCTTCCGGTCGACAAGCTTATAAAGACGCTTATAGACGAGACCGGATATGTGCGCGAGCTAGAAGAGGCGGGAACGGAAGAAGACCTCGAGAGGATATCCAATATAGACGAGCTTATCTCCAAGGCCGTTTCGTATGAGGAGTCGGCGCAGGATCCGTCGCTGTCGGGATTCCTTCAGGAGGTAGCGCTCGTGGCGGACATAGATTCGCTTGATGAAAACGCCGAAAAGGTCGTGCTGATGACTCTGCACAGCGCGAAAGGACTTGAATTTGACAACGTCTATTTGGTCGGCATGGAGGACGGCTTATTCCCAAGCTTCCATACGATATACGATATCGACGAATCCGAGCTCGAAGAGGAAAGGCGGCTTTTCTATGTCGGAATGACAAGGGCTAGAAAGACGCTTAAGCTCACGAGCGCGAAGCAGCGCTTCGTAAGGGGCGAGCAGGAATTCCACAAGCTTTCAAGATTCGTAACGGAAATACCAAAGGAGCTTATAAAGGACGATACGGTATCGGACAATGTTTACGTATACCGCGAAAGCCGCGCGTCGTTTGAAAATAATTATGCGCCCGCAGGTAAAAAGACCGGATATTCTGCGCCGTACGGCTTTGGCGCGCAGACGGCGAAAAAGCCGGGGCAGGTTCCCTACGGAAAGACGTTCGACCCGTCGGCATTTAAAGTCAAGAAGGCCGATTCGCTCAATTATACCGTTGGAGATACGGTCACGCATAAAAAGTTCGGAAAAGGCAAGGTTCTCGACATAAAAGACGGCGCGAGGGATTACGAGGTCACCGTAGAGTTCGAGGGCAGCGGCGTAAAGAAAATGTTCGCGGCGTTCGCGAAGCTTGAAAAGATATAAAACATGCGGCATGATTGCATTTATTTTACATATTTAGTTAAAAATGGTATTATATCAGAATCAAAAGGTCAAATAATAATGACGGAGAGGAAAAGCAATGAGTTTATTACAGGAATGGAGAGATAAAGCATATAATCCGAAAGCTACAAAGAAAGAACTGGAGGCGATCTGGACTCCGTATTTTGAAAAAGAAAAAGCCATATACGAACAGCTTCTTGCCGAGCCCGACAAGGAAGTACGCGGAACGGTAAAAGAGCTGGCCGAAAAATATGATATGGATATCATGAACATGATCGGCTTTCTCGACGGAATAGACGAAAGTCTCGTTACTCCGAACAACATAGAGGAGATCGATGAGAATTCGGAAGTAAGCCTTTTGTTCGACAAGGCGAAGCTCTATAAAAACATGGTAGGAGCTAAGGCAGACTGGCTTTATAACCTTCCCCAGTGGGAAGCCATTTTCTCGGAGGAAGAACGCAAAGCGCTTTATCTTGAAGAGAAGAAATCGGGAACTATCGTAAAAGGCAAGAAAATAGGAAGAAACGATCCGTGTCCGTGCGGAAGCGGAAAGAAATATAAATACTGCTGCGGAAGAAACGCGTGAGGAAAATGAATTGATTTTAGCGGTCGATATCGGGAACAGCAATATAATAGCGGGCTGTATAAGCGCTGATAAGATAAGCTGCATAGAGCGGCTGTCGACGAACAGCGCCCTTACGCCTGTCGAATACGCAATGCGCATAAAGACGATACTGGATATGTACGGCATAGACTTTATGAATATAGAGGGCTCTATTATATCGTCTGTAGTGCCTCAGCTTACTCCTGTCCTGGAGGAGGCTCTTTTTAAGCTGCTCAGGGTAAAACCGCTCATTGTCGGCCCGGGGCTTAAAACCGGGATAAATATACGCATAGACGACCCGGGACAGCTCGGGAGCAGTCTGCTTGTATCTTCTGTTGCGGCCATGGCTGAGCACGAACCGCCGTTTATAGTCATAGAAATGGGGACCGCAACGACTTTCTGTACGGTCAACAGACAGAGACAGTATATAGGCGGAGTGATATGCGCCGGGGTCAGGACGGCCCTTGATTCGCTCGTTTCGAAGACGTCCCTGCTCCATCAGGTCACGCTTGAAGAGCCCGGGAATATAATAGGCAGGAATACGATAGACGGGGTAAAAAGCGGGATGATATACGGAACGGCAGCCTGCATTGACGGAGTTATCGAGCGTATTGAGAGCGAGCTGAAAGAAAAATGCGCGCTCATAGCTACGGGCAGGTTTGCCAGCATAGTAATACCGCACTGCAAAAGAAAAATAGTTATCGACCAGGAGCTTATAATCAAAGGTCTCAGGGTCATATATGAAAAGAACAGAAAATAGGCCGTTGTGGGATTTATGGAAAATAAATATACGAAACAAGGTGAAAAAGTAATAAAGACCGCCCGGCAGGAGGCAAAACGGTTAGGACATCAGTATGTCGGATCGGAACATCTTCTACTCGGGCTTTTAGCGGTTTCCGACGGAACCGCTTCTTTACTGCTGGAAAAAGCGGGAGTAAAGAAAGAAGATGTATTAAAGCTCATAGACCAGCTCGTAAGCGACAAGACCGGGGTCAAGGAAAACACGGCGCCGGAGTGGTCGCCTAAAGCCGAAAAAATAATCAAGACCGCATTCGAAGAGGCGGAGCGCCTTTCGGACGATAAGTGCGGCACAGAGCACATACTGATGGCTATGCTTCAGGAGAGCGAGTGCATAGCGACGAGACTTCTTTATACGCTCGGCGTGGAGATACAAAAGCTGTATATGGAACTTTGGGAGACGATGGGTCTCGACGCCGCGGCTGCGGCCGAGGATCTTTCAATAAAGCAGAGCGCCGGTATCGAGGGAAGCCCGACGCCTACGCTCGACCAGTACAGCAGGGATCTGACGCAGATGGCGTATCTTGGAAAGCTCGACCCGGTCATAGGCAGGGAAAAAGAGATAATGCGCATTATGCAGATACTTACGCGCAGGACGAAGAACAACCCGTGTCTTGTCGGAGAGCCGGGCGTTGGAAAAAGTGCGATAGTCGAAGGGCTTGCGCAGCGCATAGTAAACGGGCTTGTGCCGGAGAGCATGGCGGGAAAAAGAGTAGTTGTGCTCGACCTTTCGGGAATGGTCGCCGGGTCAAAATACAGGGGCGATTTTGAGGGGCGTATCAAGGGCGTTTTGGATGATGTGAAAAACAGCGGCGACGTTATCCTTTTTATCGACGAGCTCCATACGCTTATAGGAGCCGGAGGCGCGGAGGGCGCGATGGACGCGGCGAATATTTTAAAGCCGGCGCTTTCCAGAGGCGAGATACAGATAGTAGGCGCGACGACGCTTGAAGAATACAGAAAACATATAGAAAAGGACGCCGCTCTTGAAAGACGTTTCCAGCCCGTACAGGTAGAAGAGCCTGATACGGCCGAGAGCATAGAGATACTTAAAGGATTAAGGCCGTATTATGAAAAGCACCACGGCGTTTCCATTGAGGACGAAGCACTTGAAGCGGCCGTAAACTTAAGCAAAAGATATATATCAGACAGGTTCCTTCCGGATAAGGCCATAGATATCATGGACGAGACCGCGTCGAGAGTCAGAATGAAAGAATATTCCGGCTCTGAAGCCATTATGAAGCTGGAGGAGGATATCCAGGCGGTTTCGGAGCAGAGGGAAAACGCGATATTCGAAGAAGATTTCGAGAGCGCTTCCAAGTTCAATATGGAGCTTGGACAGCTGCGCGAAAAACTGGAAAAGAGCAAAAACAGGTATCAATCCAGAAACAAAAGGAAAGCTTTTACAGTGACCGTTGAAGACGTAGCGGATACCGTATCCGAGATAAGCGGCGTACCGGTGTCAAGCCTTACTGAAAGCGAGGTAAAGCGCCTTTCAAAACTTGAAAGCATACTCAGGAAGAGAGTTGTAGGACAGGAAGAAGCGGTAAGCGCCGTTTCAAGAGCCGTAAGACGCGGCAGGGCCGGCTTAAAAGACCCGAACAGGCCTACGGGCACTTTCCTTTTCTTAGGACCTACGGGCGTAGGAAAGACGGAGCTTTCAAAGGCTTTAGCCGAGGCGGTTTACGGAAAAGAATCTCTGCTCGTGAGAGTGGATATGTCCGAATATATGGAGAAACACAGCGTTTCAAAGATAATAGGTTCGCCGCCCGGATATGTGGGCTATGACGAGGGCGGACAGCTTTCGGAGAAGATACGCCGCAATCCGTACTGCGTCCTTTTGTTCGACGAGATAGAAAAAGCCCACCCCGACGTGTTCAATATACTGCTCCAGGTCATGGACGAGGGGCATATCACCGACGCGCAGGGGCGCAAGATAGATTTTAAAAACACGTGCATAATAATGACTTCAAACGCCGGAGCTCAGGCTATCGCCAACCCGAAGAGGCTCGGGTTTATGACGGGCAATGAGGAAAAACGCGATTATGAGCATATGAAGAGCTCGGTAATGGAGGAGATAAAGAAGATATTCAAGCCTGAGTTTTTGAACCGTATCGACGAGATAATCGTTTTCCATTCTCTCAATATCGAGAACATGAAAAAGATAACGGATATCCAGACGGGAATACTCAAGCGCAGGTGCATGGAGACGTTTGAGATAGAGCTTGGCTTTACGGCGGCGGCGCAAAAGGCGCTGACAGATTCGAGCTTTGATCCGGCATACGGAGCAAGACCGCTGAAGCGCGCCATACAGACGCTTATCGAAGATCCGCTTTCCGAAAAGATACTTTTAGGAGAGATAGGACGCGGAGATAAGGTGACGGTAGGACATAAAAAGGGAAAATTTACTTTTAACAGAGCATGACAAACATGAGTCGGTTCAGGAGTAGTTTATGGATCGCTGTAATATTTTCACCGTTGAAGGCGGAAAAGATAAATTTGCCGAAATGGTAAGGGTCAGAGCACTCTATAACGAAAAGCAAAAAGAGATAGAAAACTCCATACAGAACGCGAAGGTCGAAATAAAAAAAGCCGACGGCCTCATATCCCAGACGGTAAACGAGCTTGCCACGTCTTTTCTTATGCGCAGATCGAAAAAAGAAAGCAAATATGCGTTTATAGAAAAGCTTAAGAAAGAAAAAGAAGCCGCAAACGCGCAGATAGAAGAGCTTGAAGAGAAAATATCAGAGCTGCGCAAAGAAACGTTCGGGACAACAGAACTGCCCAAGCTTTGTTTTGGAAGATATCCGTATAAAGCGGACGGCAGCGAAGAGCTTGTCGAGTGGGACGTAATACGCGTAAAGGGCGACAGGGCGCTTTTGCTGAGCGTAAATATAATAGACAGAATGCGCTACGCCGACGAGCTGGAAAATACCGCGTGGAAAGACTGCCGCATACGCAGGTGGACTAACGGCTACTTTTATGAAAACGCCTTTTCGGACGTGGAGAGGGATATGATACTCGAGACCGAGATAGCAAATCCCGGAAATACGACGTATAAAACCGCTGCGAGCACGAATACGAGGGACTTTATTTTTATCCCGTCGGTAAACGACGCGTACAGGTTTTATAACTTCGATCAGGACAGGATCGCCGTTGCGACGGAATATGCCGCTTCAAAGGGGATATATATAAATGAAGAGACAAAAGGCTCGTACTGGTGGCTGCGCTCAAACGGAGGAAATATGTACAACGCCTCGACCGTAAATTTCGAGGGATATGTTTTTGAATACGGCTTCTATGTAAATAACAAAGAGATAGGAGTGCGTCCGGCGCTCTGGATATCTCTGGCTTAAAGGAAAAATGGAAAAACATCTTGTATTTTTTTGTATAAATTGATAAATTATAATACGAAGAAACAAAAGGTGTAAGGTTAGAATGAGATGTTTTATCAATTTGTAATCACACTTTAAAAACAAGGAGGGTAAGAAATGTCACTCGTTACAACAAAAGAGATGTTTGCGAAGGCATATGACGGCGGCTATGCAGTCGGAGCTTTCAACGTAAACAACATGGAGATAGTTCAGGGTATCACTGAGGCAGCCGGAGAGCTTAAGAGCCCGGTTATCCTTCAGGTATCAAAGGGCGCGCGCGCTTACGCTAACCACACATATCTTGTTAAGTTAGTTGAAGCAGCTGTTATTGAAAATCCTGATATCCCGATCGCGCTTCATCTCGATCACGGCGACTCTTTTGAAACTTGTAAATCATGTATCGACGGCGGATTCACATCTGTTATGATCGACGCTTCTTCAAAGCCGTTTGAAGAGAATATCGCTATCACAAAGCAGGTAGTTGAATATGCTCACGATCACGGCGTTGTTGTAGAGGCTGAGCTCGGAACACTTGCGGGCGTTGAGGACGAAGTTGCCGTTGAACATGGACAGGAAAGCTATACACGTCCGGAGGAAGTTGAGGAGTTCGTATCCAAGACAGGCTGCGATTCACTCGCTATCGCTATCGGAACATCACACGGCGCATATAAATTCAAAGCTTCTCAGTGCACAAGAAACGCTGACGGAATACTTGTTCCGCCGCCACTTCGCTTCGACGTTCTTGAAGAGTGCATAAAGAGACTTCCGGGATTCCCGATCGTTCTTCACGGATCTTCATCAGTTCCGCAGGAGTTCGTAAAGATGGTAAACGAGTACGGCGGAAATATGCCTGACGCTATCGGTATTCCTGAGGAAGAGCTTCGTCACGCTGCACAGCTCGCAGTTTGCAAGATCAACATCGACTCAGATATCCGTCTTGCAATGACAGCTACTATCCGTAAACATTTTGTTGAGCATCCGGATCATTTTGATCCCCGTCAGTATCTTAAACCTGCACGCCAGGCTGTTAAGGATATGGTTGCTCATAAGATCCAGTATGTTCTTGGATCAGCTGGAAAAGCCTGAATTTAATTGAATAAAACGGTCTTTTAAAGACCGGTCGTCCGAATCACCTGGTGCGTGCGATAACCCCGTTATTTTGAACCTACATTTACTTTAAAAAGGGATACCTATATCAGCGTATTTGATTTCAGGCCTCCTTTGAAGTGGAAGATTGAGAGTATGTTTGCGGTTTTAACCCACCTAGCTTTGCTAGGAGTCAAAATACGGGAACGGCGCTCTGGGTGGTTTTGTGTAAAATGGAAAACTAATGCGGACAGCGCATTTTATATAAACTTTTATATTTCCGGAGGAAACTCAAAGTGATAATTAGTGATATAAAAAGCAAGCTTGAAGATATAATAGCCGGCGCGCGTAAAAATCTTGAAGAGGCTTCAGACCTGAACGCCGTAAACGATATACGCGTAAATATGCTCGGTAAAAAAGGCCAGCTTACGGCCGTGCTTAAGAGCATGAAGGACGTTGATCCCGCCGACAGGCCGAAGGTCGGACAGCTTGTAAACGAGGCCAGAGAAAAGATAGAGAGCCGTTTAGATGAAGTAAAGAGCGCGATAGAAAAAGCGCAGCTTGAGAAAAGACTCGAGCGCGAAGCGATAGACGTAACGCTTCCGGCTAAGAAGATAAATATCGGACATATCCATCCGAATACCATAGCTCTTAACGAAGTAGAGCGTATTTTTGTCGGCATGGGTTACGAGGTCGTTGAGGGACCGGAAATAGAATACGATCTTTATAACTTTGAAAAATTGAATATCCCTGCCAATCACCCGGCTAAGGACGAGCAGGATACTTTTTATATAAATTCGGATATAGTTTTAAGAACACAGACGTCGCCTGTACAGGCGCGAGTGATGGAAAGCGGAAAGCTTCCGATAAGGATGATATCTCCGGGGCGCGTTTTCAGATCCGACGAGGTAGACGCGACGCATTCGCCCTCGTTCCATCAGGTAGAGGGACTTGTCGTGGATAAAAACATAACGTTCGCAGATCTTAAGGGAACGCTTCAGGAATTCGCGGTGGAGCTTTTTGGACCGGAAACAAAGACGAAATTCCGTCCGCACCACTTCCCGTTCACAGAGCCGAGCGCCGAGATGGACGTAAGCTGCTTTAAGTGCGGCGGAAAGGGCTGCCGTTTCTGCAAGGGCGAGGGCTGGATAGAGATACTCGGCTGCGGAATGGTGCACCCGCATGTATTTGAGATGTGCGGCATAGACCCTAACGAATACACAGGCTTCGCATTCGGAGTAGGACTTGAGAGGATAGCGCTTCTTAAGTACGAGATAGACGACATGCGCCTGTTGTATGAAAACGATATTAGATTCCTCTCTCAGTTTTAAATCAGTGTGAAATATAAAATTTTAATGGAGAATTAATAATGAATACTTCTTATTCATGGATCAAAAGATATGTTCCGTCTCTTGACGTAACGCCCCAGCAGTACATGGACGCCATGACGCTGTCGGGCACAAAGGTCGAGGGATATGAGGTTTTAAATAAAGATCTTGAAAAAATAGTTGTCGGAGAAATACTTTCGATAGAGCCGCACCCGGATGCAGACAAGCTTGTTATATGCCAGGTCAACGTCGGGACTGAGACTATACAGATAGTCACCGGCGCTCCGAATGTATTTGTAGGAGCCAAGGTCCCTGTAGTGCTCGACGGCGGAAGAGTCGCCGGAGGCCACGACGGAAAAATGACCGAGGGCGGAATTAAGATAAAGGCCGGAAAATTAAGAGGCGTAGAGTCTTACGGTATGATGTGCTCTATTGAAGAACTCGGCTCGTCAAGGGATTTTTATCCTGAGGCGCCGGAAAGCGGACTTTATATTTTCCAAAAAGACGTCGAAGTCGGCTCTGACGCGGTAAAAGCGCTCGGACTTGACGATGTAGTGTTCGAATACGAAATAACTTCAAACAGGGTAGACTGCTACAGCGTGCTTGGAATAGCAAGAGAAGCGGCGGCTACGTTCAGAAAAGAATTCAAGGCTCCCGGGGTTTCCGTAAAGGCAAACGGCGAGGACGCGTCAAAATATATAAGCGTAAAGATAGAAGATACAGAACTCTGCCCGAGATACTGCGCGAGAGTCGTTAAAAACATAAAGATAGGACCGTCGCCTGAATGGATGCAGAGGGCGCTTTCATCAAGCGGTATCCGTCCGATAAATAATCTTGTAGACATTACAAACTTTGTCATGGAAGAATACGGACAGCCTATGCACGCGTACGACCTCGATACGATCGCGGGCAACCAGATAATCGTAAGACGCGCGAAGGACGGCGAGAAATTCGTGACTTTAGACGGCAAGGAGCATATCCTCGATAAAGACGTCGTTATGATATGCGACGCCGAAAAGCCGGTAGGCGTAGGCGGTATCATGGGCGGTGAAAACTCCATGATAACGGACAGCGTTAAGACTATGCTGTTCGAGGCTGCGAACTTCGACGGAACGAATATCCGTCTTTCGGCAAAGCGACTTGGAATGAGAACCGAAGCTTCTTCAAAGTTTGAAAAAGGGCTTGATCCGAACAACGCCGAAGCAGCTATCAACAGGGCGTGCCAGCTTATCGAAGAGCTTGGATGCGGCGAAGTCGTAGGCGGAATGGTGGACGTATATCCGGAAGTCCGTAAGGAGTCGAGGGTAAAATTCGAGCCTGAAAAGATAAACGCGCTGCTCGGAACGGATATATCAAAAGAGGATATGCTCAAATACCTTGCGGCTGTCGAGCTTACCTTAGATGAAAAGACGAACGAGATAGTAGCTCCAACTTTCCGTCAGGACATACACTGCTGCGCGGACATCGCAGAGGAAGTAGCGAGATTCTTCGGCTACGACAATATACCTACGGCGCTTCCGAGCGGAGAGGCGACTACCGGAAAGCTTCCGTTTGAGCTTCGCGTTCAGGCAAAGGCTCAGGAAGTAGTCCAGTACAGCGGATTTTCACAGGGAATGTGCTATTCGTTTGAAAGCCCTAAGGTATTCGACAAGCTGCTTATGAGCGCGGACGCACCGGAAAGAAAAGCGATACAGATATCCAATCCTCTTGGAGAGGACTTCTCTATAATGAGAACCACTCCGGTAAACGGAATGCTTGTTTCGCTGGCTACAAACTATAACAGACGAAATAAGGACGTAAGACTGTACGAGCTTGGAAACATCTATATAGCCGACGAGCTTCCGATAAAAGAGCTTCCCGACGAGCAGATGATGTTGACTCTCGGAATGTACGGCGAGGGAGATTTCTTTGAGCTTAAAGGCGTTCTTGAAGAAATATTCGATATGGTCGGAATGCACGAGATAAGGGATTATGAGGCTGAGCCTAAACGTTCCTTCCTGCACCCCGGCAGACAGGCTAATATTATATATAAGGGTGTTCAGGTAGGATATATCGGTGAAGTGCACCCGACAGTTGCCGGAAATTACGGCATAGGAGCAAGATGTTATCTTGCTGTACTGAACATGTCCGAAATAGTCAAATTCGCGACATTTGACCGCAAGTTCAAGGGTATCGCGAGATTCCCGGCAGTCAACAGGGATATCTCCATAGTAGTTCCGAAGGATATCGCGGCTGCTGATATCGAAAAGATGATAAGGCAGCGCGGCGGAAAAATACTCGAGAGCGTTTCGCTTTTCGATATATACGAGGGCGAGCAGATAGAGGAGGGATATAAGTCGATGGCTTATACTATCGTATTCCGCTCTAATGAAAAAACGCTCGAAGAGCAGGAGATAACCTCGGCTATGAAGAAGATACTGAACGGTCTTGAATCAATGGGTATAGCATTGAGGTCATAAACTGATGAAAACAAGTGATTTTGCATACGAGCTGCCGCAGGAGCTTATCGCGCAGGATCCGCTCGAGGACAGGAGCTCTTCAAGGCTCCTGCATTTAGCTTTAAGCGACGGTAGTATCGAGCATAAGAAGTTCACAGATGTAATAGAATATCTTAGGCCGGGCGACTGTCTTGTCGTAAACAATTCAAAGGTCATACCGGCAAGGCTTTACGGGGAAAAGGAAGACACGGGAGCGCTTATAGAGATACTGCTTTTGAAGCGCGTATCGGCCGACGTTTGGGAAACTCTCGTAAAGCCGGGGAAAAAATGCCGTATCGGAGCGAGATTTGTATTTGGAGGCGGTATCCTGAAAGGGGAGGTCATGGATATCGTCGATGAAGGCAACAGGCTTATCAGATTCGAGTTTGAAGGGATATTCGAGGAGATACTCGACAAGCTTGGGGAAATGCCTCTTCCGCCTTATATCACGCATAAGCTTAAAGATAAAAACAGATATCAGACGGTTTATGCGAAGGATCCTGGTTCGGCGGCCGCACCTACGGCGGGGCTCCATTTTACAGAGGAGCTTCTGGATAAGATACGTGAAAAGGGAGTCAATATCGCTCATGTAACGCTCCATGTAGGACTCGGGACGTTCAGGCCGGTAAAGGTCGAGGACGTTACGCAGCACCATATGCATTCCGAGTTTTACATCATAGAAGAGGAGCAGGCGGAGCTTATAAACAATACTAAAAAAGCCGGCGGACGCGTTATATGCGTCGGAACGACGAGCTGCAGGACTATTGAGTCCGCGGCTGATGAAAACGGTGTTTTAAAAGCAGGAAGCGGCTGGACGGATATATTTATATATCCTGGTTATGATTTCAGGATAATGGACGGACTTATAACTAATTTTCATCTTCCGGAGTCGACGCTCATTATGCTTGTATCGGCATTTGCCGGAAAAGAGAGAGTCATGCGTGCGTACGAAGAAGCCGTACGCGAACGCTACAGATTTTTTTCGTTTGGTGACGCAATGATTATTTTGTGATGGGAACAGCATAATATATCGTCAGATGTATTGTGCTGTTTTTGCTTTTGACACACACAAAGCATATATTACAAAATACAGGCTTTATACGAGATACGGTATGTGAAAAAGTTTTTTCTGGAAGAAATCAGGCGCTCGGAAACATGACTATACGGAAGCGGCAGCTTTTATAACGGTAAGAACTACGTATGAAAGAAAAGACTAAAATGAATAAAACTTGATTTTTTTCGCGGCGGTTAGTATCATATAAAGCTGGAAATAAAAATACATTATATGAATTGAGTTTATATAACTATAAGATTAAACCTGGAGGCTTAAAATGTCAGAACCTTTTAATCACAGAGCCATAGAAAAGAAATGGCGTGAACACTGGATAAAAAATCCCGTCAATGTAAACGATGGAAAAAAACCTAAATATTATTGTCTGGATATGTTTCCGTATCCGTCAGGAAACGGACTGCATGTTGGACATTGGAGAGGATACGTTATTTCTGACGCGTGGAGCCGTTATAAGCTCATGCAGGGGCATTACGTTATTCATCCTATGGGCTGGGACGCTTTCGGTCTCCCGGCTGAAAACTACGCGATAAAGATGGGCGTGCATCCTGCCAAGTCTACGGCTGAAAACGTAGCGAATATCAAAAAGCAGATAGACGACATCGCCGCGCTTTACGACTGGGATATGGAGGTCAATACAACTGATCCGAAGTTCTTCAAATGGACGCAGTGGATATTTGTGCAGATGTTCAAAAAAGGTCTGGCATATGAAAAGGAATTTCCGATAAACTGGTGCCCTTCATGCAAGACCGGCCTTGCGAACGAGGAAGTCGTGAACGGCAGATGCGAACGCTGCGGCGCCGAGGTAACAAAGAAGAACCTGCGCCAGTGGATGCTTAAGATAACGAACTATGCCGAAAGGCTGCTTGACGACCTCGACAAGCTCGACTGGCCGGAAAAAGTAAAGAAGATGCAGACCGACTGGATAGGCAAATCCTACGGCGCGGAAGTCGATTTTCCTGTGGACGGAAGAGACGAGAAGATAACTGTCTATACTACAAGGCCGGATACCCTTTACGGCGCTACGTTTATGGTGCTTTCGCCTGAGCATAAGCTGGCTGCTTCTCTTGCTACCGACGAGACAAAAGAGGCGGTAGATAAATATATTTACGACGCTTCTATGAAATCGAATGTTGACAGAATGCAGGCGAAAGAAAAAACGGGCGTGTTCACAGGTTCTTATGCTGTAAACCCGCTTAACAAAAAGAAGATTCCAATCTGGCTTTCGGATTATGTCCTTGCCGACTATGGTACGGGCGCTATCATGTGCGTTCCCGCGCATGACGACCGTGACTTTGAGTTCGCGACAAAATTTAATATTCCGATAGTTCAGGTAATCGCAAAGGACGGAAAGGAAATATCTCCGCTTACCGAAGCGTATACTGACGCGAGCGGTATCGTTATCAACTCAGGCGAATGGAACGGCTACGAGTCATCAGTCCTTAAAAAAGAAGCGCCTGAAATGATAGAGAAAATGGGCATAGGCCGCAAGACGGTCAACTACAAGCTGCGCGACTGGGTATTCTCGCGCCAGCGTTATTGGGGAGAGCCTATCCCGATAATCCATTGTCCGAAATGCGGAAATGTTCCGGTCCCGGAAGAGGAGCTTCCGCTGCTTCTTCCCAAGGTAGAGAGTTATCAGCCTACAGGTACCGGCGAATCTCCGCTTGCGGCTATAGACAGCTGGGTAAACTGCAAATGTCCGGTATGCGGCGCGGACGCGAAGCGTGAAACGAATACCATGCCTCAGTGGGCAGGGTCTTCGTGGTATTTCTTAAGATACGTCGACAATAAGAACGACAAAGAGCTTGTATCAAGAGAAAAGGCTGATAAATACCTTCCGGTAGATATGTATATCGGAGGAGTTGAACACGCCGTTCTGCATTTGCTTTACTCAAGATTTTATACTAAATTCCTTTATGATATAGGAGTCATAGATTTTGAAGAGCCGTTTATCAAGCTGTTCAACCAAGGCATGATAACCGGAAAGAACGGAATAAAGATGAGCAAGTCAAAGGGAAACGTCGTATCACCTGACGACCTTGTAAGGGATTACGGCTGCGACTCTCTTAGAATGTATGAGCTGTTTGTTGGCCCGCCGGAGCTTGACGCTGAATGGGATGACAGAGGAATAGACGGAGTCAACAGATTCTTAAAGAGATTTTGGGGTCTTGCGCTTGACAGTATCGAGGCTGGCGTAAAGGCTAACGACGATATGATAAAGGTAAGGCACCGTCTCGTACACGACGTTACTCAGAGATTCGAGTCGTTTAGCCTTAACACCGTTATTTCGGCGTTTATGGAGTACAACAATAAGCTTATCGATATCGCCAAGAAAGAAGGCGGAGTCGACAGGGAGACTATCGAGACGTTTACGAGACTTCTTGCGCCGTTTGCTCCGCATGTCGCTGAAGAGATATGGGAAAGGTGCGGACATTCCGATTCCGTATTCCATTCGGGCTGGCCGACATACGAAGAGGATAAGCTCAAGGATAACGTTATCGAGATACCTGTGCAGATCAACGGAAAGACCAAGGCTGTTATTTCTATAGACAGGAATATAGCCAAGGAGGACGCGATCGCGGCAGGAAGGAAGGCTATTGAAGATAAGATTACCGGAAATATCATCAAAGAAATTTATGTTCCGGGTAAGATCTTGAATTTTGTACAGAAGTAGGAATTATAATTTGGGGAAGAAGTTTCCACAGGCGACCGCTTGCGCTTAATCCTCGCCTAATGGTACTAATCTGAAGCTAAACTTGCTTTGCTTCAGATAAGTATCAAGGCTGCAGATGTCGCCTTTAGGAAATCTTCTTCCCTTTATTACAACTTACTGTCATATTTAATGAAAAGCATATGATGCTGTATGAAAGCATTATCTAAAAATCTTACCCGCAAGGAGTGAGTAAAGGGGAAAGGAGACAATATGCATGAAATAAAGTGTCCGGTGTGCGGGTCGGCTTTTTCGGTCGACGAGGCGGGATATGCCCAGATACTTCAGCAGGTCAGGAACGAGGAGTTTGAAAGAGAGCTTAAAAGGCGCGAGGACGAGCTGCTTAAAAAAGGGGAAAGCGACATCAAGCTTTCGGTCATGGAACGGCAGTCGCAGTTTGACAAAGAGCTTTCAAAAAAGGACAGCGAGCTTGCCGAAAAGGACAGGGCAATAGCGGAGCTTAAGGCTAAGCTTGAAAGCAGCGGCATGCAGACACAGCTTGCAGTTTCCAAGGCGGTGCAGGAGAAGGAAAAAGAGTTATCCAAACAGAGAGACGAAATATCGGATCTAAAAAACAGCCTCATCGTCAAGGACAAGGAAAATGAGATAAACGAACGCTCCCTCAAAGACCAGTACGAAGACAGGCTTAAGCAAAAGGACGAGCTTATAGAATATTATAAGGACTTTAAAGCGCGTCAGTCTACAAAGATGGTAGGAGAGAGTCTTGAGCAGCATTGCTTAAACCAGTTCAACGCTATAAGGACGTCCGCGTTCCCGAACGCTTATTTTGAAAAGGACAACGACGCCAAGAGCGGAAGCAAGGGTGATTTTATTTTCAGGGAATCCGACGGCGGAGTAGAGTTTATTTCGATAATGTTCGAAATGAAAAACGAAATGGACACGACCGCCACGAAGCATAAAAATGAGGATTTCTTTAAGGAACTGGATAAGGACAGACGCGAAAAGAAGTGTGAGTACGCGGTACTTGTTTCGCTCCTCGAGGCTGACAGCGACCTTTATAATAACGGTATAGTAGACGTTTCATACAGATATGAAAAGATGTATGTCGTACGGCCGCAGTTCTTTATCCCGATAATAACGCTTTTGAGGAACGCCGCGCTTAATTCTCTCCAGTATAAAAAGGAGCTGGATATCGCCAGAAGCGCGCAGATAGACATACGCAATTTCGAAGAAAACATGAATGAATTCAAGGACAAGTTCGCGCGCAATTACCGTATCGCGAGCGAGAAGTTCCAGACGGCAATAGATGAGATAGACAAGACGATAACTCATCTGCAGAAAACGAAAGAGGCGCTTTTATCCTCTGAGAACAACCTGCGGCTTGCAAACAACAAGGCCGAGGAACTGAGTATAAAACGCCTTACAAAAAACGCGCCGTCGGTGCGTGAAATGTTCGATAGAGAATAAAAAATACATACATATTATATTCATTATCCCGCAGTCGTCATCTTCAGCCATAACCGCTCGGCGCGCTCACATATATCGACTTCGCCGCCGAGCATGTCTTCAGACTCCTTTGTGCAAGGGATTCAGAATATAAATGTATGTATTTTTATTTCTGCGCCTGCATTTCATCGTTGTCGTAGCTGAACGTGTGTTTTATCGGCGTCCATTTTACTTTCGCGAACAATGCGATGACCGCAAGCGGTATGTACGTTATCATAAATATCGGGAACGTGAACAGCAGCAGGAACGCTCGTCCTGGTTTGCAGTATATTTTCTTGTATTCCGTTATCAGGACGAAGAAGCCGAGGGCACAGAAGAAAATATATGCGGTTATTAAAAGCGGAACAACGGTAGCTATTATATTCATTGTAAACGCCTGATTGTTCCAGCCGGTGTCTATTCCGGTAAGGATAGCTACCGACGCGCACGCGCCTAAAAATATGTATCCCGGCGAGAGGATTATGAGCGAGTCAAAGCATGTCATAAATCTCTTTGAGAACAGTCCCTTGAACAGTCCAAGGAAGTTTTTGTGGAGCACCTGATAGAAGCCCTTTGCCCAGCGGAGACGCTGATTAAGAGAATCCATAAGGCTCGTAGGCTGTTCGTCATAAAATACCGCGTTTTCGCAATATCCGATAGTCTCGCCCTTTAAAATGCTGTCTACAGAAAATTCAACGTCTTCTGTAAGAAGGAAGAACTTCCAGCCCTTGTTTCTTACGATGATATCCCTGTGCATGACATAACCGGTTCCTGAGACCATGCAGCTTACGCCGAGTATCATTCTGGCGTGGTTAAGATGGCGTGCCTCCCTTAAAAACCAGAGTCCCGAGCTTGCCGTTACCCAGTTTGAACCGTAGTTTTTCGAGTTCCTGTAAGAAGTGCATATCTTATATCCATTTGAAAATACCTTGTTCATCTCAGTGATATAAGACTTATCGAGCAGGTTATCGGCATCGAAGACCATGTAGCCGTCGAAGCTGTTCAGGTTGAAATCTTTATGAATCTGTTTTATGAGATAACGCAGGGCGTATCCTTTGCCTTTGTGCTTCTCGCTGAAACGCTCGTAAACAATGGCTCCGGCTTTCCTTGAAACCTCGGCGGTATTATCGTCGCAGTTGTCGGCAACGACAAAAACCTTAAAAAGCTCTTTCGGATAATCCTGGGCGAGAATACTTTTAATAAGATTTCCTATTACTTTTTCCTCGTTTTTAGCCGATATCATAACTGCATATCTGCAGTTGCGCGTGGCTT
>DVOP01000084.1 GCA_018713465.1 Candidatus Alectryocaccobium stercorigallinarum | reverse complement strand
CTGTGGACCTTTCTTATTCTTCCCTCCTTGCCCTTTTCGTAGCAATAGTTGGCGATATAATTTCCCTTCTCAATACCTGTTATAACTATCTTCGACGGTCCCATTGCGCTGAGCTTTTCAGCAAGCGCGTGATAATCCTTTAAATGTCTTTTTTTATGATACGGCTCGTCGGCTATTATACACGCCTCCGTAAGGTTCGGCGTCAGTATATCGGCATATTTCACAAGCTTTTTCATTTCGTTGCAAAGCTCGTCGGTATACGTGGAATACGCCTTGCCGTAGTCGCCCATGACCGGATCTACGACTATCACCGTTTCTTTATCGGCAAACTGTTCTATAAACTCCGAAACTATGTTTATCTGCGCTTTCGAACCCATAAATCCGGTGCATATCCCCGAAAAACGCAGGTCTAATTTTTTCCACTCTGAAATATATGCCTCCATACGGTCGGTATAATCGTCGAAAAAGAAACTCTCAAATCCGGTGTGATTCGAAAAAACGGAGGTCGGCACCGGACAGCACTGTATCTTCATGGCCGAGATTATCGGAAGCGCAACCGCTAATGAACAGCGTCCGAAACCGGTAAAATCATTTATCACCGCTATCTTTTTCTGGTTATTATGATTTTGCAACATTTAAATCCCTCACGCCTTTATAATACGATAAAATCCGGCTTTTTCAAGTGCCAGTCCGAGCGCGTAAAACAACGCTATCCCAAGCGCGCCCTCGATCGAAAGACCCGGTATCTGCAGCGCCCCGGTATAAAGGCTTCCGTATAGTAAGCTTCCCGCGATAAAATAGCCCGCTATCATTATGATTATTCCGGCTATGGCTGCAACGGCAGTCTTTTTCCTCATCATGACCGCTTTTTTACATTCCCTGTTAGCTATATATCCGATGGCAAAACCCATGATTCCTTTTATTATAAGCGTTGGCAGCGCCCAGTACGCGTATCCCGTAAAAAGATCCGCAAGCGCGGAGCCTATGCCGCCGGCGGCCATTCCGACCTTCGGCCCGAAAAGGAACGCACAAAGCAGTATAAGTGTATTGCCTAAATGCATATATCCCAGCGGTATAGGTATCTGTATAGCTATCGTGCTGACGCACACTAACGCTATTGAAAGCGCGTATATCGTAATTTCTTTTGCCGTAAGTTCACGTTTCATGATAAAAACACCCTCTTTCAAAACAAAAACAAATCAAGCCTTAAAGGTATTTGAACTTTATCCGTTTAATTATATGCTCGACGCGCCGCTTTAGCAAGTTTCGCTTTTACATAACATCAAATTCAGTAAAATTAATGAAATATGTATTTATTATAATACCCATCATAGACAGCTTGACAAGGCGGTAATAAAATGTGTAGGATAAATTGACTATATATTTAAGGAGCAGAATCATGACAAGAACCGAACTTGCAGATCTTATTTTTCCAGACGCGAAAGATACGTCATACTATGAAGAAAAATATCCCGAAAGACAGCTTCCGGACGGCGCGGTAGTGACCCGTTTCGCCCCGAGCCCTACGGGATTTGTACATATAGGCGCGCTCGAACAGTGTATCGTTGAAACATCTCTTAAAAAACAGACGAACGGCGTGCTCATACTCCGTATCGAAGACACCGACCAGAAACGCAAGGTGGAAAACGGCGTTCAGGGTATCATAGACTCAATGAAGGATTTCGATATAGTTTTCGACGAGGGAATGATAAGCGAAACCGAATCTGTCGGAGAATACGGACCTTATATCCAGACGCAAAGACGCGAGATATATCAGGCGTATGCTAAAAAGCTTCTTATAGAAGATAAAGCGTATCCCTGCTTTGCCTCTGAAGAGGAACTCGCAGAGCTTCGAAAAAAACAGGAAGACGAAAAGATAGACAATATCGGCTATTACGGAAAATGGGCCATATACCGCTCTCTTCCGATAGAAGAAGCCGCCAAAAGGATAAAAAACGGCGACAGCTATGTTATCCGCTTCAAATCAGAGGGCAGGGAAGACGGCCGTATCACGCATAACGATATGGTAAAGGGCAAGGTAGAAATGCCGCAGAATATACTCGACGTAGTTATCATAAAAGGCGACGGACTGCCGACATACCATTTTGCGCACGCGGTAGACGACCATCTTATGCACACTACACATGTTATTCGCTCAAACGAATGGTTTCCGTCGGTTCCGCTGCACCTTGAGCTTTTCAGGGCGCTCGGATTCAAGGCTCCCAAATACTGCCACTACGCTCCAATGCTCAAATCAGAGCCTAAGACCGACGAGAACGGAAATATCGTATACGACGAAGACGGCAGCGTAGTTACATTCAAAAGAAAGATAAGCAAGCGCAAAGACCCGGAGGCCGCGGTAAGCTACTACCACAAAGAGGGTATCCCGGCTGAATCCGTAAAAGAATATCTTATGACGATAGCCAACTCGGACTTTGAAATGTGGCGTCAGAGCAATCCGGACGCCGACCTTTACGACTTCCCGTTCAAGCTCAAAAAAATGAGCACGACCGAGGGCGCGCTTTTCGATATGGACAAGCTTATCGACGTTTCTAAAAACGTCATCGCTACGTTTTCGGCGGAGAAAGTATACAACGACGCCTATGAATGGGCCAAGAGGTATGACGACGTTTTAAAATCTATGCTCGACGACAGGGAATATTCTTTAAAGGTGCTCGGTATCGAAAGAGGCGCGGATATCAAAAAGAAAAGAAAGGATATCGGAAAATGGTCCGACGTACGCGATTATATCAGCTATATGTATGACTGCCAGTTCTATACCGACGACCTGAAATTTGATTATCAGCTTATCAACGATCCGGCGACCCTTTCAAAGATATTTAAGCTTTACGCAGATAAATACTATGACGAGAGCGACGATAACCAGGCATGGTTCAACAAGATAAAAGACCTCGCCGAAGAAGTTGGATATGCGCGCGAAGTGAAGATATGGAAAAAGGATAAGGAAAGCTGGCCCGGTCATGTCGGCGACGTAAGTACAGCTTTGCGCATAGCTGTGACAGGACGGTCAAACACCCCGGATCTTTGTCAGATAATGCAGGTAATGGGAACGAAGAGAGTGAAAGAAAGGCTGGAGTATGCAGCAAAAATGCTCTCCAACTAATTAAAATGAAAGGACGATATCTGTTTTGATAAATGAGGTCGCAAAAAATATATATGTAATACAAGTGCCTCTTCCCAATAACCCTTTGAAATATCTCAACAGCTATT
>DVOP01000083.1 GCA_018713465.1 Candidatus Alectryocaccobium stercorigallinarum | reverse complement strand
TCCAAGGTCGTATGCGCCCCATTCGTTATGCGCAAGCTCTGTAGACGGAGAACCGTCTCTTTCATATCCCGAACGGTCTTTTATAAATGTCGTGATTATATACGCGGACGCGCCTTCGGTATTTTTCGCGTTGAACTCCGCAAGACATTTTTTTGCGTTTTCCAATGCTTCGTCAGAATATGCAATATAATAGCGTCCCGTCTGTGAATTTTTCCACGTAGGCGCAAGTATAGCGGCATTTATCAGCTCATCTATCTGTTCCTTTGCAACTTTTTTTGAAGCGTCATATTTTCTTATGCTTTTTCTGGTTTCTAAAGCTTTCTGTAATTCCATGGCCAAAACCCCTTCCGTTCAAATTTGCTATATATATGATACTACAACCTTCTCTTATGTCAATAAAAGAGACCGGGAATCCGGTCTCTTAGAAATTATTTAATATAAGCTTTAAGCGCTTCTGCCTTATCTGTTTTCTCCCACGGAAGATCCACGTCTGTACGTCCGAAATGTCCGTATGCAGCCGTCTGTCTGTAGATCGGTCTTCTTAAGTCAAGCATTTTGATGATTCCAGCCGGACGAAGATCGAAGTTCTCGCGAACGATCTCTGTAAGCTTTTCATCTGAAAGCTTTCCTGTTCCGAATGTCTCAACCTGAACAGATGTAGGCTGAGCAACGCCGATAGCGTATGAAAGCTGGATCTCACATCTGTCGGCAAGACCTGACGCAACGATGTTTTTAGCAACGTAGCGCGCAGCGTATGCTGCCGAACGGTCAACCTTTGTGCAGTCTTTTCCTGAGAAAGCGCCGCCGCCGTGACGGGCGTATCCGCCGTATGTATCAACGATTATCTTACGTCCTGTAAGTCCTGAATCTCCGTTCGGTCCGCCGATAACGAAACGGCCTGTCGGGTTGATATAGAACTTTGTATCGCCGTCTATCATATTTTTCGGAAGCACCGGATCGAATACGTACTTCTTGATATCCTCGTGTATCTGCTCCTGTGAAACCTCCGGTCCGTGCTGTGTAGAAAGAACTACCGCGTCAAGTCTTACCGGATTGTTGTTCTCATCATACTGAACTGTAACCTGGCTCTTTCCGTCTGCTCTTAAATAAGGAAGAGTTCCGTTTTTGCGAACTTCCGTAAGCTTTCTTGTAAGCTTGTGTGCAAGAGCGATCGGATAAGGCATAAGCTCTTCTGTCTCGTTGCAGGCATATCCGAACATCATACCCTGATCTCCTGCTCCCGTATCAAGGTCGTCTTTGAGCTCGCCTTCTTTTGCTTCAAGCGCTTTGTCAACGCCCATAGCTATGTCCGCAGACTGTTTGTCGAGTGCGATGAGCACTCCGCATGTATCGCAGTCGAAACCTTTTTTACCGCGGTCGTATCCGATCTCTCTGATAGTCTCGCGAACTATTTTCTGATAGTCGACAACTGCCTTTGTCGTTATCTCGCCCATTACGAGCACAAGTCCTGTAGTGATAGCCGTCTCGCAGGCAACACGGCTGTACGGATCCTGAGCGTAAAGAGCGTCGAGGATAGCGTCAGAAACCGCGTCGCAGATCTTATCAGGATGTCCCTCTGTTACAGACTCAGACGTAAATAATCTTTTTTCCATAATTATCATCTTCTCCTTAATAAAGAAATAAAAAGTCCGCAAAAGCGGACTATTCAAATACATTATTTTTGTCCATGCTTTATGACCTATTTAAAGTAAACCTTTTGTACGCATATAGTCAAGGACTATTATTATCCTGTAGGACAACATATAAAAAGTGTCCAAAAGCATAATGTGGTATGACTTATCAGCTTACGCTCAATACAAATTTATGTATTTCACGCTCGCTGCTGACTCTCTTGATCTCCGCGCCCATAGCGCTGAGTTTTTCTTCGAAGTCCTCATATCCCCTTTGAATGTATACTATATCGTCTACGACGGTTATACCTTCCGCCGCAAGACCCGCGATAACAAGAGCCGCTCCCGCGCGCAGATCCGGTGCGCTGACCCTTGCCCCTGTAAGTGTTTCAACGCCGTCTATGATAGCGGTATTGCCCTCTACCTTGATATCGGCGCCCATTCTCATAAGCTCGTCGGCATATTTAAAACGGTTTTCAAATATGCTTTCGGTAATAATGCTTGTTCCTTCGGCCGTCGTAAGCAGAACGGCGATAGGAGCCTGTATATCTGTCGGAAAGCCCGGATAAGGCTGTGTTTTGATCTGGGTCCTCGTAAATCTGTCCTGAGCCGATATCCTTATCGTATCTCCTGACTCAATTACCCTGCAGCCTATTTCCTTAAGCTTCGCCGATGTAGCTTCAAGATGTTTGGGTATTACGTTCTTTATTAAAGCGTCGCCTTTCGTGGCAGCCACCGCAGCCATATATGTTCCGGCTTCTATCATATCCGGAACCACCGAGTAGCTGGTCCTGTGCAGCTCGCGCACGCCCTTGATACGTATGACCTCCGTACCGGCACCTTTTATGTTCGCGCCCATACTGTTGAGGAAGTTCGCCGCGTCAACTACGTGAGGCTCTTTTGCCGCGTTTTCTATTATGGTGTTTCCCTCAGCCAAAGCAGCCGCCATCATTATATTAATGGTAGCTCCCACCGAGGCCATATCGAGAAAGATATGCGCACCCTTAAGGTTCATCGTCTCTGCTATAATACAGCCGTTTTTCAGCTTCACGCTGGCACCGAGCGCCCTGAAGCCCTTAAGGTGCTGGTCTATCGGACGGCTTCCGATATTGCAGCCTCCCGGAAGCGGTACTTCTGCCCTTTTATATTTGCCGAGCAGCGCTCCCAGAAGATAATACGACGCGCGTATCTTCTTTATAAAATCGTCATTTACTTTTACAGATGATATGGTGCTGCCGTTGATCACTACCGTATGACGGTCAAGCTTATTGACCGAAGCGCCGATAGAAGCTATAGCCCCAAGCAATGCGTTTATATCGCTGACGTCAGGCACATTGTCTATCGTAACTGTTTCGTCCGTCATGATAGCTGCTGTCAGAATAGCCAGAGCAGCGTTTTTAGCTCCGCCTATTTCTACTTCACCCCTTAACGGGATTCCGCCTTTTATCACGTACTGTTCCATTATACACCTCAAAGTTTTTCCGGAAAATAAAGCCTGTTCCGAAAACACTCCATATTTTATTCCGCAAAATTTCTAAAATACTATAACCCATTTAACTGCTTTTGTAAAGTGTTAAAAAAGACCGCCCGGTTTTACGGGCAGTCTTTAATTGTTGTAAAGGGATAATTTTATAAAACAGTATGTATTATTTAGAATACACCCTGAGCGAGCATAGCGTTTACAACTTTCTCGAATCCGGCGATGTTTGCTCCTGCAACATAGTTGCCTTCCATTCCGTATTTCTTAGCTGTATCTACCATATTATGTGTGATATTTACCATGATGTCTTTAAGCTTGCTGTCAACCTCTTCGAATGTCCAGCTCAGTCTTTCGCTGTTCTGTGTCATCTCAAGAGCAGATGTAGCAACGCCGCCTGCGTTTGCAGCTTTTCCAGGTGCGAAGATCACGCCGTTCTTCTGAAGATATTCTGTAGCTTCAAGAGTTGTAGGCATGTTTGCTCCCTCGCATACAGCTATGCAGCCGTTTGCAACAAGCTGTTTAGCGTCGTCGATATCAAGCTCGTTCTGAGTAGCGCACGGAAGAGCGATATCAGCTTTAACGCTCCAAACGCCTTTGCCCTCATGATATTCTGAGTTCGGACGGTATTTCTTGTATTCTGTAAGACGAGCGCGCTTAACCTCTTTGATCTCTTTAAGAGCCGCAAGATCAATTCCTTCCGGATCATAAACCCAGCCGTTTGAATCAGAACATGTAACAACTTTTGCTCCCAGCTGGTATGCTTTTTCTATCGCATATATAGCAACGTTTCCTGAACCCGAAACGAGGCATGTTTTTCCTTTAAGATCGATTCCGTTTACCTTAAGAAGCTCTTCTGTAAGATAAAGAAGTCCGTATCCTGTAGCTTCTGTTCTCGCAAGAGAACCGCCGTAAGAAAGGCCCTTTCCTGTAAGAACGCCTTCATATGCCGATCTGATACGTTTGTATTCGCCGAACATATATCCAATCTCACGAGCGCCCGTTCCGATATCGCCTGCCGGTACATCGATATCAGGTCCGATATATTTTTGAAGTTCTGTCATAAACGCCTTGCAAAACGCCATTATCTCTCTGTCAGATTTTCCCTTCGGGTCAAAATCGCTTCCGCCCTTTGCTCCGCCGATAGGAAGTCCTGTAAGCGAGTTTTTGAAAACCTGCTCGAATCCAAGGAATTTAAGGATTCCGAAATAAACTGACGGGTGAAGTCTTAATCCGC
This sequence comes from Candidatus Alectryocaccobium stercorigallinarum, assembly GCA_018713465.1. Classification (GTDB taxonomy): domain Bacteria; phylum Bacillota; class Clostridia; order Lachnospirales; family Lachnospiraceae; genus Alectryocaccobium; species Alectryocaccobium stercorigallinarum. The sequence continues at coordinate 201 of DVOP01000083.1, read as the reverse complement.
CCTTGTACGGTCCAATAGCATTATTGAACTGTATACGGTATCCTGTGTTTACCTGGACCTGGCCTTTATCGTCGACCCACGCAACTCTGAATTTGAACTGTCTGTCAGGCTCTACCAATCTTTCAAGTATTGCCTCTTTTCTGTATAATTCTTCATTTGCGTCGATAACAGGCTTAAGAGATGTAAGAACTTCTTTAACAG
>DVOP01000082.1 GCA_018713465.1 Candidatus Alectryocaccobium stercorigallinarum | reverse complement strand
GCTTTGGCCTTGATATTCTTCGTATATAATTATGGCTCGAAGCCACACTCGAGTATTATATGTCAGTATATGCGCTTATGTCAACAAATTTTTTTACCATAGTTAATTTTTCGCTTTGTCAACCCGATTTTATTTCACGGGAGTTCCGCACATATTGCAGAAAGCGGCGTCAGGATCAAGCTTGTGTCCGCAGTTAGAACATATCTTTTCCTCAACGACTTCTTCCGCTGCTTTCTCAACCGGTTTTTCAAGCTTTGTTCCGCAGTAATTGCAGAAAGCCGATGTGTCCGGTAGCATCTTATGGCAGTTCGGGCATTCCGTCATTCCGCTTTCCGGTTTCTTCTCTTCTTCTACTTTAAATCCGCAGTTCGTGCAGAAAGCGAAGCCCTTCTTTACTTTAGCTCCGCACTTCGGACAAGTCTTAGCCTCGTTAAGCTGTCTTATCTCTTCCTCAGCCTCGGCAATGTTTTTATTAGCTGCGGCTATCTGCTCGAAGAACTCTTCATATCCAGCCGGAACAGCTTCTTTATTTTCATTATAATATTTTTCCCCGATCGCAGAATACGCAAGCTTTATGCTGTCCTTAGCCGCGTCTATCTTCTTTTTAAGCGCCATATTCTCCGAAAAAGTATTAACTCCGCGCTTTGTATTGTCTATAACATTAGACGCGCCTGCCGCAACGGTATTTCCTAAATTAGCAATTTTCTCACCAAGATTTTCAAACATTTTATTTTCCTCCTGATTTTATTATATCTGATTTGATTTTTTTCTTTATCATTAATAGATTAAAGCAGAAAAATATGATTGTTCCGTGAACAGTTTTTTAAGTTTAACGCAATTTAAACTTCATCTTTCCTTACTCTCTGCATAAGATCCATTACCGCGCTTGAAGCGGATTTGCCGTCAAACAATATCTGGTTCACCGCTTTGATGATAGGCGTCTCCACATTGTATTTTTCGGCAAGCTTCAGTCCTGCCTTAGCGCTGTATACGCCCTCTACCACCATATGGACTTCGTCCATTGCCTCCTGCATTGTATAGCCTTTTCCGATAAGTATCCCGGCTCTTCTGTTCCTGCTGTGCATGCTCGCACACGTAACAACAAGATCGCCTATTCCGGAAAGACCGTAAAACGTCGAGCTCTTCGCTCCCATTTCGACTCCGAGGCGCGATATTTCCGCAATGCCCCTTGTGATGAGAGCCGCTTTTGTATTGTCCCCGAAACCGAGTCCGTCCGCTATTCCAGCCGCGAGTGCTATAACATTTTTAAGCGCCGCCCCGATCTCTATGCCGAGCATATCAAGCGATGTATAGACCCTGAATACAGGGCTCATAAACATGTTCTGTATATACTTGGCGGTCTCTGCGTCGTGCGCTCCGGCAACTATAGTTGTCGGAAGGCCTTTCCCGACTTCCTCGGCATGGCTCGGCCCGCTGAGCACCGCCACATTCGCCTGAGGAAGCTCGTCCTCTATGACCTCCGTCATTATCTTTAAAGTCGATTCTTCGATTCCCTTTGCGACGTCGACGATTATCTGACCGTCTTTTACAAGGTTTTTCATATTTTTCGCGGTAGACCTTACGGCCGGCGACGGTACCGCCATCACCATAAGCTCAGTTCCCAATACCGCTTTTTCCAGATCCGTAGTATACTCCACCGAATCCGGCAGGATAACTCCCGGAAGCTTATCCGTGTTCTCATGATGTTTTAAGAACATGTCGTTTTCTTCTTTTAAAAACGACCACAATGTAACATGATGTCCGTTATTGCACAAAAGCCACGCAAGCGCAGTTCCCCAGCTTCCCGAACCTATCACGCTTACCTTTGCCATATCCGTTCCTCCGTTATATTAAAATAATCTGTTTTCTTTTCCCTGTATGAGCCTCTTGATATTAGCTCTGTGCTGCCAGTACGCCAGCGCCGTGAGCGCAGCGGTGAGCACATACATCTCTGTGAGAGCGTCCTGAGCCATCGAATAATTTCCCGCCTGGCCGGATATTATCATCCCAACAAGAAATCCCGCGTAAAGCACGAGCGATCCGACCGAAACGTATCTTGTAAGCAGGAAAGGCACGAAAAAGCATATGATACCGGCTATTATAAGCCTCCAGTCACCGAACGCGATCATCATTCCGACCGACGCCGCTATACCCTTTCCGCCTTTAAACTTAAGATAAAACGGAAAATTGTGTCCGAGTATGACTCCGGCTGCCGCATACATTCCAAGCAGCAGCGATATATCCGACGCTCTGAAAACATATCTCATCAGCAGCACGGCCGCAATACATTTAAATACATCGACGAGCAGCGTCAGCATACCCGTTTTCCAGCCCATAGTCCTGATGGCATTTGTAGTTCCGGCGTTTCCGCTCCCCTTTTTGCGGATATCAAAGCCCTTTATTTTTCCGAAAATATATGAAGTCTGTATCAGCCCGAAGCAATATCCGACTGCCAAACAAATCAACCGTTCCATCTGTTTATTCCTTTTCACTGCGCTCACGGATTATGAATCTCAGCGAAGTCCCCGCGAATCCGAAAGCGTCCCTTATCCTGTTCTCTAAATAACGCACATATGAAAAATGCATAAGTTTTTTATCATTCACAAAAATGACAAACGTCGGCGGCTTGACCGAGACCTGCGTCGCATAAAATATCTTAAGACGTTTGCCCTTGTCAGACGGCGGCTGCTGCATTGCGACGGCCTCCGTGATTATCTCATTCAAGACTCCCGTCGCTACGCGAAGCGTCTGGTTCTGGAGCACCTTGTCGGTCATCTCGAATATCCTGTGAAGCCTCTGCCCCGTGACCGCCGAAATATACGTTATCTCCGCATAAGGCACGAACGAAAGCACCTGCCTTATCTTATCTTCGAACCTGTTTACGGTCTTATCGTCTTTTTCTATGGCGTCCCACTTATTTACGGCAATGATTATACCCTTGCCCTCGTCATGCGCGATACCGCATATCTTAGCGTCCTGCTCGGTCACTCCCTCGGAAGCGTCTATCATAACTATACAGACATCGCAGCGTTCCACTGCTGAAACAGTCCTGATTATGCTGTATCTTTCAAGCTCTTCCTTTATCTTGCTCTTTCTTCTTAAGCCTGCCGTATCGATGAAGATATATTCCTGTCCGTTGTGGACTATCTTCGTATCTATCGCGTCGCGGGTAGTGCCTGCGATATCTGAAACAATAACCCGGTTCTCTCCGAGTAGCCTGTTTATAAGGGAGGATTTTCCGACGTTCGGTTTGCCGACTATTGCGACTTTCGGGATATCGTCCTCCTCGCTGTTTGAGTTATCCTCCGGGAAATGCTTCATTATCTCGTCGAGGAGCTCTCCTAAGCCCTGCTTTCCCTCAGCCGATATGGCGAAAGGCTCGCCGATACCGAGATTATAAAACTCGAACACGTCCATCTGCTGCATTTTATAATTATCGACTTTGTTTACCGCCAGTATGACCGGCTTTGCGCTCCTGCGGAGCATGTCTGCCACCTTTGAATCCGAATCCACAAGCCCCTGACGCACGTCTGTCATAAACACTATTACGTCGGCGGTATCTATCGCGATCTGCGCCTGGTCGCGCATATTTTTTAATATGACATCGGAACTTTCCGGCTCTATACCGCCGGTATCTATCAGAGTAAAGTTTCTGCCAAGCCATGTAACGTCGGTATATATCCTGTCTCTTGTAACGCCCGGCGTATCTTTTACTATAGATATCCTTTTGCCGGCGAGCGCGTTGAAAAGCGTCGACTTTCCTACGTTAGGCCTTCCCACGATTGCCACTATCGGTTTGCTCATATATCTGTCTCCTCTTTTTGACAGGCTCTTTTATCCCGTGTATCACGGCCCTGCAGAGATCCGCGCCCGTCTGTCCTGCCGCAAGCACCGGCACGCCAAGCGCGTTCTGTACGTCGTTTACCGTGACGTCGTCCAAAAATACTTCTTCACCCTCGCGGAGCATATTTACAGGGATAATAAGCCTGCTTCCGAGTTTCTTTCCTTTTAATTGTTTTATAAGATCCTGTCCTGTTATAAGACCGGATACGGTTATCCGCTCTCCGAAAAAATCATTCCTTATCTTATATACGTTGACTTTTATATCCGGATATTTCTCACATATCTTATCCGCCATCTGCTTTATAAAGTCCCCGGCAAGAAGGCCGGTAGCTATCGAAAGCTCCTGACATACGCTTCCACCCGGATCGTTTTTCATATATCCAGAGACTTCCGTCTCCAAAAGCCTCATCATTCCGACCCCGTTCTCAAGCTGCGGATATCCGTCGTACTCTTCATCTTCCGGAAGCTCTTTTTTCGCAAGCATATACCATTCGTCCGAAGCATATACAAGACCTCTCCCGAACGTCTTCCGCAGTCTCTCCTGACGCTTCTCGATACTGTCTATCAGCTTTTTTGCGTCGTCGCCGTTAAACGGCTCGAGCTGATACAGGCCGTCCCTATATTTTGTCAGGCCTACCGGAACGACCGATACGCTTTGCAGCGCCGGACAGAGCTTTTCAAGAACATCGAGCGAATACTCCAGCTCTTTGCCGTCATTTACGCCCTTGCACAGGACTATCTGCCCGTTCAGCGTTATCCCGCCGTCGGCAAGCTTTTTCGCTTTTTCGAATATATCGCCCGCAAAGCGGTTGTTCAGCATTTTGCACCGCAGTTCGGGTCTCATTGCATGAAACGATATATTTATCGGCGACATATTATATCTTATCACCCTGTCAAGATCGTCGTCCGACATATTTGTCAGCGTCACATAATTTCCCTGAAGAAATGAAAGGCGCGAATCATCGTCCTTAAAATAAAGCGTATCCCTCATGCCCGGAGGCATTTGGTCTATAAAGCAAAAGATACATTTATTATGGCAGCTTTTATAGTCGTCCATCAAGCCGCTCTCAAACTCGAGTCCCAAGTCCTCGTCCTCGTCTTTTTCTATCTCGAGAAGCCATTCCTCGCCGTCAGGTTTTCTTATAAGAACTTTAAGATATTCGTCCTCTGTCAGGAACATATAGTCAAATATATCTTTTACCGGAAAGTCGTTTATCGAGACAAGGACATCTCCCGGCCCGATCTCAAGTTCGGCTGCTATGCTGTTTTCTTTAACGGAAATAATCTTTTTTAAATCAGCCTCCATCACGACCTCCATACGCCTGTTAATCATAACAATTATACGAAAAAAAAGCAAGACGACACAAAGAAAGCGCCGCTTGCGCTAAAATGCCGGATATGTAAACATTATGTAAAGCACGCTGTTGACATCATTTACCGTAACGTGATATAAAATTAAGAAGACTGCGTTTTTGTCGGTCAAAAAGCTTTTTGGAGGCATTTATGTCTATACTTAGTACAATGGTCAACGCAATACCCGTTGCTCCGTTAAAAATATGTCCTTTGCCGGGCTGTGAGAGCCAGGCCGCCGAGATCGTATCATGTTTAGACGATCTTCAGAACCGTCTTTTCAAAATGAAAACAGACGACAGCGCTCATTTTAATTATTCGCTTGATTCATTCCTTTTGGATTGCAAATGCCCCCGTTTTGGAAGCGGCGAAGCAAAAGGATATGTAGAACAGTCTGTAAGAGGTGTCGATCTGTATCTCATCTGCGACGTATGCAATCACAGCGTGACATACAAAATGCGCGGAATGGAAAACTATTATTCGCCGGACGATCATTATCAGAATTTAAAAAGAATAATCTCTATATCTGCCGGAAAGGCCCACCGCATAAACGTTATCATGCCTTTCTTATATGAAAGCAGACAGCACAAGCGCAGCGGCAGGGAATCGCTCGACAGCGCTCTCGCGCTTCAGGAGCTCACTGATATGGGCGTTTCAAATATAATAACATTCGACGCCCACGATCCCAAAATAGTAAATTCAGTTCCGTTATGCGGATTTGAAAACTTTTATCCGACATACCAGTTCTTACAGGCTTTATTCGAGAATGTTAAAGATATAAATATAGATACTGACCATCTTATGATAATAAGTCCCGACGAGGGCGCGATGTCAAGGGCGAAATATTTTTCAAACGTCTTAGGCGTCGATATGGGAATGTTCTACAAACGCCGCGACTATTCCGTTATCATAAACGGAAAGAACCCGATAGTCGCCCATGAATTCTTAGGCTCATCGCTTGAAGGAAAAGACACTATCATCGTAGACGATATGATAGCCAGCGGCGAGAGCATGCTCCATGTAGCCCAGGAAATCAAAGAGCGCGGCGCAAGACGCGTATACATCTGCGCTACATTCGGTCTTTTCACCGAAGGGCTCGAACGCTTTGACGAATTCTATGAGAACGGATATTTCGATAAGATTATAACCACAGATCTTATATATCAAATGCCGGAGCTTCAGTCGCGTCCGTGGTTCGCTTCGGCAGGTCTTTCGGTTTATATTGCAAATATCATCTACGCGATGAACCATGATGTTTCTCTTGAGCCTATCATAGACAATACGAATAAGATAAACGAACTGATAAACGAATTTCATCTTGGCTGACAGCCACGTATAAGAATTTTTTTAGACAACTAACCCCCGCTTTTATCAAGCGGGGGCGTTTTTTATGCTTTATTTCTGATTGGGCATTTTCCAGCCGTCATGGTCTGTATGAAGCAGGTGATGGCTCTTCTCGCCAAGCGGTTTCTCAAGATACTCTTCGTAAAGCGTAAGCACATCTGTATTCTGATGTGAAAGCCTTACCCTCTTGTTCTTGTCGATATTCCAGAGCACGTCGCCTCTGTACTCAGCCATTTCCATCTCATCGTGGATCGGCTGACCGCCGCCTCCGGCGCAGCCGCCGGGACAAGCCATTACTTCGACAAAGTCATATTCTACCTTGCCTTTTTCTATTGCCTCCATAAGCTTTCTTGTGTTTCCAAGTCCGCTTACTACTGCGACTTTTACGGCTCCAGCTCCAGGGATATTGAATGCGGCTTCTTTCCATCCGTCCATTCCGCGCACTGCCTTGAACGCGTCGGGATCCGGATTCTTTCCTGTAACGAGATAGAACGCGCTTCTAAGCGCCGCGTCCATAACGCCGCCGGTCGCTCCGAATATTACGGCCGCGCCCGTGCCCTGTCCAAGCGGGCTGTCGAACGGAGTCTCAGGAAGTATAGCAGGATTTATCTGCTCGCCCCTGAACATTCTTACGATCTCTCTTGTCGTTATAACAACGTCAACATCGGGATCTCCGCACGCGTCGTTGAGATTCGGTATCTTAGCCTCGGCTTTCTTAGCCGTGCACGGCATTATCGAAATAACGACTATGTTCTTCGGATCAACTCCTATCTTCTCCGCGAAATAGCTCTTCGCAATAGCTCCGAACATTCCCTGCGGCGATTTAGCCGTTGAAAGATTCTTGGTATACTGCGGGAACTGTCCTTTAAGGAATCTTACCCAGCCCGGACAGCACGACGTGAACATAGGCCACTGGTATTTGTCCTTATGGGTAAATCTTTCTATGAACTCGCTTCCCTCTTCCATTATCGTAAGGTCTGCGGCAAAGTTTGTATCAAACACATAATCAAAGCCCATCGCCTTAAGGGCCGTGACCATTCTCTCCGCCGTAGCGAACTTCGGATCAAGTCCGTAATGCTCCGCCCATGCCGTCCTTACGGCCGGAGCCATCTGAACGACCGTTATCTTTTCCGGATTGGCAAGAGCGTCGTATACCTTTCCGGTATCGTCGTGCTCCTGAAGCGCTCCTACCGGACAGTGCGTAATGCACTGGCCGCAGAAGGTACAATCCGATTCAAGCAGGTTCTTGTATTTGCCTACGCCTACATTCGTCCTGTAGCCTGTTCCTATCAGATCCCATACGGACATAGTCTGTATCTTTTCGCATACCTGAATGCAGCGCATACACTTGACGCACCTTGACTCTATCCTTACGACCGGAGTCCTGAAGTCGGTCGGCACTACCGAATAATCGTCCACATAGTGCTCGCCCAAAAGGTTGAAGTCGTTGCACAGCGTCTGGAGCTTGCAGTTTCCGCTTCTCGTGCATTTGGTACATTTCGTATCGTGCTGAGAAAGGATAAGGCGTAAGTTTACACGTCTTGCTTCTCTTACTCTCGGAGACGACGTATATACCACCATGCCGCTGTCCACAACGTTGTCGCACGCTGGAACGAGCCTGTCGTGTCCCTCGACTTCAACGATACACAGACGGCATGCGCCTATCTCGTTTATGTCCTTCAGATAGCAAAGAGTAGGTATCTCGATTTTTGCCGATCTCGCGGCTTCAAGTATAGTTGTTCCCTCAGGAACGGAAATTATTTTATTGTCTATCGTCAATGTTACCATTTCTTTGATCTACCTCCTCTGAAGATTCCGTAACCAAAGTGGTCACATCTTAAGCAGCGGTTGGATTCGGCAGCAGCCTCCTCCTCGTTGAGTCCGATCTCGATATCGCAGAAATCGCACTTCCTTTCCCCTGCCTCACGTTCACTGGTATTGATCCTTCCGTGCGGCTCACTGTTAGTGATCTTCGGATAAGGTATATCGATATCAACTGTTATCTCGTGGTTGAATCCGAGATGTTCGTCTATATTCGCCGCGGCTACTTTTCCGGCCGCTATAGCGCGTATCGCCGTAGCCGGCCCCGTTACGCAGTCTCCGCCCGCGAATACATTAGGCATATCCTTGATCGCAAGCGATTCGCCCGCAACGAACGTTCCTCTTGCTACCGGAACGCCCTTCTGCTCGAATCCGGCAATTTCAATACCCTGGCCTATTGCAACTATTATAAGGTCTGCAGGTATCCTCTCCATCGGGAGATTTTCTTTTTCCGGTTTCGGACGTCCGCCGACGACCTTTCCGATTATCTGCGGTTGTACCCAAAGCGCTACCGCATTGCCCTTCTTGTCGGCTTCGATATGGTCCGGAGCCGCGAGAGTGAGTATTTCCGCTCCCTCGGCGATAGCTCCGGTTATCTCGTCCTCGAGAGCCGTCATATCGTCAACACGGCGTCTGTATACGCATGTTACCTTTTCCGCCCCGAGACGGATAGATGTACGCGTAGCGTCCATGGCAACGTTTCCGCCTCCGATAACGACTATCTTCTTGCCTGTGAAATCAGGCATTTTGTCGTCGCCTATCTCACGGAGCATTTCAACAGCGGAAATGACGTTTTTGCTGTCTTCTCCCGGTATTCCCGTCTTCTTGTCCTGATGGGCGCCTATAGCTATATAAACGCTGTCATATTCCTTCTGAATGTCCTCAAACGGGATATCCTTCGCGACTGAAACTCCGGTCTTTACTTCTATTCCAAGAGAAAGGATAGACTCGATCTCCTCGTCAAGAAGCTCTCTCGGGAATCTGTATGCCGGAATTCCGTATCTGAGCATTCCGCCCAGTTTCTTCTTTTCTTCAAAGATAGTAACGCTGTGTCCCATAAGCGCAAGGTAGTATGCGCAGCTAAGTCCCGACGGGCCTCCGCCGATGATAGCTACTTTTTTGCCTGTGGGCTCGGCGCAAAGAGGCTGCGGAACATATCCTGAATGTTCAACCGCAAATCTCTTAAGTCCGCGTATATTGATAGGATTGTCTATCATATTTCTGCGGCACCTTGCCTCGCACGGGTGCTCGCATATAAACGCGCACGAAACAGGCATAGGATTGTCTTTCCTTATAAGACGTACCGCGTCCGCGTTCCTTCCTGTGCGGATAAGCGCGATATATCCCGGTATGTCCACGCCTGCCGGACACATTGCAACGCACGGTACCGGAAGCTCAAGGCCTGCAAGACAACGGTGATTTTCGATATGCTCGATAAAGTCTTCCCTGAAACCGTCAAGGCCGTCCAGAACAAGCCTTGCGGCGTCCCTTCCTATTGCGCAGTCCGAAGTATTTACGATACTTCTTGCCGTTTTCTCGATATAATCCAGCTTGTCAAGCGAGCCTTTTCCATCAAGGATATCCTCGATGAGCCATGACAGCTGGCTTAATCCGATACGGCACGGTACGCATTTTCCGCATGACTGCGCGTGGCTCATGCGGAGGAAGTTAAGAAGCATGTCCACGGGACAAAGTCCGGGCGGACTTGATTCAATTCTGCGCTCCATATCCTTGTAAAGGTTCTCAACTACCATTTGAGCCTTACTCGGATTGCTGATCTCCAATCTACTCAATTTACTTTTCCTCTCAGTCCTAAAAATTGCTTGAAATTTTGTTAAAAATTATACAAACAATATTATAATACTATATGACTAATGTAAAAATCAAGCAATTATATTAGTTTTTTCACTTAAAAATTGTACAAAAATGCCTTTTGCAATTATGCAAAAGGCACATCATATATTATTATTCGATATAATACAGCGTATTTACCAAATTTATATATTGATTTTATACAAATTTCACATTTGCAGCAAGCTATTTTTAAACTTCGGTTAAATCACCAGCATTGTCAGCGTTACCGTAATGACCGAAAGCACCGTAGATACGAGTATTCCCGAGGACATTGTATCCGTATTTAAGTCATACCGCGTCGCGAGCATAAGCGGCGAATTTCCCGCGGGCATTGCCGCCATAAGCGCCACAGTATAAACCGCAATTTCATTGTCTATAAGCGTTTTCATTATAAGCGTAATAGCGATCGGGAAGACTACAAACCTGACAGCCTCCATTATATATATCCTGACATTGCACAGGAGCTTTTTTATCGGAAGCTTCGCAAATGATATTCCAAGCACGATCATAGCCATGAACGTAGTCGCCCTGCCTATATAGGTAACTGTGTCCTCTACAAACGCAGGCAGCTTTATATCGAACCAGAAAATGATAATGGCTATGATTGCCGCAACGGTTCCGATATTTATAAAGCTTTTAACCGAAAGCTTATAGTGCGCCTTCCTCACGCCCTTAAGCATGCACATATATCCGTGCGAATAAAACAGCAGAGTGTATATTATATTAAACACCGTGACATACATAAGCGCATTTCCGCCAAGGACGGCCGACACGACCGGTATCCCGATAAATCCCACGTTTGAATAAATACAAAGCATGGTATACGATACCCTGTCGCCTTTTTTAGCCCCGAGAATGTATGGAAGGACATGCCCGAACGCCGTAAGCACGATATAGAACACAACTGTAAGCACAAGCGCAAATATGATCTCGTCATGCGTTACGGTCACATCCTCTGAAAACGCGCTGCTTATTACAAAAGCCGGGTTAGTGATGTTCAGTACAAGAAAAGACATGTTTTTAGCGCCTTCTTCGCCTATAAACCCTTTCTTGTGCACGCAATACCCGATTATTATAATTATTATCATTATCAGCATTTGCTGAAATACAGTCCAAGTACTCATTTTCTCCCCCTGCTGCTCACGTCTCCGCCAGCTCTTTTATTTTCTTTGGAATATCAGAAGGCTGACCTGCGATCCTGTCGGCGTCGTCAAGCTCTCCCTCTTTTGAAAAACCATAAGCGCAGCCGATAAACGGGATATCCGCCGATCTTGCGCATTCAAGGTCGTTGAATCTGTCGCCGATCATTATCCCTGAGCCGCTGTAATCGTTTAAGATGACCTTGACTATTTCTGTTTTCGGCGCGAACCCGTAACTTTCGCAGTCATAAAATTTATCGAACCATTTTTCCATGTTGAAATGGTTCCAATAATAGTTTGCAAGATTTTTCTCGCAGTTGCTCAATATCACCATGTGGTATCCCTGCACCTTTAATACGTCGAGCATTTCTTCCGTACCGTCAAACCACCTTGCTATGCCTGTATCCAAAAGCCTGCCGACCTCTTTTCCTATAACTTCCATCAGCTCTTCCCTGAGCTGCGGATCGGCTTTATACCCGAATATTTCCCACATATCAAAGCTGTTCAAGCCAAGGCATGAAGATATGACTTTCGCCTCTACAGGTTTTACGTCATAGCCTTTGTCTTTGAGCCACTGCTCTCCTGCGCGCACGGCGGGCTCGAATACATACATCGAATCATGCAGAGTCCCGTCGTGGTCAAAAATCAAAACCGGTTTCTTATCCATCTTATTTCACGTCCGCCATATTCTTTGCCGCCCATTCTGCGTCTTTCATCATAGCGCGTCCCACACCTATAAGGTCTGCCGCTCCTTCCTCGAGCAGTTTTTCAGCCTGGCCTGCCGTAGTTATACCTCCGGTAAGTATTACCGGGACTGAGACCGCTTTCTTAACGGCAAGCGACATATCTGAAAAATATCCCGGCTCGCTGTTGTCGCTTCTTAAATATCTGCACATTCCGCCTGAAATGTCTATGAGATCTATCCCCTCTTTTTCAAATATCTTTGCAGCCTCTACAGCGTCTTCAATAGTGCTGCCGCCTTCCATATAATCGCAGCCGCCTAACCTTATAAATATGAGATAGTCCTCTCCTAACGCCTTTCTTGCTTTTCTGTACATTTCTACGGCGAAACGCGTTCTGTTTTCCACAGACTGCGGACCGTACTCGTCCGTTCTCTTATTTGTAAGCGGAGAATAGAACTGATTTAAAAGATATCCGTGAGCCGAATGTATTTCTACACCGTCATATCCGGCAGTCTTTGCCCTTAAAGCCGCTTCGACAAATTTATCCTGTATTTCGCTTATTTCCTCTTTTGTAAGCTCCACAGGCATTTCCGGCGTCGTTCCCGGTTTGATACCCGGATTTATTACGGCGCTGGCGCTGACTACAGGCATTCCCGTGACCGCGCTTGTCGTTGCGCTTCCGGCGTGATTGAGCTGAGCTATTACTTTCGCGCCGCCCTCGTGTATCACGTTTACAAGCTTTTTCAACCCTTCTATCTTATCGTCGGAAGCAAAAGAGACCTGACCTGCAGAGGCTTTTCCCTGCTGACAGTAATAAGAATGCTCGGTGATTATCGTTCCGATATATCCGCCCGCAGCCCTGCTTTTATAATATTCGCAAAGGTCGTCCGTAACGTCGCCGTCCGGTCCTGATTTTGCCGTAGCCATAGGCGGCATAACGAGTCTGTTTGAAAAAACGGTATTTTTGATCTTTAAAGAATCTTTTAACATATCAATATCTCCTTGCAAAACGCTGACTATTTGTTTTTAAACACTGAAAAAGTATATATCATTTGATTTAAGCAGGCAAGAACCAAACTAAATTTAGTATATATGTAACATAAAACCCTGTTAAAAGCTTTTAAAAATGTGTATTCGGTTATTCATATTATGAAGCATTTCTGTTATAATTACGAACCATAGGAGCAAAAAAATTCAAAAGACAAAGGCAGAACAATGAACCATACATCTAAAAGACATAAAGGCAGACGAAAATACAGCCGTAAAGGAAAAGCAAGGCAGAATAAACGGCAGGCCTATATAAAACTTGCATTCGCCGCCGTAATAGTCGTATGCGCCATAGTAATATTAAACGTCGCAGTTTTACCTCACTTTTTCCCGAACAGCACTTACGTCGGTGAAAACGGAATGGTATTCTCCGACGAGGCAACCGGAGCAAGCTATCCCGGGCAGTTATATTCGGAAATGCACACCGATCCGGAGCACGTACAGCATAAAGCTGACGTACATATAACAAATATGCTGCTCACGCCGAATGAATATTCTCGTCCGGGCACGCCTCTTACGGATTTAAACGGCGTTGTAGTGCATTATACCGGCAATGCAGGTACTACCGCGGAGCAAAACCGCAGTTATTTTGAAAACCTGAAGACCGGCGAGGACGGAACATACGCAAGCAGCCATTTTGTCATCGGTTTAGACGGAGAGATAATCCAGTGCATACCGCTCGACGAAATATCATATGCGTCAAACGAACGTAATTCAGACACTATTTCTATAGAGTGCTGTCACCCCGATGAAACCGGCGCGTTTACCGAAGCTACATACCAGTCGCTCATAGAACTTACGACATGGCTCTGCGAGGAATTCGACCTTACTTCTTCGGACGTTATACGCCACTATGATGTTACCGGCAAGGAATGCCCCCTTTATTTTGTCGAACACGAAGACGCATGGAACGAGTTCCGCGCGACAATCGACAGCATGCTCAACTCAGGCGCAGCGTAAAATATATATTCAAACACAAAACGGTCCGGAAAACCCCGGACCGTTTTTTTCGTAAAATACATATATTATTGATTTTCAGAGCGGTACAACTTATTCAGCCTTTCAATTGATTCGTTTTTAAGGAGTAAATTGAATCCCGACGGATTCACGACCAATCCCTTCGTCTCCTTGCAGAAATCAGGCAGCTTATCATACGGCACTGCCATCAGATGGAACTTGCCTTTCTTATTGGCCGAGCTGAATTTAGAAAACTCATTGATATCCGAAAAGCAAGGCAGATACATATCGCCTTCTTTTGTCTTTATAGTGATAAGCCTGTACTTCTTGTTTTTATCCCTTGGATCGAATTTCTGGTTGATTCCCGTTATATCTATAGCAACGATAAAGCGCGATCTGAAAAGATTTACAGCCATCTCTTCTTCCATTTCAACGAGCTTTCTGCCCTCCTCTGGAGACCTCTGTATCTTTCTTCTCGCCTCCTGCAGAAAATATATCGCCGTTATCTGAAGATCCGGATTTATCCTCGGCACCTTATCATTAAGAAGCTTATTGATATCCGGCTTCTTTATAAGCTGTTCAAGCGGGATAAGATTCTTTTCTTCACCAGTGTAAAATTCCACCGCGTTAACGTCATAGAAATAAAGCGACGACAAAAAACCGTTTATCTGCGCATTCGGTATTTTTAAGACAGCGATGGGATATTTCTTTTCAGCGAATCCGTCCGCATGCTTTTTCGCGTCGTCCTCGTTTGTAAATAAAAAAACCTCGTCGTCAAACGTCTCTTCGTTGCAGTGTATGAACGGCGTCTTTGTAGCCGTACTGAATAAAACAAATAATTCATTTAAACTGAATATCTTTTTTACAAGAAAATTATCTATCATCTGTATGCCCCGTATAAATTATTTATGCTCAAAGAAACTCTGCGGTCACTCAAGCCATAGAAATTATAACACTTAAAATGCATTTTAATCAATATACGAAAAAATCCCGACTTATTGTCGGGATCTTAAAAGGCGCAGACCGGATTTGAACCGGTGCATCAGGGTGTTGCAGACCCACGCCTTACCACTTGGCTACTGCGCCGGAAAATGACTCCGACGGGAATTGAACCCGTGTTACCGCCGTGAAAGGGCGATGTCTTAACCTCTTGACCACGGAGCCATATTATTAAAAAACTCCCCCTGTTGGACTTGAACCAACGACACTGCGGTTAACAGCCGCATGCTCTACCGACTGAGCTAAGGAGGAATATTTTAAGGTTTGTACAATTTCTGTATCATACCTTCAAAACAGCATACATGATTCAAGAATCGAATTTTTCTCTGTCCTTAGGAGCTACGGTCATCTCGTCCTTCGGACTCGATGTCCTATTGCTTCGCAATAACCTCTGTTCGCAGCGATGTTCCCGAAATGCAAGCATTTCTCCTTACATCTCTGCTCCATAGCCTGCTCCTAAGCTTTTTGGTCAAGCCTTCGACCGATTAGTAACAGTCAGCTCCACACCTCTCGGTGCTTCCACCTCTGCCCTATCTACCTCGTCGTCTTCAAGGGGTCTTATGACTTTCGTCTGGGATATCTCATCTTAAGGG
>DVOP01000081.1 GCA_018713465.1 Candidatus Alectryocaccobium stercorigallinarum | reverse complement strand
TTTCTATATAAAAACATATTCTGCGGACGCGGGCGGAAACGGAGAGAAATTTGGAAGAATATACGGAAATAAACGAAATAGAAGAAACAGAAAAAGCTGACGGGGAAGAAGCACCGGAAAGAAAATCATTTAAACCTGAAAAAAAGACCGTGAAGGGATTTTTTATCGGAATGGCCGTAACGTTTGCTGCGCTTGCGGTGATTTTGACGTGCTATATAAAACTGCCGGTCGCTTACAGCGCGTCTAAACCTGAGAGCCTTTCTTCAAATAAGAAGATAAACGAGATACTTGAGCTTATCGATGAGCATTATATCGGGGAAGTTGACGAACAGCTTTTGACCGACTATATGTTTTTAGGCCTGATAAGCGGACTTGAGGATCCGTATTCCACATATTTTACAGAAGAGCAGTATGAAGAGCTTTCGACCTCGCAGCAGGGGCACTATGTCGGCATAGGCGTTACGATAATTGAACGTGAAGAGGACGGCGGGATACAGATATATACTGTCGAGGAGGACGGTCCGGCTGACGAGGCGGGAATAGTGCCTGGTGATATCATAAAAACAGTAAACGGTGAAAGTGTTGACGGTTTTTCGATTTCTGAAGTTACGGAAATGATACAAAACGCGGAATCGGACGATATAGTTTTAGGGATATACCGTGAAGACAGTAAAGAAGAGCTTGAAGTGACCGTGACAAGAGGACTTTTGGACTCCGTAAGCGTATGGGGCGGGATACTTGAAGACAGCGATACGGGATACGTAGCGATAGATTCTTTTACGGGCGTAACTGCAGAGCAGCTTGCTGAAATACTGAAGCAGATAGAAGAAACGGGCGCAGATTCGCTTATAATTGATCTCAGAGGAAACGGAGGAGGGCTTGTTTCGGCTGCCTGCGACTGCTTGAGGGAATTTATACCCGAAGGCCTGCTTGTTTATACCGAGGATAAAAACGGCAACAGGAAAGAGTATACGAGCGAGAGCGGAAAGGAAACCGAATTTTCCATAGCGGTGCTCGTTGACGGCGAAACGGCAAGCGCCGCCGAGATATTTGCCGGAGCCATGCAGGATTACGGAATAGCAAAGATAGTGGGAACGCAGACGTTCGGCAAAGGGATAATACAGGACGTTTATCATTTAAATGACGGAAGCGTGATAAGGCTGACGGTTTCGCATTATTATACGCCGAACGGAAACAATATCCACGAGGTCGGGATAACGCCGGATATTGTTGCCGAATATGATGAAAACGCCGAAACCGACACCCAACTTGAAGCCGCGCTTGAAGCGCTGGGGTGAAATTATTTGAGGAATTCGGCGCATTTGAGCATTTCGTCGCGCAGCTCGGCGGCCAGTTCGAAATTAAGGTCGGCGGCGGCGCGGCGCATTTCTTTTTCGAGCTTTTTAACAAGCTTCTGCAGTTCGCTTTTGGACATCGATTCCGGATCTTTTTCCAGCTTCGAAGTCGTAACGGCGACTTCCCTGCTTATGCTTATCAGATCCCTGACGGCTTTCTGTATGGTCGTCGGGGTTATATTATGCTCTTTATTGTAAGCCTCCTGAAGTGCACGCCTTCTGGAGGTCTCGTCTATGGCGCGGCGCATTGAGTCGGTTATCGTATCGGCGTACATGATAACATGACCCTCGCTGTTTCTTGCGGCGCGTCCTATAGTCTGTATTAGAGAAGTCTCAGACCTTAAGAAGCCCTCTTTGTCGGCGTCAAGTATCGCTACGAGCGTTATTTCCGGGATATCGAGACCCTCGCGCAGCAGGTTTATGCCGACGAGCACGTCAAAAACGTCAAGGCGCATATCGCGGATTATCTTGGTACGTTCGAGAGCGTCTATATCGGAATGCAGATATTCCACCTTAAGGCCGGCTTCCTTCATGTAGTCGGTAAGGTCTTCGGCCATTCGCTTCGTAAGCGTTGTTATGAGCACCTTATGATGAGCGGCTGTCTCTTTTTTTGCTTCGGCGATAAGGTCGTCTATCTGGTTGGTCACCGGGCGGACGTCAATCTTGGGATCGAGTAGACCGGTCGGGCGTATAAGCTGTTCGGCCCTTAAAAGCTCGTGTTCAGCCTCGTATTCGCCGGGAGTAGCGGAGACAAATAAAAGCTGGTCGATACGGTCTTCAAATTCGTTGAAGCTTAACGGACGGTTGTCAAGAGCGGACGGCAGACGGAACCCGTAATCTACGAGGGTGGTCTTTCTGGACCTGTCGCCGGAATACATTGCGCCTATCTGCGGCACTGTTTTGTGCGACTCGTCTATGATTATTAGAAAATCGTCCGGAAAGAAGTCCATAAGGGTATACGGCGGCTGTCCCGGCGCAAGACCTGAAAGATGACGGGAGTAATTTTCTATACCGGAGCATACCCCTGTTTCCCTGAGCATTTCCACGTCGAAGTTTGTACGTTCCTCTATACGCTGGGCTTCGAGCAGCTTTCCTTCGCTTTTAAAATATTTGATACGTTCCGATAACTCGGCTTCTATATTGTCGCAGGCCTTTAATATCGTTTCCATTGGTACGACATAGTGCGACGCAGGAGCTATGGCGACATAGTTCAGTTCGCTCAGCACCTCGCCGGTAAGCGGGTCGGTCGTAGTTATCCTGTCTATTTCATCGCCGAAAAATTCCACACGGATAGCCTTGTCGCTCCTGTCGGCCGGAATCACTTCGACTACGTCTCCGTGAACGCGGAAGGTGCCGCGCTTAAAGTCTATTTCATTGCGGTCGTAGTGTATGTCTATAAGCGCGCGTATAAGCTCGTCCCTGTCCTTAGTCATTCCCGGACGCAGTCCGATTATCATTCTTTCATAGTCCATGGGCGTGCCCAAGCCGTAAATGCACGATACGCTCGAAACAACGATAACGTCTTTTCGTTCTATCAAAGACGAGGTTGCGGAAAGACGCAGCTTATCTATCTCGTCGTTTACAGACGAGTCTTTTGCGATATATGTATCGGACGACGGAACATACGCCTCCGGCTGGTAGTAGTCGTAGTAGGAGACGAAGTATTCGACGGCGTTGTTCGGAAAGAATTCTTTGAATTCCCCGTACAGCTGGGCAGCTAAGGTCTTATTATGAGCGATTACAAGAGTGGGCTTGTTCAGCTGCTGTATAACGTTGGCCATCGTAAAGGTTTTGCCGGAGCCGGTGACGCCGAGCAGCGTTTCAAACTGATTTCCTTCTTTAAATCCTTTTACGAGCTTTTCTATCGCCTGCGGCTGGTCGCCGGTGGGCTTATATTCTGAAACTAATTCAAAATGATCCATGAGAAATTCCTTTTATTTAACATTTTCTAAATTTGCGTTCATAATATGCAATTATAATCAAGTTTACCACAGAATAAAAATCAAATAAACAGTGGACATAAAAAGGATATTCTCTTATGATAAGGCGTAGAGACTGAAAATTGCGGCATTAAATTAACCGGAATATTCCGGGCTTAAAGCAGTGGTATGCTTTAAGGAGGCTAAAAGTGGACAAAGAAGAAAAAGAAAAAGAACTCGTCGAAAGTGAAAAAGGCTTTAAAAGAGTAAGAGACCAGATCAAGACGCATAAGGGAAGCTTCGCGTTATATCTTATATTGCGTGGAGCCATTATCGTGGTAATGATACTGAACATACTCGGAAAAGACTGGCAGAACGTCGCGATATGCATAGCGTCGCTCGGGCTTTTCCTTACGCCCGGATTCATCGAATCGAAATGGCATGTGCGGATATCCGATACGCTTACGAACATTATCCTTTTGTTTATATTTGCGGCGGAAGTTTTAGGCGAGATAGGCGCGTTTTATGTGATGATACCGTGGTGGGACACTATGCTCCATACGCTGAGCGGATTCCTGATAGCCGGCGTAGGTTTTTCGCTTGTACACCTGCTTAATGATAATAAAAGGATACTGTTTTCACTGTCTCCGTTCTTTATAGTGCTGACGGCGTTCTGCTTTTCGATGACGGTCGGTGTTTTCTGGGAGTTCATCGAGTTCAGCTCCGACCAGCTCTGGGGAGTCGACATGCAGAAGGATACCGTTGTACATGAGATATCTTCGGTTCTTCTCGATCCGGCAGGAGGAAACAGGCCATACAGGATAGACGATATAACGAGTACGGTAGTCAACGGCGAACAGCTGCCTATCGACGGATATCTCGACATAGGCCTTATAGATACGATGAACGACCTGACGGTATGCTGCATAGGCGCCGGAGTATTCTGTGTTATAGGGTATGCTTCAATGAAAAAAGGTGAAAAGTCTGAATTCATGGAGCAGTTTATCGTGGAAAAGGAGCCTAAAGCAAAGAGAAAGAGGCGTAAAAAAGGCGGGAACGCATAAAAATATGACGCGGATCAAGGCAGATGGATTTGCCTTGAAAGGATATCCATGGTATCATATACGCAGATTTTATTTAAAAGCAGTTAAAAAATATGCTTATATAATTATTGATAAGGGGAATATTTATGTGTGGAATAGTAGGATATATAGGCTATAAACAGGCCGCTCCGATCCTTCTTGACGGACTTTCAAAGCTTGAATACAGAGGATATGATTCGGCGGGTATCGCGGTACGCGACGGAGACTCGCTTGCGGAGGTAGTAAAGACAGAGGGATATCTCAAAACGCTTTCTGAAAAAGTAGACGGCGGGAGAGCCATATCCGGAACATGCGGAATTGGACATACGCGCTGGGCGACTCACGGCGATCCGAGCAAAAAGAACGCTCACCCGCATGTAAGCGGAAACTGCACGGGCAGCGGTTCGGGAGAAGTTGAGTCAGAGGTAGTAGGCGTCCATAACGGCATAATCGAGAATTACCAGGAGATAAAGGACAAGCTTGTAAACAACGGCTACACATTCTACAGCGATA
>DVOP01000008.1 GCA_018713465.1 Candidatus Alectryocaccobium stercorigallinarum | reverse complement strand
GCGGCATGGATTTGAAAAGTTCAGGATATATGAACACGCGGTGCTGTTCAAAAGGAGAACCGGTATGGCAGGAAACGAGATCAGAGCAGAGTTATTCAAAAACGCGACTATTCCGGAATTTAAAGAAGAGCTTATACTTGATTCCGACGGAGATTTTCTTTTTTCAAAATTTAACAGTTCAGAATATATTATATTTCCCGGTTTTTGTGATGTGCATGTGCATTTTCGCGAGCCGGGTTTTTCATATAAAGAGACGATATATACAGGCTCGTTGGCTGCGGCGCACGGGGGATATACAGACGTATGTACAATGCCGAATTTAAATCCTGTGCCGGACAGCGCCGAGCATTTGAAGGAACAGCTTGATATAATAAAAAGAGATGCATGTATCGGGGTATATCCGTATGGAGCGATAACCGTCGGTGAGAGAGGTGAAGAGCTTTCCGATATGGCGAATATGGCGCCGTATGTTATAGCTTTTTCCGACGACGGCAAAGGCGTTCAGAATGAAAGCATGATGAAGGAAGCCATGGTGCGGGCGGCGCGTCTGAATAAGCTCATAGCCGCTCACTGCGAGGATAATTCACTGCTTCGGGGTGGCTATATACATGATGGAGCATATGCCAGGGAACACGGTCACAGAGGCATATGTTCAGAAAGCGAATGGGGTCCGATAAAACGCGATATCGAGCTTGTTAAACAGACCGGCTGCGGGTATCATGTGTGCCATATTTCATGCAGGGAAAGCGTGGAGCTTATCAGAAAAGCAAAGGCCGAGGGGGTTGATATAACGTGTGAAACGGCTCCGCATTATCTTATAATGGACGACATGGATCTTCAGGAATACGGAAGATTTAAGATGAATCCGCCGATAAGATCAAAAGAAGACAGGGAAGCGCTCTTAGAAGGGATAGCCGATGGAACGATAGATATGATATCTACAGACCACGCTCCGCACAGCGCAGAAGAAAAATCAAGGGGTCTTGAGAAGAGCGCGTTCGGGGTCGTCGGCATAGAGACGGCGTTTCAGTCTCTTTATACATATCTTGTAAAGAAAAATATAATTTCTCTTGAAAAGCTTATAGAGCTTCTGGCGGTAAATTCAAGAAAGAGATTCAACATAGGGCTCGGGAACGATTTTACGGTATGGGATTTAAATAAAAAAACAGCAGTTGATCCTGAAAAATTTCTTTCAAAGGGAAAAGCGACTCCGTTTGAAGGAATGGAGATGTACGGCGAATGTGTGATGACCGTGAAAGACGGAAGAACGGTTTGGAAAGAAGAACGCTGATTTTAAGCGCTGTTAAAAGAGGAGCTGCTTATAAAATGAATTATAAAGAGGGCTGAAACAGATATATCTGTTTGGCTTTGCCACAGAAAAAATACATGGATGGAGAATATATGAAACAAGGTTATTTTGACATAGCTGAAAATATAAAGCTGACAAAAAACATATTCAGGATGAAGCTTACAGGCGACACCTCGGCGTTTACCGCACCCGGGCAGTTTCTGAATATAAAGCTTGACGGGCTTTATTTAAGACGTCCTATCTCGCTTTGCGATCTTAATGGAAAAGAAATGACTGTCATATATAAGACCGTAGGCAAGGGCACTGAAAAAATGTCATTTATGCCGGCGGGAGAGCGGCTGGATATTCTGACCGGACTTGGAAACGGGTATGACCTTGAAAAAGCGGGAGACAGACCTCTTCTTATCGGAGGAGGAGTCGGGGTTCCGCCTCTTTATCTGCTTGCCAGAAGGCTTAAGGAGCAGAGCAGGAATGTTACGGTAATACTTGGCTTTAATACCGCTGATGAAATTTTTTATGAAGATGAATTTAAAAGGCTTGGCTGTAATGTGCAAGTTACAACGGCCGACGGAAGCTATGGCGTAAAGGGCTTCGTAACAGACGCTATGCCGGGAGAATATTCATATATATATACATGCGGACCTGAGCCGATGCTTAAAGCAGTATACAGAGCTTCGAAAACATCCGGACAGTTCAGCTTTGAGGAAAGAATGGGATGCGGTTTCGGAGCCTGCATGGGATGCAGCTGCAAAACGGTCACAGGCTATAAGAGGATATGCAAGGACGGACCGGTGCTTGAAAAGGAGGAGATATTATGGGAAGACTGACAACGCATCTTTGCGGAATTGAACTTGATAATCCCGTGATACCGGCTTCCGGAACGTTCGGGTACGGATACGAGTTCGCGCAGCTTTATGACATAAACATGCTCGGGACCTTTTCGTTCAAGGGAACAACGAAGGACGCGAGATTCGGGAATCCTACGCCGAGGATAGCGGAAACGCCGTCCGGAATGATAAATTCCGTAGGGCTTCAAAATCCCGGAGTTGAGAAAGTGATATCGGAAGAGCTTCCAAAATTAAAAAAATGCTTTAACAAGCCGGTCATGGCGAATGTCAGCGGATTTTCAATAGAAGATTACGCCTATACGTGCGAAAGGCTCGACAAGGAAGAACAGGTCGGCTGGCTGGAGGTCAACATAAGCTGTCCGAACGTACACGGCGGCGGAATGGCTTTCGGAACGAGCGCTTCGGCAGCGGCGGAGGTCGTGCATGCGGTAAAGAAAGTAACGACAAAGCCGGTGATAATAAAGCTGTCGCCGAATGTTACCGATATAGCTGAAATAGCGAAGGCGTGCGAGGAAGCCGGGGCAGACGGAATAAGCCTTATAAATACGATTTTGAGCATGGAAATAGATATAGCCAGGCGCAGACCGGTGCTTAAAAACAACATGGGCGGGCTTTCGGGCTCGGCGGTATTCCCGATAGCCTTGAGAATGGTATATCAGGTCGCTCACGCCGTTAAGGTTCCGGTCATCGGAATGGGAGGCGTTTCATCGGCGGAGGACGTAATCAAGATGATACTTGCCGGGGCGTGCGCCGTAGAGGTCGGAGCCGCGAATCTGGTCGACCCATACGCGTGCAAAAAGATAATAGAAGACCTTCCATGTGTAATGGATAAATATAATATAGATAATTTAAAAGATATCATAGGAGGAGCAAAGCCATGGGAAGAGACGTAATTATTGCCTGTGATTTTTCAAGCGAGGAGGAAACGCTGGCGTTTCTGGACAAATTCACGGACAAGAAGCCTTTTGTAAAAATAGGCATGGAGCTGTTTTACGCTGCGGGACCGCAGATAGTAAACAAAATAAAGGAAAGGGGACATAAGATATTCCTTGACCTTAAGCTTCACGACATACCGAATACGGTGAAAAAAGCCATGGCGGTGCTTTCAAAGCTGGACGCCGACATATGCAACGTGCATGCGGCCGGAACGGCTCGAATGATGAAAGCCGCGCTCGAAGGAGCGACAAGGCCGGACGGCAGCCGTCCGCTTATAATCGCGGTTACGCAGCTTACGTCTACCGATCAGGAGGCTATGGAGAATGAAATACTGATCCATGAGCCGATAGACGAAGTGGTAATGAAGTATGCGGAAAATGTAAAGAACGCCGGACTTGACGGAGTCGTATGCTCGCCGCTCGAGGCCGGAAAGGTGCATGAGAGGTGCGGCAAGGATTTCCTGACGATAACGCCTGGCGTGCGTTTTGCGGACGGCGAGGTTGGAGATCAGAAGAGGGTAATGACGCCGGCGCAGGCTAAGGAGATCGGGTCGGACTATATCGTAGTAGGGCGTCCGATCACGCAGGCCGACGACCCTGTTGCGGCATATGAGCGCTGCCTGCGGGACTTCATATAATTTAAAAAGTATAGATTATAAAATTCAGGAGGGAACATGGAATTAAATAAACTTATCGCGTCAGACTTACTTGATATCAAGGCGGTGTTCTTCCGTCCGGAGGAGCCGTTCACATGGGCGAGCGGAATCAAAAGCCCGGTATACTGCGATAACAGGCTTACGCTTACGGCGCCGAAGGTAAGGACGGACGTTGAAAACGGACTGGCGCAGCTGATAAAAGAAAATTATCCGGACGTTGAAGTGCTTATGGGAACTTCGACCGCGGGAATAGCGCACGCGGCGATAACCGCTCATATAATGGATCTGCCGATGGGATATGTCCGTTCGGGAGCTAAGGACCACGGCAGAAAAAATCAGATAGAAGGACGTCTTGAGGCGGGTCAGAAGGTCGTTGTCGTTGAAGACCTTATCTCTACCGGCGGAAGCGTTATAGAAGTAGTAAACGTGCTCCGTGAAGCCGGAGCGGAAGTCCTCGGTATCGTTTCTATCTTTACTTACGGAATGAAAAAGGGACTGGACAGACTTGCGGAAGCAAATGTGAAAAATATCTCGCTTACGGATTTCGACTGCATTGCCGAGGTTGCGGCGGAGCAGGGCTATATCAAAAAAGAAGATATCGCGCGTCTTATCGCGTTCAGAAATAACCCGTCAGATGAAAGCTGGATCGGAGGAGCAAAATGAGAAGCATAATAGATATCGTAGACCTTTCACTTGATGATATTAAAGAACTTATAGACACGGCTAACGATATAATCGCGAATCCGCAGAAATACGCCGAGGTCTGTCACGGCAAAAAGCTTGCGACGCTGTTTTTTGAGCCGTCTACAAGGACAAGACTCAGCTTTGAGGCGGCGATGTATGAGCTTGGCGGAAACGTGCTTTCTGTTTCGAGCGGAGCGTCGTCGTCGGCAAGCAAGGGCGAAAGCGTGGCTGATACTGCTAAAACAGTAAGCTGCTATGCGGATATAATCGCAATGCGTCACCCGAAAGAGGGCGCGCCTTATGTAGCAGCGGCAAATGCGAGCATTCCGGTAGTGAACGCCGGCGACGGAGGCCACAATCACCCGACGCAGACGCTGGCCGACCTGCTTACGATATACCGTGAAAAGGGCGGATTCGACAATTTAACGATAGGACTTTGCGGAGACCTTAAATTCGGCCGTACGGTCCATTCGCTTATGAACGCGATGTCCAGATATAAGAACAATAAATTCGTGCTTATCTCACCTGAAGAGCTTAAAGTTCCGAGCTATGTGCGCGGAATGCTCGATGAAAAAAATATTCCGTATGTTGAGACGACAGACCTTGTCGGCGTTATGCCGCAGCTGGATATCCTCTATATGACAAGGGTGCAGAGAGAGCGTTTCTTCAACGAGGAAGATTATTTAAGACTGAAAGACAGCTATATATTAGAGCCTAAGAAGCTTGAAACGGCGAAAAAGGATCTGGCGATACTCCACCCGCTTCCGCGTGTAAACGAAATAAGCGTTGCCGTGGACGAAGATCCGAGAGCATGTTATTTTAAACAGGTGCTGAACGGCAAATACATGCGTATGGCGCTTATAATGAAACTTCTCAAGGAGGCTGGAAGAATATGAATATAGATTCGATCCAAAACGGCGTTGTTATCGACCATATCGCGGCCGGACAGGGAATGAGGCTTTACCATCTTTTAGGTCTTTCAAAGCTGGACTGTTCAGTGGCTATAATTAAAAACGTAGTCAGCCACAAGATGGGAAAAAAGGATATAATCAAGATAGACGCGGACATACCGATAAATCTGGATGTTATAGGCTATGTGGATCCGAGCGCGACGGTAAATATCATAAAAGACGGAAAGCTGATGGAAAAGAAATCCATTGAACCGCCTAAAATTTTAAAGAATGTTATTAAATGTAAAAATCCGAGGTGCATTACGTCAACGGAGCAGGAGCTGGATCATATATTCAAGCTTGCAGATCCGGAAACTAAAACATACAGATGTATTTACTGCGAGACAAAGGCTAAGTAAATAATATGATACAGCAGCCAAATAATAAACTTTTTGAACACAAATTTTAAAGTATGATATTAAGGTCAAAACACTGAAAAACAGCCGGTTTTTGAAAAAAATAAGCGAAGTTAATGTGTTTTGCAAACAAAAAATATATTCCACGGGGACCGCCTGTGCTTAAGACTCAGCTTAACGTTTATAAGCCCGGGCTTCGAAAATACCGCTTTTGATATAAGCAAGGCGTTGTATGTTCCCTTGGAATATATTTTTTTGTTTTTAAATTATATGTGCAAAGAACAGGAACATCAGGTGAACAGCTCACGTATCATTTCCGCGTCGAATTTAACCGATTCGACATGCTCCGCTTCTATTTTAAAAAGCGCGTGTGCCGCAATATGCTCAGCCGCCTGTTCAAGGTCGCGTATGCCTGTAGTGTCTTTAAATATTTCAACGACTTCGCTGAGACCGTCGTCGGATATTCTGCATTCAAAATTCTTCAGACCGAGTTTTTTCAGCACTTTCGGCAGTGAAAATCTTGCGAATATTATTTTCTTCTCATCCGGCGTATAGTCCGGAATGTCTATAACGGCGAATCTGGAAAGCAGAGGCTTGCTTATCATGCTTTTGTCATTTGCGGTAGCTATCGGATAAACGCCGACGGTCGGTATCATACATTCAATATAATTGTCGGTAAAGCCAAGGTTGTCGAGCAGTGTCAGGAGCACATCTGCGGGATTTCCGCTGCCCTTTCCTGAAGACGCCTTATCGAGCTCGTTTATAATAAATACAAGATTTGACTCGCCGGCATTGGCAAACGCTTCCATTATAATTCCGGGTTTAGCGTTAGCGTATATCCTCGGGCTTCCGGTAAGCTGTTCGGCGTCGTTTATCGAGCTCATGTCGAGAGTAGTCCACGGAAGCTTGAGTATCCTTGCGACCGCGTACGCGACCTGTGATTTTCCTGTTCCGGCCGGACCGGCAAGCAGGATTCCGTAAGCAGGTAGCGTATGAGTTCTGTTTATCTGTATTATGGTTTCGATTATGCGCTGCTTGACCTTTTCCATTCCGTAAAGCTCTTCATCGAGTATACGTCTGGCTTCATCGGGATCAATAGATTCAAAATAATCGTTTTTCCACTGAATGTTCATCATTATTGATAAAGCGCGTTGAGCGTGGCGGCGTTCCTCCGCCGTTACCTCATGCGATTTCGCGACGGCTAAATTTCTTCTTGCCCATATTCTTATGTTTTCAGGCAGAGTGCGGCCCGCGCATATCATAAAATCTGTTATGCTTTGAAGACTTGTGAGCTTCATTTCGTCGCCGGTTTCTTCGGCGTCGTCATCGGGCTCTGCATCAGACGGAGCGTCGCTTGCAAACAGCCGGCCTATCATATACTGTAAAAAACCGTCTTCGGCGGAAAGCTTTGAGCTGTTGCCGTGAACCGTTTCGCGTATTCTGTAAACGGCGTATCCGCCGGGTGTGTTTTTGCCCGAGAGCAGCACATTTATACGGCTCTCGCCGAGCCATCTGACAAGGCTTATGAATCGTGAATCTATTTTAAGGATGTCTGCTGACGGTTTGTTTTCCTCGTTTGTAAACCCAAATGACGTACGCTTAAAGGGATCGGAAAAAACGCCCTTGGAGTGGTGAGGCCATTCTTTTTTTGAGTTGTCAAGAATAAGTATAGGGTTTTCGGCGTCCGCATGGTCAAGGTTTGAACGAAAGGCTGTATATGTGCAGACGGATTCTGTGTTTTCGCTGTTTGAAGAATTAAAATCAAATACCGGCATAAAATTTCTCCCGTATTAATAGTATAGTTAAGATAATTTATTAAATCCGACCGGGATATACCCAAGTCTTTTTACAATAACTCAAGTATATATTAACAATTATATAATAACAAGCTATAAGCATTTATCCGGCTGATTCAAGTCTTTCAGGGAACCGGATGAATATTGTTTTAGCGCTGATAAAAAGCTTGCGTTTAAAATCCGCTTTGATAGAGGTGAAGGGGTACAGACTTAGGGCGCCGAACAAGATGAATGAGCGTTTTTGATTTGCACGAAATAATTGTAAGATACAGCGATTTTATACAATAGTAAAAATGGATTATATATGTGTTTTTCCGCAGAAAAATATGTTACTATGCAAGAATATACGGGAGACAATGAAAACGCCGTGAAAGACTTAATAGATTTTCCCGTCAGCGTTTTATAAACGTCTGAAAAAAGGAGAGGAGTTGAAATGAATTTTTCACCTGTGAAAAGAAAAGCATTGGCAAAGTGGATCATTGGAATTGCTGCGGTCTGTATTCTGATATTCCTTGGTGTGCAAAACATTGACGCTGTAGCCAAGGCGCTGTCCTGGTGCGCGGACATCATCATGCCGCTTTTAATTGGCTGCGTTATAGCTGCGGTTTTAAATGTGCCAATGCGTTTTTTCGAATTGCATATTTGGAGAAAAGCTGAGAAACCGCTTTTGAAGAAGCTGCGCAGACCGGTGGCGTTTATGCTGGCATTGCTTTTGATAATCGGAATTATTGCTGGAGTTGGACTGTTGGTTATTCCTGCACTGGCGGACGCTATTGAAGTGATGGTGGATGGAATCACCGGATTGACAAATCAACTGAATACCATGAATGAGGCGGATTTCGCAGGGAACCCGTTTGGAAGCGTGATTTTGGGCATTGAGTGGGATGAGATTCTCGCATCCGTCAAAAACTGGTTTCAGCAGGAATGGAGGCCGATCGTCGAAAATATTTTCAGCGTACTCGGCACTCTTATAGGCGGAATTGTGAATTTTTTCATAGCATTTATCTTTGCGGTCTATATACTTTTCAGTAAGGAAAAACTGAAGCAGCAGATGAGCAGGCTTGTTCGCGCGTGGATTCCGGAACGATTCGGAAATTGGCTGATCCATGCCGCTTCGACTGCGAGCATGACTTTCAGAAATTTCATTTCCGGACAGTCGATAGAAGCGGTGATACTCGGAACACTCTGCATGGCTGGAATGCTGATACTGCAGATACCGTACGCGCCTATGATCGGAGCGCTGGTCGGCGTGACAGCTCTGATTCCGGTGGTCGGAGCCTTTATCGGTACGATCGTGGGAGCGCTTATGATATTGACTGTAGATCCGCTTAAAGCAATCGAGTTTATTATATTTTTTATTATTCTTCAGCAGATTGAGGGAAATGTGATATATCCGAAGGTAATGGGAAGTAAAATAAAACTGCCCGGAATATGGGTATTGGCGGCAGTGATAGTTGGCGGAAATATAGGAGGACTGGCCGGAATGTTTTTCAGTGTGCCAATAGTTTCCGTGCTGTATATTCTCATAAAGGAGGCAACGCAGAAGCGTGAGTTCAGGCAAAGAGAAGTCTGTTAATACAACATGCCGCAAACCAAAGCATTCCATTACAAAGTGAAAGACCCCGGCAGGGGAGCTGCCGGAGCCTTTCGAGGGGAATATAAAATTAATAAGGGGCTGGGGCGCAGCCGATATACATAGCATTGACAAGAGGCGTGAAGCTATATTTCATAAGGAACTTCATGCATATGTAATTGTCTGGCGTATTTGTCCGGCAGATCCAGGCCTTTTTGCGAGCTGTATGCATACTGTTTTAGCGCTGACAAAAAGGTCTTCATACAAATGCGCTGCACAGATATTTGATATATCTGACGAGCAGGTAGTCGATATATGCCCGCATTAATTCTGACCTCCCCGACCGTCGAATACCTGTGATGATTTTAATATCAGGAGTCTGATTCAGTTAAATGATTCGGTTTAGATACTCTGTTCTCGTTATTAATTTCATATACACATGCACTTTCGAAAAATGAATATTTTTGATTTTTTGAAACTCATTATTTAAGGCTATTATGCTATCACAGAACAGCATATACAAGCAGGGGGTTTCGAAACATAACCTTTTATTGGCGGTATTTTAAATGGAAATTTATCTACGATCATATATGCTATATAATTCTTCTGATGTT
>DVOP01000080.1 GCA_018713465.1 Candidatus Alectryocaccobium stercorigallinarum | reverse complement strand
CTTATCTTTAACAAGGCGGCTGAAAGCTTTAACTGCCGCGCGGACGAGGTTTATGTTTTTGAAGACTCGGTACAGGCGGCAAAGACCGCAAAGGACGCGGGATTCAAGATCGCGGGGGTTTATGACGCGGCGTTTGGAAAATATCAGGAGGAGTTAAAGGCTTTAAGCGATATTTATATTACAGATTACGAAAAATTGGATTTGAGCATGTTTGTCTGACATAAGTGTCGGCGGCATGTAAAAATAAATAAAGCGGCAGATTAGGGGCACCATCTTTTGTCGCTATAAAAAATCAATGTGAAAGGAGACTGTTATGTCGAAAAAAAACATCACATTGACTACCACCATTCAGGGTGCAGGCGCTTTCAATATGGCAAAGGAGGTACTATATCATGGTTAATAGTGTCTCCGGACGAATATTAGAGGGCAGTCGTGTACTTGTGGATGGGTTTAATACCCATCCTTTTGTTTTGGGGATAGCCAATGGAACACTGCCTTTGGAGAAATTTAAATATTTTATGATACAGGATTATCTGTATCTGATGGAATACGCAAAGGTTTTCGCGATAGGCGCGGGAAAATCGTATGACGACGAGATAACAGACGCGTTTACGGCGTATGTATCAAGTATCAGAAGCGGCGAGATGGATATCCACAGGGGCTATATGAGCCGGCTTGGGATAGACGTGGCCGAAGCCGCGAAAACGAGAATGGCGCAGGATAATTTGAGCTATACAAGCTATATGCTGCGTATCGCGTATGAAGCCGGACCCGCCGAGATATGCGCGGCTATACTCCCGTGCGCGGTAAGCTATGAGGAGATAGCGGTAAAAATGGTGAAAGAAGATCCGTCGTGTGTGGAGCATGATTTTTTCGGGGAATGGATAAAAGGCTATTCAAGCATGGAATATCATGCAGAAAACGAGGAGCTCATACGCATAACGGATAAAGCCGCGGCTGGATACGGCGAAGAGCAGATAAAAAGACTTGTAGAGATCGGAAACAGATGTACCCTTTACGAGAAGGCTTTCTGGGATATGTCTTGGGAGATGAGGAAATAAGCAATGCTTGAATTTAAAAATGTTTCGTTTACCTATCAGGGCGGCGATTCTCAGATACTTAAAGATATATCTTTTTCCATAGAAGATAAGAGCTTTGTCAGCATAATAGGCGCGAGCGGAACCGGAAAGACGACGATATTCAGGCTATTGAATTCGCTTGAAAGACCGGACAGCGGCGAAATAACAGCGGACGGGAAAAACATATCCGAAATAAAAGGCTTTGCGGGATATATGCCGCAGCAGGACCTGCTTTTTCCGTGGAGGAACGCGTGGCAGAATGTAAGCCTTCCCATGCAGGTAAAGCACATGGGAGCGGACGAAAGGAAAGAGCGCGCGTATGCAATGCTCGATAAGGTAGGGCTTTATGACTGTGCGGAAAAATATCCAAGAGAGCTTTCAGGCGGAATGAGGCAAAGGGTGAGCTTTGCGCGCACACTGTGTACCGGAGCTGATTTCCTGCTGCTCGACGAACCTTTCAGCGCGCTTGATTCTATAACGAGGATAGGGCTTCAGGAATGGCTTTACACTCAGTGGAAAGCGCTGGATAAGACTATTCTTTTCATAACGCACGACGTTGACGAAGCAGTCTTCTTATCGCAGAAGATACTTGTGTTAAGCGGCAGGCCGGTAGATACGATACATGAATACAAGGTCCCGCTGCCGGAGGCAAGGGATATCTCCATGCTGGCGGACAGCCCGGTGGAAAAGCTCAAAAACGAGATAATCTCGATACTTCGAAGCGAGGCGGAAATATGAGCGCGGCTAAGAAAAGACTGTGGGGAGCATTGTTCATAGTCATTCTCATCGTCCTGTGGCAGGTCATTGCGATGGCCGTGAATAAGAGCTATATGCTGCCGCAGCCGATAGACGTGCTTGCGCATATATGGGAAAACAGGGTGGAGATATTTACCGTTCATTTGCCCGCGACAATGCAGGTAGTCGGCTTGGGACTCCTGTTTTCGGTTATAGCGGGATTTGTTTTCGCGTTGCTGATGGACTGCGACGCGCGGATAGAAAAGGCGGTATATCCGCTGCTTACCGCTTCACAGACAATACCGACGATGTGCATAGCACCTGTGCTTGTGCTCTGGCTTGGCTATTCGGTTCAAATGCGTGTGTTCGTCGTTGTGCTTGTGAATTTCTTTTCGGTAGCGGTAAACGTGTTTGACGGACTGAAATCGACGAATCAGGGCATGACCGAGCTGATGGAAACATACGGCGCCGACAGATGGCAGAGATTCTTTTTGCTCCGTCTTCCTACGGCTATGCCGGACTTTTTCACGGCGCTTAAGATAGCGGTCCCGTGGAGCATGGTCGGAGCGGCAGTCGCGGAATGGCTTGGAGCTCCCGCCGGACTTGGAATGTACAGCCGAAACTGCATGACGGAGCTTGACGCGGCAGGATTGCTAGCGCCGCTTATAGTGCTTACAGTCATAGCGCTTATATTAAACGGAGTTTTGTCGGTTATAGAGAAGAAGGTTTTCTCATGGAAGGCCTGAAAATGTTTTATGAAAGGTATATATGATGGATAATTCAAATGAAATCATTGAAAAGATAAAAAACAAGGCGGAAGAGTATCTTCCCGCGCAGATAGAAATGCTTACGCAGTACGCTTCGTTCGACAGTGAGACTCACTATATCGAGGGCAACAGAAAGGCCGTCGACGTCACTAAAAAGCATTTGGACGTACTGTCGCCCGAATATGAGGAGATAGTTTATGAAAACGTAGGAACTCATCTTCTGGCGAGGATAAACCCGGGCGCGCCGAAGCGCATAATAATCAACGCCCACTTAGATACGGTTTTTCCCGTAGGCTTTGCAGCAGAGCATAAACCGTACCGAGACGGCGACAGGTTATACGGCCTTGGTATGATAGACTGCAAGGGAGGCGTGGCCGTCAGCTGTTATGCCGTAAGGATATTAAAGGATCTGGGGCTTTTGCCGGATATAGAGATAGACATGCTCTATACATGCGACGAGGAACAGGGCTCCATGACAGGTCAGGAGGTATACGGCAAGGTGTCGCCAGGAGCGTACGCCGCGTTCGTATTCGAGCCGGGATATAAGCAGGACGGTGTTATTCCGGTGCTTACAAGCCGCCAGGGAGTCATTTTGGGAAACCTGGACATAAAGGGTGTCGAGGCTCATGCAGGCTGCGATTATTCAAAGGGTCACAGCGCGAATAAGGAGCTTGCGCATAAGATACTTGAGCTTTACAGTCTGAATGACGATGAAAAGGGAATTTATTATAACGCCGCTCCGGTAAGCGGCGGCCGTCCGAACGGAGTTGTATCGGGCGACGCGAACATGCAGTTCTGCGTAGCAGGAATTCCGGATTGGGATTCGTATCATGAATGCGAGAAGAAGCTGGATAAGATGGGAAGCTTTACCAACGACCCGGATTGCTCGGCGTCTCTTACGTACAGAATGCTGTTTCCGCCGCAGATACATATGGACAGGGCTTCGGGAATCTATAAAAAGATAGAACACGCGGCGTCGCTTTTAGGCTTGAAAACCAAGGAGGACGGTGTGAACAAAAACGGCGAGGATATATACGCGGCTACTGACGCTAATTATATCGCAGCCTCTGACGTGCCGGTGCTGGACGGATTGGGGCCGGAGGGTCTTGGAATGCATACGACGGAGGAGTGTGTGTTTATTCCGTCGCTCAAAGAAAGGACGGCGCTGTTCGCCGCGGCGCTGCTTGAACTGTAGAAGAATATATTAAAATTTAGAAAACATTCCTCACCCAGCAGTCGTCCGTCTACGCTCCGCTTCGGTCGGCGCTAACCAAACGTCCACCGGACGTTCAGCGCCCTCAGCCATAACCGCTCGACTTGCTCACATATATGAATTTCGCAGTCTCGCATGTCTTCGGACTCCTTTGTGCAATGGGATTCGGAATTGTTTTCATAAATTTTATTTCACAAATAGTTAATTGAATGGAGATTGATATGAGAATGAAAAAAATATTAGCAATAGCGTTGGCGTGTGTTTGCGCCGCGGGGCTTACAGCGTGCGGGGGCGCGGGTGATGGACAGGCGGCGTCCGGCTCGGGTTCGGTTTCGTCGGTTTCAGGAGAGGCGGCGGAAAGCGAGAGTGCCGCAGGCGGTGAGCTTACGCAGATAGATGTTGTTCTGGACTGGTATCCGAACGCGATACATACGTTTTTATATTACGCACAGGAAAACGGATATTTTGAAGACGAGGGGCTTGATGTGAACCTTATAAGCCCGGCTGAGAGTATAGACGCGATAACGTTCGTGGCGTCAGGCCGTGCGCAGATAGGACTCACATATCCTGTCGAGATAGTTCAGGCGGTTGAAAGCGACATGCCTGTAAAGGCGCTCGCGTCAGTATGCGCGGGACAGCTCGATTGTCTTTGCTCGCTTGCTTCAAATACGGACATAACGGCGGATATGGCCACGCTTAAAGGAAAGACGGTCGGATATGCCGGAACCTCGCTTGCTGAGGCGACTATCCGCACTATCACGAGGAACGCCGGACTTGAGGATTCGGACTATGAGCTTCTCAACGTCGGATATGATCTTGTTACAAGCCTTACGACCGGAAGCGTTGATCTCGTCGTTGGAACTTTTATAAACGATGAAGTCATAACCATGCAGAATGCGGGCTATGAGCTTAATATATTTTACGAACAGGATTATGGATTCCCGGAGCTGTACGGCCTTGTAATGGCGGTAAACGACGATTCATATAGCGCTTCACCGGAGGTCTACGAGGGTTTTTTAAGAGCGTGCGAAAAAGGTTTTGAAGACATGAAGTCCGACGAGGACGCGGCGCTTGAGCTTATAATGAGCAAAATGAACAGTGATGATAATCCGTTGGACGAGGATCAGCAGCGCCAGAGTTATGAAATCCTTATGGATAAAATGGAGACTGAGGAAGAGCCGTTTTTAACTATGTCCGATGAAAAATGGCAGGATATCATCGACTGGATGAAAGAATCGGGACTTGCAGTAGCTGAAATAAAAGCGTCAGATGTTATAGTACAGAATAATGAATGATAAAAGCAAAAATAAGTTTAAAGACAGACTGCCGGCGCTGATATTAGTCTTCGTTCTGCTTGCAGCATGGCAGGCGGCGGCGGAGCTTATCGGTATGAAGCATATACTTCCGGCGCCGTCGGATATTATATTAAAAATATGGGAGCTTCGTGAAAGCTTGTTCCTGCACCATCTGCCGTCTACGCTTGTTACCGTAGGCGCAGGGTGGGGGCTCGCCATATCGATCGGCGTTTTATTGGCATCGCTTATGCATTTTTCGGAGCATGCCGAAGCTATGCTGCGTCCGGCGCTTACTATAACGCAGACGGTGCCTGTCATGTGCATTAGCCCGCTGTTTGTATTATGGCTTGGGTATACGCTTCCGGCAAGGCTTATTGCGGTAGTACTCAGCACATTCTTTGCCATAACGCTTAACACATATGAGGGCTTTAAGGCTGCAGATGGAAAGAAAAAGGAATGGCTGAAGACGTGCGGAGCTTCCGGCAGGGAAATATTTTTTATGCTTGAGGTGCCGTCGGCAATACCCAAATTTTTTACCGCGCTTAAGATGACATTGCCGTGGGCTGTCATAGACGCGGCTGTCGCGGAGTGGTTGGGCGCGACGGAGGGGCTTGGATATTTAAGTAAAAGAATGGTCAGCCGAATGGACGGCGCGGCGGTATTCGCACCGATAGTCATATTATGCGCGGTGGCTCTTGTTGGAATGGCCGTGCTGAATTATTTTGATAAAAAATATATTACATACAGAAACGAGGTCTGAATATGAAAACAGCTTTATCTATAGCGGGAAGCGACTGCAGCGGCGGCGCTGGAATACAGGCGGATATCAAAACTATGACCGTGAACGGCGTTTATGCCATGAGTGCTGTTACAGCGCTTACGGCACAGAATACCACGGGCGTGAGCGATATAATGGACGCTACGCCTGAGTTTCTTGCGAAGCAGCTGGATATGATATTTACAGACATATATCCAGACGCGGTAAAAATAGGAATGGTCTCTGCGGCAGAGCTTATCGAGGTCATCGCGGATAAACTTACCCAGTACGGTGCGAAGCATATAGTCGTCGACCCTGTAATGGTCGCAACATCAGGCTCAAAGCTTTTAAAGTCTGACGCGCTGGATACGCTTACCAAAAGGCTGCTTCCACTGGCGGAAATAGTTACGCCGAATATTCCGGAGGCGCAGATACTTGCAGAGATAGATATTAAGTCAAAGGCTGCAATGGAAGCGTCAGCCGCGATAATATGTGAAAAATACGGCTGCAACGTGCTGCTCAAGGGAGGCCATGATTTAAATGACGCTAACGACCTTTTGTATACGAAAGGATATGTTAAATGGTTTGAGGGAAGACGCATAGATAATCCTAATACGCACGGTACCGGCTGTACGCTTTCAAGCGCGATAGCGGCGAATCTCGCAAAAGG
This sequence comes from Candidatus Alectryocaccobium stercorigallinarum, assembly GCA_018713465.1. Classification (GTDB taxonomy): domain Bacteria; phylum Bacillota; class Clostridia; order Lachnospirales; family Lachnospiraceae; genus Alectryocaccobium; species Alectryocaccobium stercorigallinarum. The sequence continues at coordinate 747 of DVOP01000080.1, read as the reverse complement.
ATATTCGCTTGACGAGGCGGTAAAGCGCAGCAAGGAATATATTTCCGGCGCGCTCGCGGCAATGCTCGATCTCGGGAAAGGCTCCGGGCCCATGAATCATTCGTTTGATGTAAAAGGGTATTTCGCGGAGTAAATATACAGCGTGTCCTGCTTTAGTGTAAATGTAAAGTGAATATTACAGAAATCAATTGTATTTGTAATAATATTTGATATAATTGATATCAGGTAAACAGTTAAGGAGAGCTGCTTATGGAATATAAAATAGTATATCCGAATGAAGTGGATAAAGATTTAACTGAAGAAGATATTGAAATGGACAGGCGTGCCCGTGAAGCGGTAAAAGTGGCGCTCGAAAAAGCTAAATTTTTAGGTCACCCAATAGCAAAATACGATAAAGAAAAAAAGAGGGCTTATATTGAATGTCCAGACGGAAGAAAAAAATACACAAGAGTATTTTTGTACTGACTGCTAATCCAGCGATAAATATAGAAAGGGTCACTGCCAGATACGAAAGCGGCGGACATTTTGTAGAATACGACAAGGTTGTTGAACGATATTATAAATCTCTTAAAAATATAAAAGAGTTATTGGAAATATGCGATATAATGCATGTTTATGATAATTCAAGCACTCCTTACAGGATAATCAGGAAGCATAAGGAATTTTTAACGATATATCCAAATGAATTCTGGAGCGTTGAAGAAATTGATAAGCTGATAAAATAAAATATTATGTTAAATATTCCGG
>DVOP01000079.1 GCA_018713465.1 Candidatus Alectryocaccobium stercorigallinarum | reverse complement strand
GTACCTGACAGAAAGAAAAGATATAAAACATATATATACAAATAAAGCTGCGGAATCCGGCGCAACGCCGTCAAAGAAAATCTTTTCGGATAAAAACGTATGGCTTATTGCTTTTGCCACCCTATTTTACGGCATGGCCCAAAACGGCATAACGATATGGGTCGTTAAATACTGCCAAGAGGCTTATCCCAAAGCCGGAGCGCTCCTGCACGCGCTTGTACTGGTGTTTTTCTGGATCGGAATGGCTGTGATCCGCCTTGCCATAGGACTTACTCCATTTTTTAAAAATATCCCTCCGAAAAGCATAATCGTAATTGGCAATATCATTGCAGGCGTTGTTTTACTTATCGGTACTGTTTCCGGAAACTATCAGGCGTTTTTTATCAGTACACTGTTATTCGGAATATTTATCGGCGCGACGATACCGATGATAATAAGCCTCATTACAGGAATGTATCCGCAGAATACCGGGCTTAGCTCAGGGATAATATTTGCTTCGCAATACATAGGCTTCTGCTTCATCTCAATGCTGATGGGTATCGTCGCCGCAGCCTTCGGTATAACTGTGATGATGCTCCTTCCGGTTGCTTCAGCTATCATAACAGGATTGCTGGTAACGGCTGTGCAGGCACCGGGAAAACAAGTTAAATAATGACTGCTTTATATAACTTCTAAAAAAAAGAGCGCCCTGCCGTTTTAAATTATGATAAACGGCAGGGTACTCTTTTTATGAATTTTCCGTATATCCGGCGTCAAGTTCTGTTATCTTTTCCATGTCGCTGCTGTCTATATCTTCTTTGGAACCGTCTGAAATTTTTTCACATTCAAAAACCTCTGTATTCATCACGCCGTCTTCCTCATTTATTTTCACGACCTTTATCCTTATCCGGTCGCCTGTGTCAAGTTCATCAAACGCTCCTTCGGCTTCATCTCTTTCCTCCAAAAAAACATATCTGTATTCGTCGTCCGTATCCTCCTGAAGCAAAACATTATGACCCGAATCAGTCTTTATAAATACGCCCTCATGCTCGCTATAGCCTGTCTCCTCACAGCCGGCCAAGACGAATATAAACAAGACAGCTGCCAAGGCTGCGCAAAGGCTTCTGCAAATCTTTTTCATAATACTCACCTCCGTTTCATTCCTTTTTTTAATTTTATCAAATTAGAGATTATATATATACACATTTTGGCCGAAATAAAGCCGCCTGTTTTTACAAACAAGCGGCTTTAACATCATTCCGGAAGCTTAAGATCGTTCTCTTTTATCCAGCCTATCTTCCTTAATATATTGCAGAATATAACGCTTAAGATCGCAGGAAGCACGAAACATATAAGTATAAGTCCCGCCCAGTCAAAAGCGGTTATCGCGGCTTTTGTTCCCTCCTGTATATCGTTGAGCCAGCCGGTATATACTCCTATCTGTCCAACGAGTCCGCATGTTCCCATACCTGATGAAACGGCCGCGCCGTTCATCGTAAGTCCGAATATACATGTTGCGATCGGCCCTGTTATTGCGGACGCGACCGTCGGCGGTATCCATATCTTGGGGTTCTTTACTATATTCGGCATTTGCAGCATGGACGTTCCTATACCCTGAGACACAAGTCCGCCTACTCCGTTTTCCCTGAACGACATTACGGCAAATCCAACCATCTGCGCGCAGCAGCCCGCCACCGCGGCTCCGCCTGCAAGACCTGTAAGGCCAAGCGCCGCGCATATAGCCGCTGACGATATCGGAAGTGTCAGAGCAACACCTACAAGAACTGATACGATTATTCCCATAAGGAAGGGCTGCAGGTCTGTCGCCCACATTATCATCTCGCCCAACGCCGAAGCCGCCGAGCCTATCGGCGCAGCCACGAGCGCCGCCATGCCTATTCCTGCAACGATAGTTACTATCGGCGTCACGATTATATCTATCTTGGTTTCCTTTGAGACAAGTTTGCCGCACTCCGCTCCGATTATCGCCGTAACAAGTACCGCCAAAGGTCCGCCCGCGCCGCCTATCATATTTGTGGCGTATCCCACCGGAACAAGCGAGAACAGGACAAGCGGAGGAGCCTGCAAAGCATTTCCTATCGCCGCCGCCATCGCTGGACCTACCATTGCCGAGGCCAGGTCTCCTATCGTATATCCCACGTCGCCCGACGTATATACATATGAACTGAATATGCCTATATTAAAGCTCGAACCTAACGTATTTAATATCGTTCCAATCAAAAGCGTACAGAACAAGCCCTGTGCCATCGCCCCGAGAGCGTCTATGCCGTACCGCTTTGCGGTGATCTCGATATTCTTCTTTTTTAAAAATGCCTTGAAACCACTCATATCTCCCTCTTACTTTTACCTTAACAACTTTTTGAAGCATTGCAGCCGGTATTATTTTGAATTTACATCTGTAAAGACAGATGTCTTGTTTATTATACATGCCATATATATTTTGTCAATTAAAATCATATATTTTTACTAAATCAAAGTAAAAAGTATTTGACCTTTGTACTTTAAAGTGTTAAAATCGCTTTATCGCTTTAAAGTCACAAATTTATTCAACAGTGGGGGAAGACATAAATGATAAACTTGATTTTTCTTATCTGCTATTTCGCGGTAATGATAGGCATTGGTTTTTACTGGCGCCACTCAACCAAGGACATAAACGGTTTTGTGCTCGGCGGCCGCAGCGTCGGTCCGTGGCTCACGGCCTTTGCATACGGAACATCTTATTTCTCGGCTGTCGTATTTATCGGCTATGCCGGACAGTTCGGCTGGAAATACGGTATCGCAGCCGCGTGGGCAGGCGTAGGAAACGCCTTCCTCGGCTCTCTTTTGGCATGGATCGTTTTGGGAAAACGCACAAGGATAATGACTCAGCATTTAGGCTCAGCCACAATGCCGCAGTTTTTCGGTTCCAGATTCAACAGCAAAAACCTCAAGATCGCTTCGTCGATAATAATATTTGTTTTCCTTATACCCTATACGGCGTCGCTTTACAACGGCTTAAGCCGCCTTTTTGAGATGGCGTTCCACATTGATTATTCGGTATTCATAGTTATCATGGCAGTTCTCACCGCCATATACGTGAACGCCGGCGGATATATGGCCACCGCCGTAAACGACTTCATACAGGGTCTTATAATGATATTCGGCATTATAGCCGTAGTTATCGCCGTCCTTATGAGCCACGGCGGACTTACGGAATCGATAAACAAGCTCTCACAGGTCTCAGATCCTGAAATGGGCATAGCCCAGGGCGCGCTCACCTCCCTGTTTGGCCCGGATCCTTTCAGCCTGCTGTGCGTTGTAATACTTACAAGTCTCGGAACATGGGGTCTTCCGCAGATGGTTCAGAAATTCTACGCCATAAAAGACGTAGGAGCCATAAAAAAAGGTACGATAATATCCACGATATTCGCGCTTATCGTAGCCGGCGGCTGCTATTTCTTAGGCGGCTTCGGACGTCTGTATGCGGATCAGGTAAATGTTGCGGCCGACGGATATGATTCCATCGTTCCGACGATGGTTTCCACGCTTTCGCCTGTACTCATAGCACTTGTGCTCGTGCTTGTGCTCGCCGCTTCGATGTCCACCCTGTCTTCGCTTGTGCTGGCGTCGTCCTCGACGATAACGATAGACCTTGTCAAAGACAATATCGCAAAAAAGGCAAGCGAGAAAAAACTCATCGGGCTTATGCGTTTCCTTGTAGTCGTATTTATAGCAATCTCAGCTATAATCGCGCTTATCCAGTACCACAGCTCAGTTACATTTATCGCGCAGCTGATGGGAATATCGTGGGGCGCGCTTGCAGGCTCGTTCCTCGCTCCGTTCCTGTATTCGCTCTTTTGGAAGCGTACCACAAAGCAGGCGTGCTGGGCGTGCTTCATATTCGGCGTGGGCTTTATGCTTTTCAACATGTTCGGAAATTCTCTTCTTCCGGGCGTACTTCAAAGCCCGATAAATTGCGGCGTTATAGCGATGCTCGCCGGACTTATCATAGTTCCGGTTGTTTCGGTGCTCTCACCAAAACCGGATCAGGAAAAAGTAAATAAGATATTCGAATGCTTCCATAAGAAAGCAGAATAAACTTTACAAAGTATAAATATCAGATCAAAGCAAAACAAGACAGCAGATCCGGCATATCAGATCACTGTCTTGTTTTTTATGGCTTTATAAGGTATAAAATCGAAAGTGGTATTTATCTTATGTCCTAAGCTAACGCTCCTCCAAGCGCCTTGCATTCACTTATCGCATCATCGCCGGGAGCACTGTTGCAGATAACCGGATCGCATACTAAAAATGCTCCGTCGTCTTTGCATCTTGCTTCCCAGCTGCGCATCCATTCGCCGTCTCCCCATCCGTATGATCCGAAAAGGGCTATACGTTTTCCGTTCAGTTTGCTTTCGCACGCCTCAAACATAGGCGCGAATTCAGTTTCCTCAAGCTCTTCCGCGCCCATAGACGGACAGCCAAACGCTATAGCGTCAAACTGGTTCATCATCGACGCGTCAAATTCCGAGGCCGTAAACAGACTGCCTTCCGCCCCTGCCTCTTTTATTCCGTCAAGAACAGCCGAAGCCATAGCTTCCGTATTGCCTGTCCCGCTCCAATATACAACCGCTGCTTTACTCATAGTTTATTTCCTTTCATAATTTTATTTTATATGTCAACCGGCTACAGCAAGCCGTTCAACTGACTGACCGCATGCATACAGATACGAATATATATCTGTACATTTCTTATATTTCGCAAAAGTCTTTTTCGCCTTTTCCTCGTCTCCGTAAACCTTCCAGTACCCCACGCATTTGCACTTCTTGGCGTTGTTTTCTATAAATCCGTAAACGTCTTCCGGCGGATATCCGAGAAACAATCCGACCTCATGAGGAAATTCGCCGCATTCTTTCATTCGTTTTAAAAGATGGACAACACACCTGTCCGGACTTTCAGCCAGATAACCGCACCTGTTCAGCAGTCTGCATACGGATTCATTCTTTAAATCACATGCCAGACATTTTGGACGGTATACATATATAAGCGCTTTGTTCTCCCTGTAGCGCATCGGAAGCACGCGCAGTCCCTTGTCCGCAAAGCGCCTGTTCCAGCTTCTTATATCCGAAATCATTTCCGCCTCATCAGCATATGGAGCAAGAAACATATTCCCTGTTTTTATACCCGCGAGTGTAGGCGCGCAGTTCCTTACCATAAGTTCTTCAGACATAGGGCCTCCTTAAGCTGCTTTGTGGTTAGCTACCGCTAACTTATTATTTTAAATATTGGTTAGCCTTTGCTAACCAATATCAATGTACAATATTCCGCAGGGTTTGTCAAGCAGTAAATCCTAAAAAGAATCTCATATCTCATCAAGATCCGGTCATATCAAAGGCTCCATTTATCACTTGAGCTTTGCAGCTGTACCATGCACCGGTAAAACCCGTTCTCTGCTATCAGTTTTTCCGGCGTTCCCTGCTGCGAAACGCGTCCGTTTTCAAGAACCACTATCTTGTCCGCTCCTGCCACAGTCCTCATTCTGTGAGCGATCACAAGCACGGTCTTTCCCTTTATAAGTCCCGATATCGCGCTTTGTACTGCGCTTTCATTTTCCACATCCAGGCTTGCGGTTGCTTCATCAAGCACGACTACGGGCGCGTCTTTAAGTATCGCCCTCGCAAGCGCAACGCGCTGACATTCTCCTCCTGAAAGATATACTCCTTTTGCCCCTATGACCGTGTCTATCCCGTCCGGAAGCTTTTCAAGAATATCATCGCACCTTGCTTCATGCGCGGCGTCAAGCACCTGCTGCCTTGAAGCGTCAGGTTTTCCGGCGCGTATGTTTTCAAAAATGCTCTCTTTAAAAAGCCTTGCATTTTGAAATACGAACGCCACATTTTCCATAAGCTCTTTATTATCTATATCTCTTACGTCGGCTCCGCCTATCAAAACGCTTCCCGAATCCACATCCCAAAATCTGGGGATAAGGCTTGCGGCTGTAGTCTTTCCTCCTCCTGAGGGACCGACGAGAGCAACTATCTGACCCGGTTCGACTTTAAAGCTTACGTTATCCAAAGCAGGACGTTCGGTATCAGGATATGTAAAAACAACTTTTTTAAATTCTATGGAATGGCTTTTAGGACATTTTACGTTTCCGCCCGTTTGCATAGGCTTCTGCCTTAATATCTCGTCAAGCCTGCAGACGGCCTCGTCAGCCTCCATTACCGACTGGCTCATATACATTATCCTGTTTATCATCTGTCCGCACGCCGGAGCAAACAACGCGTAAAAAATAAAATTTACAAATACGATACGCACGTCAGTTCCCGACGCAAAAATAAGAGCTGCAGGTATAAGCAATACAAACGCCGAATTTATAAAAGTCAGGAAAAACGTTTCTCCGACCCGGCAGCTCATCGCGTACTCGCTCGCCAGATTGCTGTAATCTTTTATGGCAGAATAAAAAGCCTTAAAAGAATAAACTGTCTGCTGAAACATTTTTACAACGGGTATACCCCTTACATACTCTACCGCCTCCGCGCTCATTCTCTCTATCTCCTGCTGGTAGCGATGGAAAAAGCCGGCGTTTTTTCCACCCATCATCATCAACATGCTTAAAAACGCAAGCGCCATGGTGATAAGACACATGATACCCATTCTCCAGTCAAACAAAAACAGCATAACGACCGCTGCTGCTGGGGCGACCGCAGCTCCTGCAATATCGGGCAGTTTATGCGCGAGCAGATCTTCGGTAAGAGCAGCGTTGTCATCAATAAGCTTCCTTAACCGTCCGGTCTGGCTGCCCGAGAAGAATCCAAGCGGAAGCGTCAGAACATGTTCCATGGACGATCTACGCATATTTCTTGCCGTCCTGAACGCGGCTATATGCGTACACATAAGCGCCGCGAAATAAACAACTATACTTCCGACTGCAAACCATACGGCCGTCCAGCCAAACCGCTCCATATCCGATGCATTTGAGAGATCCGGCCATGCTTCAATTGCTGTCCTTGCCACAAACCATATGCATATATACGGTATAAGCCCCATAACAGACGATACTGCCGAAAGAATACAGCCAAATACCGTCAGCGCTTTGTGTCTTCCCGCATAATCCAATATCCTGGACAAACTGCTTCGCTTTTTTCCCTTCACTTTTTAACCTCCTGTTATTTGCAAAATTCAAGTTAGTTTCTGCTAACCAATATTTAAAAAAGATTTGGGCTATTGCCCCAGCCATTTTTGCCAGCCCGCAGTATAAAAATCCCGTATCTGATATACGTATTCTTTTGCCTTATCATACGGCATATCATGTATTACAACTTCAAATACGGCGCTGAACATTCCGCTTGCCAGTATATGACAAAGCTCACGGTCTATCTCAATTACATTTTTGCCAAGTTCTTCAAGCACTTTCATATACTGCAGTGTCGAATCAACCTCAACCTCTACCATATTGTGGACAAAATGCTCATAGCTCGTCCCCTCAGCCCTGCAAAGCAGCAGCTTGACAGGCTCACGGTTTTCGCATATATAATCCACCATCCAGTCTAAATATGAAGATGACTCTACGCCCATATGCTCCGGCTGCTCTTCTTTTGGCAGTTCGGCAAAAGATATCTGAGCCTCCATGAATCTTCCCATAAGCGCCGCGGCGTGCGGCTCTACAATAGAAGCGAATAAAGCCTCCTTGCTTGAAAAATATCCGTAGAAGGCACCAGTCGTAACTCCGGCGTTTTTTACTATCTTCCTCAAAGACGCTCCTAAAAATCCTTTTTCCGAAAACTCGTTAAGCGCCGCCTCCTGTATCTTTTCTACAGTTGCTTT
>DVOP01000078.1 GCA_018713465.1 Candidatus Alectryocaccobium stercorigallinarum | reverse complement strand
CTGTTATGTTTGGAGGGTAGAACAATGGAACAGACTTCGTGGAGGGGATTTGCCAAAGGCGCATGGTGCGACGGCATAAACGTATCCGATTTTATAAAGAGAAATTACACGGCCTACAGCGGCGACGGCTCTTTCCTTGAGGGTCCGACTCAAAGGACGGAAAAGGAGATGAAGCGCGTCAAGGAGCTTCTTATTGCCGAAAACAAAAATAACGGCGTGCTTGACGTAGACACAGAAAACGTTATGTCCATACTTTCGCACAAGCCGGGTTATGTCGTTGATAAGGATACGGATATTATCGTAGGACTGCAGACCGACGAGCCGTTAAAACGCGGGATATCGCCTTTTTCCGGAATAAGAAATACTATCCAGGCATGCGAAGCATACGGATATAAGCTTTCTGGTAAGGTCTTAGACGAATTTCAGTTCAGGACCACTCATAATTCAGGCGTATTCCGGGTTTATTCTGATACGATGAAAAAAGCCCGTCACGCAGGTCTGCTCACGGGACTACCGGATTCATACGCGAGAGGCCGTATAATAGGCGATTACAGGCGTATTGCCCTTTACGGAATGGACTACCTTATAGAGCAGAAGAAAAAGGATAAAAGCGAACTGAGCCAGAAACACGTAATGGACGCTGAGACTATACATCTGCTTGAGGATCTCGCGAAGCAGCTCGAATTTATGGAGCAGCTCAAGACGATGGCGCTTTCGTACGGATACGATATATCAAAGCCGGCGAACAATGCGTTTGAAGCGATTCAGTGGCTTTATTTCGGATATCTCGGCGCGGTAAAGGAGCAGAACGGTGCCGCCAACTCAATAGGCAGGATAGCCGAATTTATAGATATATATATCGAAAGAGACCTCTTAGAAGGAACTCTCACAGAGTCTAAGGCGCAGGAGCTTATAGACGACCTTGTTATAAAATTAAGACTTGTACGCCATTTAAGGACTCCCGAATACAACGAGCTGTTTGCGGGAGATCCGGTTTGGGTAACGGTTTCTTTAGCAGGCGTTACCGAAGATGGCCGTCATATGGTCTCAAAAACAAGCTACCGTATACTCCAGACGCTTTATAATCTCGGTTCTTCGGCGGAACCTAACATAACAGTGCTCTGGTCGGAAAAGCTTCCTGAGCATTTCAAGGATTTCTGCGCGAAAGTCAGCATAGACACGGACTCTATCCAGTATGAAAACGACGATGTAATGCGTAAAGACTACGGAGACGATTACGGAATAGCGTGCTGCGTTTCGGCGATGAAGATGGGCAAGCAAATGCAGTATTTCGGTGCGAGATGCAACCTTGCCAAAGTCCTGCTGCTTGCGCTCAACGGCGGAAAGGACGAAAACCAGGGAGTGCAGATAGCTCCGGAAGGCGAAGTTTTTGCTGAAGAAGTACTTGACTACGACAAAGTATTGCGTACATATAAAAAATATCTGTCGTGGATGGCAAATTTATATGTTAACACGCTCAATATAATCCACTATATGCACGACAAGTATGCGTATGAAAGACTAATGATGTCGCTTCACGATACCGACGTACAGAGGCTTATGGCGTTCGGAGTTTCCGGCTTTTCGGTAGTCGCGGACTCGCTTTCGGCTATCAAATACGCTAAGGTCACTCCCATAAAGAATGAGCAGAGGATAATAACCGATTTTAAGACCGAGGGAGAATTCCCGAAATTCGGAAATGATGACGACAGAGTAGACCTCATCGGAAAAGAGATAATAGAATACTTTTACCATGAGCTCTGCAAGACTCCGGCGTACAGAAATGCGAAGCATACGCTTTCAATACTTACGATAACTTCAAACGTTATGTACGGAAGAAAGACAGGTGCAACCCCGGACGGCAGGAGAGCAGGCCAGGCCTTTGCGCCCGGCGCTAATCCAATGCACGGCAGAGACTGCGAGGGGGCGCTGGCATCTTTGAACTCTGTCGCTAAACTCGATTACGGCTGTTGTCAGGACGGTATCTCTAACACGTTTTCTATAACGCCGCAGGCTCTTGGAAGCGACGATAACGTAAGAGTAGAAAATCTTGTAAGTATGCTTGACGGATATTTCGCTCAGGACGCTCACCACCTCAACGTAAACGTACTCAACAGGGAAAAACTCATTGCAGCAATGAACGACCCGACGCTTTACCCGTCGCTTACGATACGCGTTTCCGGTTACGCCGTAAACTTCAATAAGCTTACAAGAGACAAACAGGAAGAAGTTATAGCGAGGACATTCCACGAAAAGAGATAAGATGGCAAATATACATTCGTTTGAATCTATGGCTGCCGTTGACGGAGAAGGTATCCGGTATGATATTTTCTTTACCGGGTGCCCTTTAAGATGTGTTTACTGCCATAATCCGGATACATGGACAAGCCGTGGACAGGAATATCCGGCCGAAGAAGTGTTCAAAAAGATAAAACGCTTCAAGCCTTATTTTAAAAACAAAGGCGGCGTGACTTTTTCAGGCGGAGAGCCGCTGATGAACGCGCCTTTTATAAACGAGCTTTCGCCTATGCTTAAAAGTGAAGGCATAGGCTACTGCATAGACACCTCCGGCGGCGTTCCGATAGAACCACAGGTTACGTGTGCTATAGACAATGCCGATATGGTAATACTTGATATAAAATTCTGCGAACCTAAGGCGTATAAAACATATACCGGCGGAAATTTTTCTTATCCGGAGGAGATTGGAAAATACTGCTCGGATAAAAATAAAAGGCTCTGGCTCAGGACGGTCGTCGTTCCGGGCATAAACGATTCTGACGACGATATAAAAAAATACGCCGGGTATTCGCGGCGGTTCAGATTCGAAAAGTATGAGCTTTTGGCGTTTCATACGATGGGATTTTTCAAGTACGAAAAACTCGGGATAAAAAACCCGCTCGCGGACACAGCAGCGCTCGACCAGAACAGGCTTGTGCAGCTGCAAGAGCTTTTGGATAATCATACAGCCGTAATTTAAAAATCTTATAAAATAACTCCGCTGGCAAAAGTCAGCGGAGCTTTTCAGCTTATCAATATTAATCTCTGAAGTCAATCCGGAAGCGGGGCAAGCTTCTTTCTGTATACGCGTATGAAGAAAATAGTCATAAGCAGAAGAGAAACGACTTCGGCGATAGGATAAGACCACCAAATCGCTTCAAGTCCTATCATTCTTGAGAGAATATATGCTACCGGAAGAAGTACGACAAGCTGTCTCGCAAGAGAGTTTATCATGCTGAAAAGCGCGTCGCCTACTGCCTGAAGCACAGAACCGAGAATGATACTGTATCCGGCCGGTATGAAGCTTATGCTTATTATGTTGAAAGCAACCCTGCCTATATCGAGCATGTCTTCTGAAGCGTTAAAGATAAGAAGCAGCTGATCTGGTATTACCCAGAAGAGCAGAGTACCTATCGCCATTATAGACATTCCGGCTATAACGCTCAGCTTTACGGCCTTTTTAATACGCGACTTTTTCTTTGCGCCGTAATTGTATGCGACTATCGGAACAAGAGCGTTGTTTATTCCGAAAACGGGGAAGAAGATAACACTGTTCATCTTGAAATACACGCCGAATACCGCCGTCGCTGTTGAAGTGAATCCGGTAAGTATTATGTTCATTCCGAACGTCATTACCGAGCTCACGCTGACCATTACGATAGATGGTATACCTATCTTGTATATCATTTTGATTATCTTTCCATCCGGCTTGAAGCTGCGCATCGAAAGGGATATCTCTTTATTTTTCTTAAGGTTCAACGCCAAAGCGGCTAAAGCGGCTATTCCCTGACCGGTTACGGTCGCGACTGCCGCGCCAGCAACGCCCATCTCCGGAAAGAAGAAATATCCG
>DVOP01000077.1 GCA_018713465.1 Candidatus Alectryocaccobium stercorigallinarum | reverse complement strand
GTAACGTCTTTTCCGTCTTTAAGAGTAACGCCTTTTCCGATCTCGAATTCCGAGCCGTCAGCGTATACAGTCTTGAAACCTTTTCTTATAAGACGAAGGTATGAAATTTCCGGATAAGCTGCGCAGGCTTTTGTAAGCGCATATGTCTGAGCATAGTCGCATGAATCAAGAACTACTGCGTTCGGAATGTTCATGTAGAGTCCTGCGTCTTCAAAAGGCATATGTGTAGCGCCGTTGAACGCTGCCGTTACTCCAGGGTCTGATCCTATAACATGTACCGGCACCTGTGAGTATCCTGCAGCGAGGAAAGCCTGGTCGAAGGCTCTTCTTGCAGCAAAGCAGCCGAATGAATGTACGAATACGTTATATCCTGTAGCTGCGAGTCCGCCTGCAACGCCCATAGCGTTCTGCTCTGCGATACCTGCATTGAATACACGCTCCGGGAATGCCTTTGCTATCTTTCCTACGTTAATGCAGCCTTCAAGGTCACAGTCGATATGAACGATCTTATCGTCCTGTCCCATCATATCTATCATAGCTGCAACATAACCGTCTCTGTTTGCTCTTTTATCTGATTCGTGGTTTCCGATCAATGTAAAACTCATATCTTTCACTGCCTCCTTATTAAGCGTTCTTTATAGCTTCGTAAGCAGCTTCTACTGCTGCTATACCCTCATCCCACTCTTCCTTGGAAGGCTGTGATGAATGTGCTCCTGTCGGCTCTGCGAATGTAGCGCCTTTTCCCTTAACTGTATTAAGGACAATACATGTCGGAACGCCTTTTGTCTCATAGGCTTTTGCTACCGCGTCATAGATCTGTTCTACATCGTTTCCGTCAACTACGTTGATAACGTTCCAGCCGAGTGAATCGAATCTTGCGCCAACGCCTTTTTTGTGGCTCATAACTTCGTCGCAAGGTCCGTCAAGCTGACGTTTGTTGTCGTCAACAAAGCAGATAAGATTGTCAAGGTCATAATGAGCCGCAAACTGAGCTGCTTCCCATACCTGTCCTTCGTCTGACTCTCCGTCGCCTACAAAAACAAATACTTTGTTGTCTTTCTTCTGCATTTTAAGACCGAGCGCAGCTCCTGCAGCTTCGCTGATACCCTGTCCTAAAGAACCTGTAGTAAGGTCAACGCCTTTTGTTTTATTTCTGTCTGTGTGAGACGGGAAATCTGTTCCCGGCTGATTAAGCTTATAAGCGTCGCTTACCGGATAATATCCCATAATGCCAAGTGTAGCATACATTACAGGGCCTGCATGTCCCTTTGAAAGTACGCACCAGTCACGATCCTCCCATCTCGGGTTTTTCGGGTCGAATTTCATGTACGCTCCGTAAATAACTGCCATTGCGTCTGCCAATGACATTGATCCGCCAACATGACCGAAGCCTCTTGAACCGATGATCTTCATTGTCTCCATGCGGATCTGCGCTGCCAGAACCTTTAATTCATGCATTTTTTCCTGTTTGGTCATAACGTCCTCCACAAACAATTTTTTATAACTTTATCGCTCTTTAACGGGTTCAAATCCGTTTGTTTTATAGTATCATAAAAAAACGATAAATCCACATTTTTTTTGAAATTCAGCAATAATTTATAATTATATGATTAAAGTTCTGTAAATATACTTTATATAAAAAATATATGTACTCAAATTTAAAACTGTATTATAATCATACCGCTAAAATCATAACCTGCATAAATATCCGGAGAAACAACTATGAACAGGGTAACTAATATGACGTCGGGAAACCCGATGAAGCTCATACTGACCTTTTCTGTCCCGCTTATACTTGCAAATTTCGGACAGCAATTATATATGATAGTGGACGCGATAATCGTCGGCCGGGGAGTCGGCGTCGACGCTCTTGCCGCTGTAGGCGCGACCGACTGGTCCTACTGGCTGGCGCTTTGGGTGATACAGGCGCTGACGCAGGGCTTTGCTATCCCGATATCCCACCATTTCGGAAGCGGGGACAGCGTAAGGCTTAGGCGCTCCGTCACCATGTCGGTCAGGCTTTGTCTTATCATCGGGATAATAATGACGGCCGTATTCCTTATAATAGCGCGTCCGCTGCTTGACCTGCTGCAAACCCCGGACGATATTTTCGCCGGCGCGTCGGAATACCTTATTACAATGTACGGCGGCCTCCTTATAGTCATGGCGTACAACATGGCTTCTTCAATACTTCGCGCCTTAGGCGACGGACGCACTCCGCTCGTCGCCATAGCCATAGCCGCGGTTACGAACATAGCGCTCGACCTGATCTTCGTCTTCATATTCCACTGGGGCATTTTCGGAGCAGCGATAGCCACGGTGACCGCGCAGCTTTTAGCCTTTATCTATTGCTTTAATGTCCTTAGGAAAATGGACCTGATGAAAATGGATAAAGAAGACTGGATATTCAGGAAAGACATTGCCGGAAATCAGTTCCGCCTTGGCTTTCCGCTCGCGGTACAGCACATTTTCGTAGCGGCCGGCGGAATGATACTGCAGTCCGCTATAAACAAGCACGGATTTATTTTTATCGCAGGATTTACGGCCACAAATAAAATATACGGTCTTATGGAAAGCTCAGCCATTTCTCTTGGCTACTCCGTTTCGACATATACGGCGCAGAACTACGGCGCCGGGTTATTCAGCCGTATAAAGAAAGGTCTGAGATCCTCTGCTCTGGCAGGTCTTGTTTTTGCCGTTATCGTTATGGCGGCAATGATAGCTGCAGGCCGGCCTATACTCAGCCTTTTTATAGATACCTCAGGCGCGGCCGCCGCAGAGACGCTTAATATCGCATATCATTATCTTTTTATAATGAGCAGCCTGCTTATAGCTCTTTATATGCTGCATATTTTTAAAAATACGCTTCAGGGGCTCGGAGATACCATCACTCCGTTTATTTCCGGGATAATGGAGTTCGCCGCAAGAGTCTCAATGGCCTATCTATTTACCGCTCTTTTCGGAGACGAGCTTATTTTCTTTGCTGAGCCGACCGCGTGGATAGCCGCCGCGATCGTGCTTGTCGCAGTATGTATAATAAAAGTAAAAAAACTTCCGGCGTCAGATCAAACCTGACGCCGGTATAACTATTACCTCTGACCGTATTTATTTTTCATAAAATCTATCATATATTCGATATTCTCTTCTAATATCGGGATCGGGCTTCCGCCTGTGGCGCGTATACGGTAATAAATTTCAGCCGTCATCTCAAGAACTCTTGCCACCTTGAACGCGGTATCCATATCCTTTCCCACGCATACCGCGCCGTGCGACTGCAAAAGGCAGCTCATCGCTGTATCTCCAAGCGCCTTTACGCAATTTTCGGCCAGCTCCATTGTTCCCGGAAGCGCATAATCCGCGCGTCTGCACGTTCCCATAAGCACCTGTGCCGCCTCGTCTATGATCGGCGGTATATCCTCTCCCATGCACGAAAAAACAGTAGAATATATCGGGTGCGTATGCACTATCGCATTAACGTCCTTCCTTTTTTTATATATCTCAAGGTGGAGATCTTTTTCAATGGTAGGCTTTCTGTGGCCTTCTAAAATATTCCCGTCGAGATCGCAGACTACCACGTCGGCTTCATTTATTTTAGAATAATCCATGCCGCTCGGCGTCAGGTATACCCTGTCGTTTCTCGGGTCTCTCGCACTGATATTTCCCCATGTTTCGACCGTCATTCCTGAATTCAGCATTTTAATTCCTGATTTTACGATAAGCTCTTTATAATTCATATTTGCGTACCTCTTATTTATGATTTTTATATTATA
>DVOP01000076.1 GCA_018713465.1 Candidatus Alectryocaccobium stercorigallinarum | reverse complement strand
CGTCGTTATATCAACCCGTTAAACAAATGCCGGAGCTCTCCTGCCCCTGAAAGTCCGAGCTTTTTCAGCAGATTGTTTTTCTGATTGGAAATAGTCTTTGGCGATGACTGCAGCTTTAAATCCTTGCCCATGAGAAGTTCAAGAACGGAACGTTCAGCTACAGACAATTCCGACAGTATCAATGAAACGATCATATATTCCTGCGGTATATGCCCTTTTGCCACGCTTTTTACAGTTTCAGGCAGCAATTCAAACTGGCTTTTAAATACATATCCCGACGCAAACGACCGGCAGCACGCGTTTCTGATTATATCCGGCGCTTCATAGGACGTAAGTATTATAAGCTTCGCGTCGGTATTCAGCCGTATCTCCTTTCCCGCTTTTATCCCGTCTAACCCCGAATCCGCAAGGCATAGATCCATAAGAACCACATCTGGATGTGTCTGAACAGCCGCTTCGACCGCCCCTGACGCGTCCGATACTGATCCTGTAATTTCAATTCCTGCCGCACAAAGGGTTTTTTCTATCAGAAAACAAAAGTCCGGATCGTCTTCAACTATCAATACTCTAACCTTTCCGTTTTCCATTCCCCCAAGCAAATCCTTTCTTTTTAGGAAACCAGAGCGTAAATACCGCGCCCCCGTCTTTATCATTGGCCGCCTGTATACGGCCCCCATGCGACAGCATTGCCTTCTGACAATAGTACAGCCCCATTCCCCAGTGATCTCCGCCCTCTTTTAAAGATACATACGGCAGGAATATAGTATCCTTTATTTTCTCCGGAAGTCCGGTGCCTGAATCAGTTATCTTAATACATGACAATTTTCGGCTTTTATCTTTATATTCTATCGTTATACTTCCTTTTTCATTCATAGCCTCAACGCTGTTCTGTATAATGTTGCAAAGTACCTCCCCGGTAAGTCCGGGATCGCAGAACAGGGTCTCCCCTGGCATGCAGCTTACGCTGAATTTGACTCCCGTATACCGCTTATCAAAATCCATAACCGCATTTTCAATAAGCTCGCCTGCGTCGACAAGCCGCGGGCTGCACTTGATCTCCGCTCCATTTCCAGTATCTACATGGAGAAAATCCGAAATGCGCTTTGTGGAACGAGTGATTATATCCGTATATTCGTTTAAATTCTCTCCGCCGGAATTTTCTGATATGTTCTTTGCGCACCAGTCGATCTTGGCTATCTGATTTTTAAGCATATGACGTATCGTCTGCATGGTCTGTCCGACCAGCTTTTCGTCCTGATCCCATCTGTATGTCTCGTGCCTTAAACGACTCCCCATGAAGCCTTCTTTAAACACGAGATAAACATATATACATACCAGAATGAGTATCACTATCAGATTACTCTGCCACACCTTTTCCGCTCCTGTTACAGCGAAAAGCTGTACCGGGAGCGTTGCCATTATTGTAAACCAGCTCGGCACAAGCGCCAGTACTGCGATAGCCAGCTTCTGCCGTTTTACCTTTGGATTGTGTTCCTTTACAAGCGCACTCAAAAAAAGCACAGTTCCGGCAAGCGCTACAATAAGATTATATACGCTGATAAGCGTATAATACCCTTTATCATTCAGCTGAAAATACCTTGTTTCCGTTATTGGAAAAACTACAGCCATTACTATCCCGGGAATAAACGCCAATATCTTTATCCATGGGAAAAGCCCTGGCCTTCGAATCTCCATACGGCTGAAATAAAGCCCTGTTATAAACAGCGCCGGCGTCGCGAAATAATACGGTATCGCGGTCAGTACTGAATAAATGCACAGCGCCGTCCCGTCGCTCATCAATCCGGGAGCCGCTTCGGATATCTGCGGAAAAAGCGAATAATAAAGGTATTCCTTAAGCACGCCTACGCTGAAAAACATACCGCAGATAAAAAACCATTTATTTATATTGCTTTTCCTGTTTCCAAAATAAACTGCTAAAAACAGCGCCCAGAGGACCAGTGTGAAAAGCAGCAGAAATTCTCCCGATAAGCCCTGCGGCGTATTATCTCCCACGTCAGCTCCTCCTTAACTCCGATAATGCCTTCCGCCGTCTTTATAGCTTTAGCACGGCATAGTACGTTTACAGTATAAAGGATTAACAAGCTCTTCTCAATATGCCACTGCTTCAAATCACTCCTTGTATTCCCAAACTTTTTGGGAACAGAAACATGCCGCATAATGCTATGATAATAGCGGATAAAATCTTACTTCTCTCATTTGCCGTAAAGAAAAAATAACATCATACAGGAGGGCAGGAATGGCTGTTTCAATAAAAGCCGTTGAATTTCAACTGCATGAATCGATCGTACAGCTTCAGGAAATGCTCTCCATTCTTGATTTTGACAGCGAACTTTCCGAAAAGCTCGAACAGTCTAAAAACATCATAAAAACCCGTAAGTATAACGTCGCCGTTATGGGCGAATTTAAACGCGGAAAAAGCACGCTGCTGAATTCGCTTCTTGGCGCTCCTATACTTCCTGCCGACGCAACTCCGACGACCGCGGCAGTCAGCCGCATAACCTATGGTCCGAAAGAAAAAGTCCTGCTTTTTTATAAGGACGGTTCAAAAGAAGAGATCCCCTTCGCCGGTCTTAAAGATTCTATAACAAAACTTACCGAAAACGGCCAGACTGTCTCTGCCCTGCTTAAAGAAGCCGTGCTTTTTTATCCGTCTGTCATCTGCCAGAACTATATAGATCTCATCGACACTCCCGGACTTAACGATGAAGAAAAAATGACGCAGATAACCATAGACATGCTTCCCGAGGTAGACGCCGTTATCGTCCCTATACACGCCCGTTTTCCTTTCAGCCTGACCGAAAAGCAGTTCGTCTGCCGGCTTTTAGAAAGCGAAAGCATACACGACATTATTTTTGTCGTGACCTTCATGGACCAGCTGGACGAAGACGACTATGTATACTCCGACTATATGCACGCCATATCGGAACGCATACGCACAGAAGTTTTTTCTGCACTTAACGAAAATGAAGCGGAAGCCCATACAATACGCAAGGCACATAAGATACTTGACGACCTGCGTATCTGTGGTCTTTCCGCCTCACTCGCTCTTAAGGCGTTTGCGTCCGGAAGCAGATCCGCACTTGAAGAAAGCCGCTTTCCTCAGTTCCAGAAAATGCTTCTTGGTTCGCTCACGGCCGGACAGACCGAAAACGCCATACGTTCAGCCGTAAAAAACGTCGAATCTGTCTTAAGCTCGCTTAACACGCAAAACGAAAAAAAACTCCAGGCGTTTAAAGAACTTGAAGCCGACATAGAGGACCGCTTTGAAAGCGCTGATACTTTCATGCGCGATATTCTCCCTTCTGCCGAAAGGCTCTTTAACGAAATGCAGCCGGAACTTGACACAGCTGCGAACAGGCTCTTTCTTCTTAAAAACATACTTATAAAGGATTTTATATCCTCTTTGTCCAAAGTAACTGAAAATACGCATATGGCGATATTTTCGGCGATCAAGCCCACGATAGAAGAAACGCCTGAAAAAGCTGCGCAGTTCCTCGACGAAAAAATACTGAACGACGTAAAAAAATATTTTCTTACATGCATTGATTCCCTCTGTGAAATTTTCCAAAAGGCAGACATCGGTTTTGACGATAACAGCTTTCGCCTGCCGCTGCTGGAATGTATGGGAAATATTCTCAAAACCGTCGTATTCCGCTTTACCATGTCCGTTTACCCCGATACATACGATCTTTCTACTGCGGACGTCACAGGGCACATAACAGAATGTATAGACCAGTCCGTCACAGAGCTGTACTGGCTGCTGAAACATTCCGTTTCAGAAATACAAAACAAATGGTATCCTTTGATATTTAAATATTCGAAATCTGTCTGCGATAAGATTCAGAACACCTGCAAAAAAGAAGCCGACGAACTCGACATGCACAAAAAGGCGTATGCAAAAAATCACCCGCTCCTGTTGAAAACCGCCGGAGCGATACAGCTACAGATAGAAGAACTGATCAAAACTCTAAAGGAAGGAGATTAAAAACATGCTCTGCAACAACTGTCACAACGAAATACCTGAGGGACTTATCTTCTGCCCGCATTGCGGTTCAAAAGTAATCAACGGTTCGAACGGCTCTGAAAAAGAAAAGGCCCTTCAAAAACAGCTGAGCGAATCCGAAGCCCAGAATCAGCTTCTTGAAAACAAACTTAAAAACGCTTCGGAGCAGATCAACGCTCTTTCAGCAAGGCTTTCCGAGGAGACAACCCGAAAAAAGAAGGTTCCCGGAGTGTTCAAGGTTTTTACAGTCTGCTTCTTCGGAGCAGCCGCCGCTCTTTGTATAGTTCTTTTTCTATACATGGATATCAAAACGACCGAGGATTATTTCGCAGAGCTTTACTCTGATACATACGACAAATTGAGCGACGCCCAGAGTGAGATAGAGAACCTTACTACTCTGAACGAATACCTGCAGCTTGAAGTGGATTTCGTCGACTCCAACGTTGCGTTCATCAACGCTGACGATGAAGAAGGGCTTTACCATACCTTCTATTGCGACGATTTTATCGGAGATAATTTCTATGTCTTTAATACAAACCTGGCAGAAAGCGAAGGCTTTACTCCCTGCCCAAACTGTCACTATTAAACAGGCCATATTAAGCACGCAGCCATGACCGCCATATGAAAACCATCCGCAGACGGCGGCCAGATAAAAACGCAAAGGAGACACAATATGTCAGATATCCAGAATCCACAGGAAAACATCGAACAGAGCACCAAAGAAATTTTGTCCGATGTACAAGAGGCGCACTCTGAAAAGCCTGCCTCGTTCAGCGGTTTCCTCAACTACAAGCAGACCGTCACAGATATAATAACCGACCTGAAAAAGCTTCGCGAATACAGTCAGAAGCTCGACCTTGATGGAAACATAAGCTCTATAGACGAAGTCCTGGACAGACTTTCCAAGGACGAATTCAGCGTAGCCATCGTCGGCGAGTTCAAGCGCGGCAAGAGTACGGTGATCAACGCCCTTTTGGGAAAAAATATCCTGCCTGTAGACGTTCTTCCCACGACTGCGACGCTCAACAAAATAACATACAATGTGGCGCCGTTCGTAAACATCGAATATAAGGACGGACGGCAGGAGCAGATAGGGATCGACCAGCTCAACAATTACGTCACAAAACTCACAAAGGAAAGCGAAGAAATCGCCAAAACCGTAAAGGAAGCCGTGGTTTACTATCCTATAAATTATTGCAAAAACGGCGTAACGATAATCGACACACCCGGCCTTAACGATGACGCAGCGATGACGGAAGTAACCATGTCCGTGCTTCCGCAAATAGATGCCGCGCTTATGGTCATTATGGCCCAGGCTCCGTTTTCAGAATCTGAACGCGACTTCCTCGAAAACAAGATCATAACAAGCGACTTAGGGCGCGTGCTCTTCATCGTTACAGGCATCGACCTGCTTGATGAAGAAGACGTTGAACGTGTTCTCGAAAATATCCGTGGCCGTATACAGGAATATGTATTAAACAAGGCCGAAGCTACTTTTGGAACAGATTCGAAGGAATACGAAACATACCGTCAAAAGCTTGGAAAGATACAGCTTTTCGGGCTTTCCGCAAAGCAGGCTCTTAAAGCCAAGGTAAAGGGCGACCCGTCGCTTCTTGAAAAAAGCCGTTTCCCCGAGTTTGAAGACGCTCTCGAAAAGTTCCTTTCGGAAGACCGCGGCGCGGTTACTTTAAACGCACCCGTAAGCCGCATAAAAACTTCTTCTCTTGAAATAGTCAAAGCGATCCAGCTTCGTCAGAGCGCGCTTGAAATGGCATCCGAGGAATTTGAATCCAAATACAACGAGGCTTTAAAGGAGATCGACCGCATACGCGAAAACCGTACCCAGGAATTCGCGACTATAAACGCCAACGCACAGAAGGCGTTCAGCGATCTTTCGCCCATGCTAAAAAACTACTGGCCGAGCGTTGAAAAAGCCGCTTTGAACGCCATAGACAACTATCCGCTCACGCCGGACGACCTGAAAAAGGACAGGGTTCAGGCGACCTCAGAAGCAATGCTCGCATCTGTAAAGAACGCCATCTCAAAAACAGGTCAGACGATGTCGGAACGTATACAGGCGTTCATCAACAGCTCGCTCGAGGAAGAGGCTGAAAGGCTTTCGGATTTTGAGAACAGCTTTTTCACCTCCACCCAGAAAATACAGGATATTTTTGTATCAAGTGTTTCGAGCTCTTCTTCATCAACCGTTGACAACCTGATCGGAACTGCAGCTAATTCCATAATCGGCTTCGGCGTCGGCGGAATCTATGTTGGCTACAAAGAAGCCGGCTGGAAAGGCGCGCTTTTAGGCGGCGCTACAGGAGTTGCCGGAATGATGGCTGGAAACTTCGCGATAGGGCTTCTTCTTCCCGCGCTCGCCATCCCGATCACATGGCCGGTAGCGATAATAAGCTTCGTAGCCGTAGGCGCGCTCAGCCTTTTCACAAGCAAGTTTGCCATCAGCAAGGCTTTCTCAAAGGAGAAGATCGAACATTTCAAGGAGAATTTCAAATCCGAGGTGACTAAGCAGATAGACAAGCTTAAGGCGCAGGACAACTTTACTGAGACCGTACGCACCCAGGTAGAGGAGGCGTTTGAGGCTCTCAAGAAGAAGATAAACACCGAGACGGAAAATATCCTGAACGATACTCAGAACCAGCTTACGCAGATAAAGGTGCAGATGGCCCAAAAAGAGACCGACGACGCGCATACGCTCGAAGAATACAAGGATATGCTTAAAGTAATAGACAGCATATGTCTTCGCGCCGACTCGCTCGGTAAGCAGCTTGTGGAAATACTTACGAAATAAAACGAAAGCGTATACTTTTATAATTCAGTAAAGCAGGAGGAGATACATGTCTCTTGAAAGTAACAATACTACGGGCTTATCCGGCATAAATCCGACCGGTACGATCGACGTCAGCTTCCGCAAATACGTCGACAACCGCACATCATCGTCGGCCGTCCACCTCGTAAACGGAATACCCGACTACGCCTACGGACCGGACTTTGTGCTCCGCGAAAAACTAAGGGCGATTCCGGGCGCTTTTCCGTTTTTCAAGGCTATTACAAACCAGTATGTTCCGTACATGAAGCAGACACTCAATATGAACGCTCTGCGTGTTGGTCCCGAGCAGTTTCCTGAGGTTCATAAAATGACGCAGGAGTGCGCAATACGCCTTGGAATAGGAATGCCGACAGTCTATATATATCCTGAGCCCGCGATCATAAACGCTTACACCATCGCCACGGAAGACGATTCTCCCATTGTAGTCGTCCATTCTTCGCTGCTTGAGCGCTTCACCAAAGGCGAACTAAAAGCAGTGATAGGCCACGAATGCGGCCACATACACAACAACCACAGTATTTACACTACCGCCGCCGATATAATCCTGAACGCCATGTCCCTGGGGCTCCCTATACTTCGGCAGCTGATGTCGCTTTTGTCAATGCCGCTCCGCTATGCCATACAGGCGTGGTCGAGGGCTGCGGAAGTCACCTGCGACAGAGCCGGCGTTATCTGTTCGGACGATATAAACGACGAGCTCACGAGCAAGGCTAAATTTATGTACGGGGCTGCCTTTGACTCGGGCGAAATAAACCTTGAGGCTGTCCTTAAGCAGTACGATATGCTGCGTTCAACGCCGGTGCGTCTCCTCGAACTTGAAAGCACGCATCCGGTACCGGTGAGACGTATGTTTGCCGTGATGGAATTTATGAGCAGCGAGCTTTTATACGACTGGCGGCCGGAATGGCGCACCCCCGGCCAGAAGCTTTTAAACAAGCAGGAGCTTGACGCAAGATGCGAGCAGTATGTAGGCGTAATAAAAAGCAAAAAAGCGTCGAAGAGGTGATCTTATGGATGATAACAACAGCAGGACTATTTTGGATTTTGACGAGCTTAGGGAGTCGCTTCTCCAGATCGCTGCTGCGCTGGCGCAGCTCCGCATGGACAGCGGCTCGGCAAGGCTGCTTGGCAGCGTCATATTAAAAAAGACGGAAACGTATGAAAAGGCTCTGCGCAGAAAGATCAGCGACCCGTTCCGCCTTGTCATAGCAGGAGATTTCAAGCGCGGCAAATCGACGCTTATAAACGCTCTCCTTGGGAAAAATATCGTTCCTACAGCCGTCACGCCGGAAACCGTGACAATAAACGAAATATCCTACGGAACGGAACCGTCGTATGAGGCCGTGCTGGAAAACGGACGCCGCATGCGCCTCTCGCCAGACGAGCTTAAGCGGGAAAGCCTCGAAAAGCTAACCGCCGGCTTCCCATCCCCTGTGCAGTATATAAGGATCAGAGAAAACTGCTCTTTCCTAAGGGATATAACGCTCGTCGACACTCCCGGCTCCGGCGACCTTATGAAAGCCTTCGACGACAAGGTCGCCGAATACCTGTCCGGAGCGGATGCGATAGTATATGTAATTTCCGCGCGTTTTCCGCTTTCTCTTACAGAGCAGGCCTTTCTGTCCTCCTCCGTACTGCCGCAGAGCTTTACGCGCATAATAATGGCGGTAAACATGGCGGACAGCCTTGAATCAAAAGAAGATATAGAAAAGATAGCCGCGCTTGCATCCGAAAGAGTACGCGACGTTTTCCCTGATACGAGAGTGTTCGCGCTAAGCGCACTCGACGAGCTTTGCCGCCGCATCGAAAAACCGCGCCCGGTTCCGGAGCTTTCGGACTACCTCGCAGATAATTTCGCGGCGTTTGAAAATGCCCTTATGGACGATATCCTTCTGCAAAAAGAAGTCATACATTCTTCGCGCTGCGTCCATCTGACTAAAACGATACTTGACGACATCTGTCTGCATATACGCAGACTTCAGGATTCTCTGAATTCCGGAATTGAAACTCTTGAAAAAAGGGAGCGTGACCTGGAGGATGAAAATTCCCGCCTTGCACAGGATATAGAAAAACGCAAATCAGAGCTTTCCGGCCATATAGATAAGTTAGAGCTTGAAGCCGAAGCATGGATGCTTGAATTTTTAGCCCGCCTTAAGACTGAGCTGCTCTCCGTACATGGTACAGCGCAGACAAACGAGCTCGAACGGCACCTTCAGTTCTATCTTTCGGATATGATAAAACAGGCGATATCATCGTGCATAAGCCGGCATCAGACAGAGATCGCCGACCGCATACAGCAAAGCCTTAAGAGCATTATCCCTCAGCTTACGTCAGATGCTTACGCTTCGTCCGAATCCGAGATAAACGCCGCCCTTCCCGACGTGCTCTGGACGGGTGCGGATACGGTAATGTTTTTCGCAAGCGACTTTTTAAAGCTCAACGAGGAGCTCGGGCTTTTGTATGTAGTAGGGCAGGCTATAGCGGGATTTTTCCGCCAAAGCTCTGTTAAAAACCGTCAAAAAGACTATCTGGAGCCTGTGCTTTCTAACTTTGACGCCATATCCTCCGAGATAATGCAGAGCCTGAAAAAAGCGTACGATAAACTTAAAGCTACGGCTGTAGACCGTATGGACGAATATTTTAAAAGCCAGATACAGTCCTCGCTTGAAAGCATACGCCAGACAAAAACAATCCTTGAGCAGGAAAGCATCAAGAAAGAAGACGCTTCCGCAGGTCTTGAGGAGATCTGCGCAAGACTTGAAGAATTAAAAGAAAACCTGACTGAAGCGTATCCTGTATGATTTCTGCATTACCCCGCTGCTGCTCTTATAGTGCGGCAGCAGTTTTTTATGTTACCACTTTTGAACACCAATAAACGACCGATTCACCAAATACGCTGCTTATATATCCAATTGCGCCGTTATAAACAACCGTTTTTGCATATTGTATATAATATTTGCTTTTTAAAAAACCATGCGTATATATAACTTGATATACAGGAGGCTTCTTATGCACAAAACCGGTAAATTTCTTTTCTCTTTTCTGTTGATCTTAACGCTTATTATTTCAGGCTGCTCTTCCGCCGGTTCTTCCACTAAAAATCAATCCGGCGATAGCGCGGTTTCTTCGGCGGCAAAAGACTCTGCGGCGGCAAACTCTCCTGTTGCTGGCAAAAAAGTCGCCTACATCATGCAGATGGCTGCGTCCGACATATTCGAAATGTGGGCTTCTTCAGCCAGCGAAACAGCCAAAGCTCTCGGTATGAAATTTGACGCTTTCTTCTGCGGCGGTTCCGACGATAAATGGCAGGAAACTATAGAAAAATGCGCTGCGGAAGGCTACAACGGCCTTCTTTTAAGCCATGGCGGACAACGCTACGCTTATTCCTTCTTAACCGGAATCCTTGAAAAATATCCTGATTTAAAAATCGTAACCTTCGATACAATTTTTAAAGACAGTAGCGGAAACACGCAGAAAATAGAGGGCGTAACGCAGTTTTTCCAACAGGATTCCCAGCTTGCAGAGCTCTTGCTCGATTATATCTGCAATACACTATATGCTGATAAAACAGCTTCCGGCGAACCGGTCAGAATACTTAAGGTATGGAAAGGTCCTCGGTTCCTTGCGGCTTTTGACCGCCGTGAAGAAGCCTACGCCGACTTTGAACAGCAAGGCCTTATAGAGACCGTGAACACTATTGCGCCTATGCATTTCGACGATGCCGAAAAATCCATGACCGAGATAACAAATATGATCATCTCCGGATACCAGGGCGAAAAGATCGACGCGATATGGTGCTGCTACGACCTGTATGCCTCCGGCGTATATGCCTCTCTGACCGAGGGCGGATATGATATACCAATGGTAAGTATTGATATATGCAATTCCGATATTGAAAAAATGTCAGCGGAAAATTCGCCGTGGAAAGCATGCGCAACAACAAACTGGAACTACAACGGAGAATTCGGAATACGTGTCCTTGCTCTTGAGCTGGCAGATGAATACGAAAATATCATTGACCCTGTTTCAGGTAAGGCGAGCGACTGGCTCGAGATACCGGGCAGTCTTGTAACTCAAGATATGGTTTCCGGCGATGAAATAAATATAAATAATCTTGCGGATGTCGCAGATGAAACATACAGCGATAAAAGCTATATGCCGTCATCGGAATGGATGGACGAACTTTTATCATAATCTCAGACTGTTTATACTATGATTTATATGCTATGATATTTAAAGCATGCGAATATAAACATCGCCAATAAACTCTATCATCAAGGATATATATCATGGGACATTTTTACTACGTTCGCCACGGCGAAAGCATTTGGAACGTTGAAAATAAGATATGCGGCGCGACCGATATCGCGCTTACCGAAAAAGGGCATATGCAGGCGATAGAAACAGGCAAGAAGTTTCTTGAGCAGAATATAAAAGCAGATGAAATTTTATATTCTCCGCTTATCCGCGCGGCCGAAACCGCAAGGCATATATCCGAGGTCACCGGTATCCCGGCGCGTGTCGAACCGCGTCTTATCGAGCAGAACTTCGGCAAATGGGAAGGCACGCCAAGAGACGGCGAAGCGTTTAAAAAAGCCAAGGAGGATTTTGCCTGCCGGTATGAAAACGGCGAGTCAATGCTGTACCTGGCGCAGCGAATATACAATCTTTTAGACGATATAAAAGCCGAATCGGACAATAAAACTTATATACTTGTAGCTCACAACGGACTTACCCGCATGATACAGTCATATTTCTCGGATATGACAAACGAAGAATTCGCCGCTTTCGCGATAAAGAACTGTGAAATACGAAGATATGACTTTTAAGACGGTACGGCATCAAAACACTATATAATGTATTTATCTGTTATGCAAAAACACAGACAGGAGCTTTTCGCAGTCCCGCCTGTGCTTTTATATAAGTTTCTATGCTTGATTTATCTCGGAAAATTTGTCACGGTATCTGTTATTCCTCATTTTTCTTCTGTCTCTGGATATAATATACCGCAAATCCTGCTACTGCCGCCGCTACAGCCATAATCCCGAAAAGTCCGTACATATCCGTAGGATCTCCGGTATTCACCGAGCCGCCTTTGCCGCTGTTCGTATCAGTTCCGTTTCCTCCTGCATTTCCACTCTGTTCCGGCTTATTTCCGCCATTCTGATCATTTCCGCCCTGCTGGCCGTTGTTGTTATCGCCGCCCGGCGTCGGACTTGGCGTCGGTTCTTCGCTCGGCGTCGGCTCCGGCGTTTCCTGTTTTTCCTCGGTAAGAACAATTATCCTTCCTTCTCCGAGAGGATTGCCGTACATATCGGCGCTCACTGTTCCGCCAAGCTCTTCCGTAAAGTAATTTATAAGCATTTCGGAATCGACCGGAAGAGCCTCATGCTCAAGAACCTCCGCGCCTTCAAACATCGTAAATCCGTCGCCCTGTTCCTGAAGCGTATAGAAGCTGCCGGCAACCGTATATGTCGCCTCCGGGTCTATAGCCTTTCCGCCTATCATTACATTCTGGACTCTTCTTTCCTTAGTATCGTCAACGCCCTGGAACATCTCCATGCTGTCCGTTATAACAGGGCTTTCAAGATAATTATGTATCTCATATGTAAGCCCGGATACCTGAAGGAATCCGCCGCTTTCTTCCGGATTCAGTCTCGCGCCGTGCTCAAGCGCGTCGAGTATCTGCTGTCCTGTCGCACGTATAACGCACATCTCGTTATTCCACGGATTAACGTCCATAAGGTCTTTTCTTGTCACATCGCCTGCAGCGATCGAATCTCTTATTCCGCCGCCGTTCACGAGCGCGATATCAGCTCCGGTCATGACTCTGTAGGCGTCTGCAACGAAATCGCCCATGTTTGTCTCGCCGTTTCGTATCCTTCTTACTCCGTCGGCGTCATTGATGGTAAGCTCTACTTCAGATGTTCCAAGCTTTTCGTTAAGATAAGCAAGCTCTTCATTATAGCCGTCCACTTTATCCTGGACCGCTTTATACGCCGCTGCCGCTTCTTCCGAGCTGTTTACATTTACATCAGACGGTTTGACAAGCTGAGTAGCATATGTTCCGTCTTCATTTAATGTCATAACTCCGAAATTCGCGAATTTAGTTCCCGTCGATGTGAGCGGAACCATTTCCCCGTCCTTGTTCGCGTATTCGCTTTCCGCTATCGTCTCATGTGAATGAGCGTCAATAAACGCGTCTATACCTGTAGTATTGGCGATAACGTCCGTCGACTTCCAGCCCTGCGTCGTTCCCTCTATTCCGAGATGTCCGAGCGCAATGACTCTGTCAGCGCCCTTCGCCATTGCTTCATTTACACTTGCCTGTATCGTTTCATAGAATTTGTCCTCGGAAAAGCTGTAAATAAAGTTTCCGTTCTCGTCCTGGAAATATGTAGGCGTTGATTTTGTATACGTCTCGGGAGTGCTTATCCCGACAAACGCAACCTGCTCGCCGTTCATTTCCACTATTTCATACGGCGCAAGAACCGTGTTTCCGTTTGCCAGCTCCACGAAGTTGCAGCTTAAATATTCATACTGGGCTTCCGGCGCGTTTTCTTCATCTCCTACCGCTATCGCGAGGAAACGCTCCAAACCATAATCAAACTCATGGTTTCCGGGAACTGCAAAGTCGTAACCTACCGTGTTCATTATGTCTACGATAGCCGCGCCTTCTGAATTGCTTCCTATTACCTCGCCTTGAATAGCGTCGCCTATATCTACCGTTACAACATCATATCCATCTGCTTCAAGCTGCGCCTGATATGCCGCAAGATATGAATATCCGTCCGTCGCGCAGTGTACGTCGTTTGTGTAAAGAACTACCGCGCCTGCCGCCTCTTTGTCGTCGCCTGACCCCGGAACAACCGGCGTATTGTCATTCTGAGACGGGTCATACGGCGTTCCCGGCGTGACCGCGCTTCCGCTCAATGTATAAGCCGCTACCGTTCCAGAAACCTCGCACGCAGCAAGCAGTATCGGGCTTCCCGACTCTGAGTACGCAGCCGGCACGAAAGCAAGTCCCTCAGGAGCCACGTCGCCCGCTATCTCGGAAGAAAAATCTCTTGTATTTATATAGTTTACATAAACAGCGGACGATGGATTTGTAACATCATACACCATTATTCCGCCGATCCTCTCAAGGCCGATAAACGCGTACAGTCTTCCGTCTATCTCTTTGACTGTCGTCGTTTCCGGCTCTACGCCTTTCTTAGCGCTGCGGCTGTCGATGTCGATATCATCGTTCGAGCAGTTGAACCAGCTTGCAAGATATGACGCCGTTTTGCTCTCGAACTGATTTCCGCTATCATATACGATCTGCATTGTATCGGCGTTATAAATCGTAAACGAACGGCTGCCGTAAATATAGTTTACTCCGTCCTGAAGCCCTGCCGTAACTGAATGGTCAAGGACTCTTACTTTTTCCGCAGCGACTCCATTAACGTCTGCGATGTTGGCTTTTGCTTCGTTTGTAAAATCGCCCCATTCTCTCGCGTCGCCTTCATTAGCCGTTACAAGATATGTAGTTCCTCCTGCCTCAAAGGCGCTGATACCGTCCGGCATACGGACGCCCACTGTGTTCGGATATGTTGAAGCTTCATATTTTCCGTCTTCAATAAGGTCTATAGCATTGGCTTCCTGACTGAAATCCTGGAAGCCGAGACTATTTATCGACGTAAACGCCGCCGACGCGATATCGAGCGTCGCGATAGCGTTCGCTTCCTGAAGCGCTACATATGCCTTTGTTCCGTCTGAATTTAATGCAATATATTCAGGCTCAAGATCATTTACTGCGCTTAAAATCTGTCCGTTTACCTTATTAAACAATATCCCCTGCGCCGCAAGAGAAGCCGAATCAAATCCGTCAAAGCCCGCGATCTTCACTTCGCCGGTCTGCGTATTTATTATTGTCACGCTTCCCGCCGGATCTGCAGCTCCTGCGCCGTAGCCATCTCTAGGCTCGCCCTCGTCCGCCGTAAGTATCCATTTTCCGTCGGAGCTTACCGTTACCATATCTGGCTGAACGCCTGTGGTATAAGAAGCAACAAGGTTTCCGTCATAATCGAGAACGGCAACTCGTCCCTGCGCCGTATAGTCCGACGACTGAAGCGCTACTGCGACAACGTTATTTACGGTGTCTACCGCAACGCTTGTCATATCGCCGTATGAAAAATCGCTTATGAGGTTTTTAACATTTATCGTTTTATCTACTGAAAGGCTTCCGTCTGCCTTTACGTCGACAACATAAAGCAGTCCGTCCTGTCCATTTACTACATACGCCTTTCCGTTGTCCTCGTTATACGACACTATCTCGGCAACTCCGCCGTCAGCGTTCGCGCTTCCAAGCTGTACGCTGCCTGTGCGTGTAAGCTGAACTGCCGCGCCTTCCTCATAACCCGTATTTCTAAACGGCTCGGAAGCCGGCGTATCCGGTTTATCATCCTCGCCCGGGTCAACGACAACTCCGCCCATTGAAGAAGTATGCGGTCCTTCGTCCTCGCTTACCGGATCCTCATAATTTACGTCTTTAGAATCTGCAGCATTATCGTCAGTATCGGCAAAATTTTCCCTGCGCACGGATTTTTTCTTTGACTGCTCCGCTTCCACATTTCCTTCATATACAAAAGGCTTTTGCGCCTCTTCGCCGTCGTTTCCCTGAACAGCCAGAAGATCTACATATCCTGCCGTGCGGTTTTCATTCGTGACCGCTCCTGCGAAATCATCTGTAAGCTCTGTGTCTTCACTTAAAAGAACGACCGATACTCCTTTATTATGCAGCACCATATCCCACTGCTGATCGCCCTCTGGAACAACATAATCTCCTTCCGGCTCTGTCACTTCTCCGCAGCGTACAAGGTAAAATCCGTTCGCCGGGATCTTTCCGGAAAGCTCAAAATACTGCCAGCCGTCTTCATTGCCTTTTCCGTCTTCACTCGCGCGGTAAGCCAGCTTCCAACCGCTAAGATCGACATCCCCGCCAGTCTGGTTGTAAAGCTCTATAAAGCTATGGCTTGCAAAACCGTTGTCGCTTCCTCCGTAAACCTGATTTACTACAACGTGCGGAACGGAAACATCATATACGCCCTCTGAATTATACGGGGTTCCCGCTTTGACCTCTGCCGCAAGCGGCGCAGCTTCGGCGCTGTTATCCTCCTGCTGATTTAACGCGTTCTCCGTCACATCGCTTTCAGGCGCTGCAGTTTCAGCACTATCGTTCTTGTTTATCGCCGGCTCATCTGTTATGTCTTCAGCCGAATCTTCTTTAAAAATCTCTTCCTCAGAAATACTCTCCTCTGTGTCGTCCTCTAAAACAACTTCTTCGGAAGTACTCTCTTCTTCAGCATAAATGGCTTCCTGCGAAACTTCTTCGGCAAACGCAGTATATGCAGTTGACGGCACCATCGCCGCGGCAGCCGCAAACGCCGATATCGCCGCAAGCGTTCTTTTCCATCTGCCCTGTTTTCTCATCAGTATAAAAAGCTCCTTTCATTCCCTCTATTATATACGAAATTTTTTATTTTTTTCGTATCAAAAAAGATACCGAAATAACTATACCAGATATACTTTCATTTTTTCTTCAAGAACGTGTATAACTTTCGTCTGGTTTTTGTAAATTATTGGTAAATAGACGAAGTCATTTTTATGCATGTTTTTGGTTCAAAAACTTTCCGGCAATTTTATACCTTTTTATTTATTGATAAAAGCCATTATAGTTTGCTATTATGATATCAGGATTAAAAGAATTCATAATATCATTGTAATCGATGGTATTCTTATATAAGAGAGAAAAGGAGAACAATAATGGAAAAGAACGCTTCAAAGGTTTATTTTACCGATTTCAGATGTCAGGCCGACGAAGGCCCGGCCGACAAGCTTAAACGCCTTATAAAGGCCGCCGGAATAGATACTATCGACATGAACAATAAATTCGTTGCGATAAAAATGCATTTCGGCGAGCTTGGAAACATGAGCTATCTCAGGCCTAACTATGCGAAGGCGGTTGCGGACACGGTAAACAGCCTTGGCGGAAAGCCTTTCCTTACCGACTGCAATACAATGTATCCCGGA
Source organism: Candidatus Alectryocaccobium stercorigallinarum (assembly GCA_018713465.1). GTDB lineage: Bacteria > Bacillota > Clostridia > Lachnospirales > Lachnospiraceae > Alectryocaccobium > Alectryocaccobium stercorigallinarum. The sequence goes on along the minus strand of DVOP01000076.1, from coordinate 10,559 downwards.
AGCCGCAAAAACGCTATAGAGCATTTATACTGCGCATGGGAAAACGGCTTTACTCCGCTTTCAGCCGGCTGTCCGGTAATAATCGGCGACGGACTTAAAGGGACCGACGACATCGAAGTTCCGGTAAACGGAGGCGAGTATGTTAAAAACGCCAAAATTGGCCGCGCCGTGATGGACGCCGATATATTTATCTCGCTTACACATTTCAAGGGACATGAGGTTGCCGGATTTGGCGGCGCTATCAAAAATATAGGAATGGGCTGCGGCTCAAGGGCCGGAAAGACAGAACAGCATTCAAACGGAAAACCATACATCAGAAAATCAAGATGTGTCGGCTGCAGAAGATGTATGCGCGAATGCGCGAACGGCGGACTTGTCTTCGATGAAGCCGCTAAAAAAATGACAGTCGATCTTGACAACTGCGTCGGCTGCGGCCGCTGTATAGGCGCATGCAACTTCGACGCTATCGGCTTTGCGCAGGACGCCGCTGTAAAAGAGCTTAACTGCCGCATGGCGGAATATACGAAAGCGGTTATTGACGGAAGACCAAATTTCCATATTTCAATAATCTGCGACGTTTCACCGCTCTGTGACTGTCATTCGGGAAACGACGCGCCGATAATAGCCGACGTCGGAATGTTCGCGTCCTTCGACCCGCTCGCGCTCGATCAGGCCTGCGTGGACGCCTGCCTTAAACAGCCTCCGCTTCCGAACAGCCAGCTTACTGACGAAATGGCAAAAGAAGATTTCCACGATCATCACGATCACTTTGACAATGCGAATCCGAACACGGAATATAAGACATGCCTTGCGCATGCCGAAAAGATAGGCGTAGGAAGCCGCGAATATGAACTTGTTTTAGTAAAATAATTTTGTATTTTCTTTAAATCCTCCCAGCTGCATGGGAGGATTTTATTATGATAGTTTGCTTTTACCTGAAACTAAAATGCATTTCTCCGCTAAACTTCTTCTAAACTACCGGTTTAGCGCCCTCAACTGCCTGTCGGTTGAATTTACTTTGCTCCTGTTTTAATATTAAGCACGTAAAGCAAACGCACGCAAAGCATAGAAAAATCTATTTACAGGAGAACATATAATGCAAAAAAAGACTTTCGGAACCATGATTTCTACATTAAGAAAAGAAAAAGGAATGACTCAGCTTGAGCTGGCGGAGAAAATGGGCGTTACAGACAAGGCCGTATCGAAATGGGAAAGAGACCTTTCTTTTCCCGACATAAATTCATTCCCAAAGCTTGCGGAAATATTCGGCGTGACTGTAGACGAGCTTATGCAGATAAAAACAGAAGCCGGCGAACCGGCTTCGTCTAAAAAAGAGTTTCATAATATAATAGATACCGCTTTAAAAGGAGTCGCCCTTGCTATGGGCGTCGCAGTAGTCGTTCTCAGCGCTGTTAACGAAATAGATTTGCGCTCCGCAGTCAGCATGCTCGGTATCGGCTTAGCGTGCCTCGCAATCTCGCAGTTCACCAAAAACGAATAGCAAACAAAAAACTCTATTTCAGCACCGGCATGAGCTGCGTCCAGCTTGCCATTCTAAGCGCCGCCGAAAGATTCTGCTGATATCTTGCCGCCAGATATGAAAAATTAGGTCTGTCAGGCATTTCATGGAGCACTATCTCATTCGGGTCGAACACTTCGCGCGATTCAAGCTTCTTCGAAACCTCGTCGAGCCATTTGGATATCCACCTGCATTCCTCTTTGCTGAATTTCACCGTATGCAGGATAACTGCCATCTGCTCCGCCTCAGCCATCAGGCGCCACAGGCAGAGCAGAAAATTCCTTAGATCTTCAGAATACTCTCCGCCGCCCTCTTTCCTAAGGTCGTCGCATAATATATGGAAATTAACAAGCGCATTGTGCAGAACGGTCAGGCTTACCCTGTGCTTAACGCTCTGCTTCAATATATCAAGATAAAACTTCTGCATTTGATACAGCTCGTGAATATAAAACTCATTCCGCTTCTGCCTGGTAGACGGGAAGATAAAGCGGTTTACCACATACACAAGCGCCGCCGCAAGCCCGAGATATAAAAGACGGTATCCGACCGCCGCGCTGCCGCCAAGCGAGATAGACGCCATAGCCACGCCGCAGCTCGTAGCAAATATCGGCTGCACCCATTTGCCCGGCGTACACAGATACATACACGTTATCATCACGCTGAAATAAAGATAAATATACCATTCGCCCGGCGCTATCATATAAAACAAATATGTCACGACGCAGCCTACAACGCTTCCGATAAGACGCGACTGGACTCGCGTAACGCTATCGTCATACATCGGCCGTGTTATAACAAACGCATTGAGCGCTATCCAATACGCATGTTCCGCTCCCGAAAGATCCATTATAGCAAAGCAGACAGTCATAACTATTGACAGCCGCAGTGCAAATCTGAATTGAAATTTATTCAGCTGTAAATGGTTTTTAAAATCCTGAATATATCTGGCGAGGTCAAAACGCTCTTTGTGCGAATTTCCCTCGTGCATTTCGCGCAAAGCCAATATAAGCAGTCTTAATACGTTTCTGTACAGCGAACCGAATCTCTCCGGAAAATCCTCGCCCTTCTTCAAAAGCCTGCGTGCGTCTTCTAACAATAAAGCGTTGTCCTGCTGGTTTATTTCGTCCGCCGCGCGCACAAGAAATTCTGAAAGCTCCTTTCTTGGCTCTACCGTCCATTCCTTTATTTTAGCCTGCCTCTGATCGGTAAAAAAATACGCCGCCCTCTGGAATATGAGCGCGAAAATATAATAGATATGCTCGCCGCGCGAAAAGATATGCGCTACGTTATGTCCGCTGTACGCCCGTCTGTACAACATATATTCGATATCCTGGATCGCCCCGACATCAGCCTTCTTTACGTTAAGCTGGGCGGCGACCGTCCTAAGCCCGTCGCGCAGCAGAGAATCGTCTATTTTTTTTGACTTGAAAAATTTTATGACTGTGAGCATGCCCACCAAAACAGCCGTCGCGAACGCCGCTATAACAAGAAGGTGCGGAATGTCTTTCCTCCCGAACGGGATCAGCTGTATAAAAACAAATGTAATGACTCCGGGAAAATATCCTATATTATCGACCGGAGAGGAACGCAGCAGCGTCCATACAAGCGGAAAGAGCGCATTCAATGTAAGGCGCAGAACGATATTAAGCGACGCCAGACACGCGAACGAGCACGCTATCATCTGCGTTGCGGCTATCATGACCATCTCGAGCGCCGTCAGCCGCTTCTTAAAGTTAAAGTCAAACGCCGTGCCTGTCACCGACGCAACAAAGCCGTATTCCGGTCCGAACAAATACCATATCACATAAAAGAGCGCCAAATAAAAAGCCGCCTTGGGCAGCCCTTCCTTGAGCCTTTGCTTTAGATCCGTCCATATATTCCGGCCATGTTTTAAACTTTTCATCTGTGCGGGGCCTCCGTTCTGACGCGGCTCATCTCTTAAAACGGCAAAAGCCGCTGTTTTATAAAATATGATATATCACTCTGTGCCGCGTTGCAATACCTGTAAAGAATAAAGACCGTACGTCACATGCATACGGTCTTTTTTAATATTTATGCCGCCTTTTCCAGGCGTTTTCTGTAAAAAATATTAATCACCGCCATGATAAACATTACGGTTATAACGGCAGGGATAACATACATCGCCGTCCGGTTTCCCTGCGCGTCCGAAACAACGCCTATGATAAACGGAAATACGCTGCCGCCGAGATTTGCGATCGCGAGAAACGCCGTTATCGCAAGCGTATATCTTGAACAGATATCGTTCAGCATAAAGACGCATAATCCGTATACTCCCGATATCCCGAAACCTACGCCCATCATACCGGCTATCATTCCGACCGCGGTATGCTGCGAAACCATTATAAAACCCGATACCGCGCCTATAAGGCATATGGCCGCAAGCGACAAGCCGTCAGGCACCTTGTCCGCAGTCTTAAGCATTATTATCCGTCCCGTAAGCAAGGCTACCCACATAAGCGCCGTGAGCATGACAGAAAAATCACTGTCTATTACGTTGCTGTCTATAAAAAACGTCGGCATCCAGTTCATCGTACACGCCTCGGCGCCCTGATAGAAAAACAGCAGTATTGTTATTATCCAAAACAGCGGCTCCCTGAAAAATCCGAGGCTTTTTACGCCTTTGTTTTCTGAACTTTTATTTTCAGTGAAGTTAAGCCTGCGCGCGAGAAACGCCGCGATACCAAACATAGCCGCAAGCGCTACTACCTGCGCGTGCCATGTATAAGGTCCGAAATTATAAACTATAAAATTTGATATGAACGGCATGACCAGCATTCCGGTCCCGACAAATATCTGCTGTACATAATAAACGTTCTTGTTGCCGCCTCTTATGTGTACCGTCAGATCCGTATGATAATTGGTTATGCAGCCTCTTGAAAAGCCCGCGAGCAAAAAGCAGAATATCAAAAAAACATAATTTCCGCAAAAAGCGATCGCCGTAATACCTGCAGCGAGCAATATCCTGAAAAGCATATTTGCTTTTACTCTTCCGATCAGAGCCACAAAGATCTGTCCGCAAAGGCAGCCCAGCATTACGCCGAAAGTCTGCGCAGATATAAGCAGTCCGCTTTCGCTGTAATTCAGTCCGTATTCATCGCGCAAAAACGGTATCACTATGCCGATTATGACCATGAATACCGCCGTTATAAAATATGAATAAAAAGAAAATTTACTGTTATATCTGTCCTGCGGGCTCAGATTTTTTAATAAACCGTTCTTCATGTTCGCCATTTTTTCAACCTACATTAAAGACATGCACACAATGTATGCATGTCTTTAACCGTAATACTCATTTCCCTATCATCATATTCAGTATTTCTTTATCCGTACTGCGCATTCCGTCGCGTCCCAAACGTCCGATATTCTTTATCGTGCTTTCGACATCGTCTGTGATAATGCCCTCTCCGTTCTGGAAGCAATCGTCGCTGAACGCCATTTTTGAAGCAAGTATCGCCATATCTACCGATGACGCTATCTTCGCCGCGCAAGACGGTTTAGCTCCGTCGCACACGATTCCGGAAACCGAACCAAGCGTATTGATTATCGCGAATTTTATCTGATCCCTGTTTCCTCCGAGAAGATATGTGATCGCCGCCGCGCTTCCGGTCGCCGCGCTTACGGCTCCGCAGAAAGCGGAAAGCGGTCCAATTCCTGCTTTTATATGTACCGACATAAGATTGCTTATAGAAAGCGCGCGGTACAGCTTTTCATCGGAAACCTTCAGCTCCTTTGCGTACTGGTAAACAGGAACGCTTACCGTTATACCCTGATTGCCGCTTCCTGAGTTTACAACGACCGCAAGATCGCAGCCGCTCATTCTCGCGTCGGAACCGGCCGCCGCATACGCCTTTGCCCTTGATTCAACATTATCGTCGCCGTAGAGCTTGATTATATTCTTTCCGACGTTAGCGCCGTAAGTATTGCTCATACCCTCTTCGGCTATCGTCATGTTGCACTGTATCTGATGTTCCAGCAGTCCTCTGACGTCTTCGACGTTAAGCTCTTCGGCAAAATCCAAAATTCCATCGACCGTCATGAATTCCTTGCCGGAATCATTCTTTCCGTGGTCAAGAACAAATTCTTTCTCAAGGATACTCTCGCCGTTTTTGATTATTTTTACGATATTCGTATGTTTATCGGCGATCTCGACAACTACTTTATCGTTTCCGTATTCCGCCGTAAGGCTGATATACAAATTGGCGACACCGTCTACGAGATCTACCGTGCACAATCCGGCTTCCTTTAACTCCTTTGATTTTTCTATATCTTCCTTTGTCACGGAAGTTAAAACTTCAAGACGCTTATCCGGATTTCCGCCAAGCGCTCCCAAGATAGCCGCTATCGCGACTCCCTTTTGTCCGCCTGAGTTCGGCACCGTAACGCCTTTGACATTCTTTATTATATTTCCGCTGCACCTTGCCGTGATTTTCTCCGGCATATGCCCTAAATTTTTACGTGCTACCGCGCTCGCGTAAGCTATAGCGATCGGCTCTGTACAGCCGAGAGCCGTTATCAGCTCCTCCTGCAGCACTCTGACATATTTGTTGTATAAATCCTTATCCATTATATAACCTCTTATTTCACAATAAGCAGAGCCTTAGGCTCACTCCTCATTATCTGTATAATTCAGGCTGCCCGATATAATTTATTTCCCGTTTACCGCCGGCTTTAAGCGATTCAAGACACGCCTCGCCGACCTCTGACGCCGCATAAGCCTCCCATGCGGTCGGGCCTGTGATAACGCCTTTCCTTACACCGTCAATAAAATGCCATATCTCTTTATCAAACGCGTTGCTGTGACGTATATGCCACTGGCTGTATTCGCTTATCTGCCTGTGTGACGGGACTTTAATAAGCGCCGCCGTCGACTGCGGAAGAGAAATCGTGCCTCTTTCGCATACCACTTCGCATGAAGTGTCAAACCCGTACTGGCAATTTGTAAAGATCTCAAATTCGACGATAACGCCTGATTCCGTTTCAAATATAATGATCTGCGGATCCTTATATTTTCCGTTTACTAACGGCGTGCTTTTTCCGCATACAACATTGCACGAAACAAATTTATCGCCGCCCAATATCCACGGGATCACGTCTATCATATGTATCGCCGCGTCCATTATCTGCATGCGGTCGTCAAAATTTGCTGCCGTCGGATTTCTGTGGACCGCGTGTACTATAAGCGGTTCGCCGAGTTCTCTTTTGCTCACAGCCTCTTTAAGTTCATTGTGATATGTATCGAAATGCCGCATGAATCCAACCTGAATAAGTTGTTTTCCGCTTTTTGCTTCAAGCTCCATAAGCCTTATGCAGCCATCTTTCGTATCTGAAAGCGGTTTTTCACAAAAAACTGGGATACCGGCTTTGATACATGCCCGAACATAGCTTTCATGCGACGCGCCGGAAGAAGCAACGATCATGGCGTCTATTCCCGTTTCTATCATTGATTCTCCCGAGTCGCATACATTAGGAATATCATACTTGCCGGCAGCTTTCTCCGCATTGCTTATGTTTCCTGAAGCGATGGCATAAACCTTCGCGTCGGCAACGCGCTCATGTATTCTCTCTATATGATTGATCCCCATTCTGCCGGTACCGGCAACACCGATTTTCAAAACAGCCATAAGATATTCCCTTTTTTAAATTTACCTTTTAATATTCGCCCACGTTCCGCTCGCGTTGGATTCTTCCATCGCGTCAAGCGTGAGAACTACTTCGAGTCCGTCTTCACCGGTCACAAACGGCTCCTCATCGTTTTTAATACAGTCGATAAAGATCTTGTCTATGTCTGTGATGACCGTTTCCGCCTGATCCGGATTGTACGGGAAGTCGTAATACGCCGTAGAGCCGTCTTCATACTCGACAACTACCGGGTGGTCTTCACGATAAAGCGTTATAACTCCCTTTGTTCCGAAGAACTGAGTTATCCTGTCTTTTCCACTCATGCTAGTCCAGCTTGTAACGAGGATACCTACCACGCCGTTTTCCATCTCAACGATAGACATCGAGTTGTCGTCAAGGTCTATAGGCGTTCCGTCCGGTTTTGTTTTAGCAAGCGTAGGATTGTAAGATAAAACCCTTTTATACTTGGAGCCGACGATATAATGCATAAGGTCTATCCTGTGAGCGCCTACATCGCTCATAACTCCTCTTCCGCTCATAGCCTTACTGAAATAACCGGCGTTTTTCCCGTCTACCGAAGAATATTCCGGTCCTTTTATTCCAAGGAAGGTCCTGAATGTAAGAAGCTTGCCTATTTCTCCCGCTTCAAGCAGCTCTTTAGCTTTAATATGCGGATCGTATCTGCGCTGATTGTGGGATATCATAAGCTTCGCGCCCGATTCCTTTGACGCGGCTATCATTTTTTTCGCGTCCTCAGCGCTTACCGCCATCGGTTTTTCGCAGAGCACGTGCTTGCCCGCTTTAAGCGCCGCAACCGAAATATCACAATGCGAACGCGCCGGAGTGCATACTATTACCGCGTCGATCGCCGGGTCTTTCAGCGCTTCTTCCAACGATTCAAATACTTTTCCGCCGCATTCTTCGGCTTTTGCAGCCGCTCTTCCCGGCGCTCCGTCTATAAAGCCGTAAAGCTTTGCGTCCGGATTGACTTTCAACGCCGGTATATGGCGAAGACCCGCAATACCGCCGCAGCCAACTATCAAAACATTTACCATGTCTTCCTCCTTAAATACCCAGATAAGCCTTCTGAACTTCTTCTGAGTTGAGCAGTTCTTCAGCCTTACCGCTCAAAACTATCTTTCCTGTTTCCAGAACGTACGCTCTGTCTGATATCTTAAGAGCTACTCTCGCATTCTGCTCAACAAGAAGAACGGTCGTACCCATATCTCTTATTCGTTTTATAAGCTCAAATATCTCTTTAACTATAAGCGGCGCAAGACCCATTGACGGCTCGTCAAGCATAAGAAGTCTCGGCTGGCCCATCAGCGCTCTTCCAACCGCAAGCATTTGCTGCTCGCCGCCTGAAAGCGTTCCTGCCGGCTGTTTTTCCCTCTCCTTAAGTCTCGGGAACAGGTCGTAAACTGTTTTTAACATTTCCTGATTTTTGCTGTCGGTCTGAAGATACCCGCCCATAAGCAGGTTATCCAATACCGAAAAGTCCGGAAATACCTGACGTCCCTCCGGTGAAAGCACGATCCCGGCTTTTACTTTATGTCTGGCGTCCCATTTTGAAATATCCTGTCCGTCATATATTATCTTTCCGCCGTTTAAATTCTTAAGACCGGATATCGTATTCATCGTGGTTGATTTTCCGGCGCCGTTGGCTCCGATAAGAGTTACTATCTCGCCCTCGTTTACTTCGAATGAAATACCCTTGAGCGCTTTTATACTTCCATAATTGGAAACAAGGTTTTCTAATTTAAGCAATGCCATATCAGTCGTCCTCCTTTCCAAGATAAGCTTCGATTACCGCCGGGTTGTTGCGCACGGTCTCGGGATCGCCCTCAGCCAAAAGCTCGCCGTAGTTAAGGACATATATCCTTTCGCAAATGTTCATAACGAATTTCATATCGTGCTCGATAAGAAGTATCGTATTTCCCATGCTCTGAAGCTTTTTAACTGTATTAAGCAGATCCTCTGTTTCCTGCTCGTTCATTCCTGCCGCCGGCTCGTCCAGAAGGAGAAGCTTCGGGTCGGTTGCCAGCGCACGCGCTATCTCAAGACGTCTCTGTCTTCCGTAAGGAAGCGAAGTCGCCAGCTCGTAGCGGTCCTCCCACAGATCCATCATCTTTAATATCTCTTCCGCCTTTTTCTCACATTCAGCGTCTTCCCTGCGTTTTTTAGGAGTGCTGAATATGCAGTCGAAAAGATTTGCTTTAGTGTGTCCGTGCATTCCGAGGATTACGTTATCAGTAACACTGAGCTTCGGAAACAGCCTTATATTCTGGAACGTACGCGCGAATCCGTGACGCGCTATGATATACGGCTTCAGTCCGGTTATATCTTTTCCGTCCATCTTTACATGGCCTTCTGTAGGATTATACATTCCTGTAACAACGTTGAACAAAGTCGTTTTTCCTGCGCCGTTAGGTCCGATTATGCCGACGATCTCGCCTTTGTCTATGTGCATGTTTATATCTGAAAGCGCCTTAAGTCCGCCGAACTGCTGACTTACGCCGATTACTTCCAAAACGCTGCTCATTCCTGCTCCTCCTCTCTTTTAACTTCTTCCTTTTCTTCCTTACTGAGCGACTGACGCTGCTTCATATACTTGAAGTTTATGCTTCCGAAAAGGCCGTCCGGTTTAACCATCATCAATACGACGATGATAACGCCGTAGATAAGGTTCCTGTATTTAGCCAGTACCCTGATAGCTTCCGGTATAACTGTAAGGATCGAAGCTCCTATGATACTTCCCGGTATGGAGCCAAGTCCGCCGAAGATAGTCATTATAAGCATCTTCATAGATTCGTTTGTCGTAAATATCGTCGGGCTGATGTATGAGATATAATGCGCGTAGAACGCCCCGCATATACCTGCAAGCATCGCTGAAACAATGAACGCAATCAGCCTGCTACTGAATACGTTTACGCCCATCGCCGCAGCCGCGATATCGTCATCCCTTACAGACTGGATAGCAAGACCTATCCTTGAATATACGATATTGAATATTATTACCGCTGCCAGAACAACAAGTCCGAGCATTATATAGTAAATACCTCTGTTGTCAGAGATCTGTATGCCGAAAAGATTCGGCTTCGGGATAGCGGATATACCAAGCGCGCCGCCCGTAAGATCCGAAAAGTTAAGCTCTACGAGTCGCACTATCTCGCAAAAACCAAGCGTTACGATCGTCAGGAAGTATCCTTTAAGTCTGAGTGTCGCCAGTCCTAAAAGGAGACTGAATAATCCGGCTATTATCGCTGCAACGATCATTGATACGCCCATTCCTAAGCCAACCTTTGTCGCAAGAATAGCACCTGTATACGCTCCTATCCCCCAGAACGCCGCATGACCCATCGTCATAAGTCCTCCGAAGCCTGTAAGGAGGTTAATACTT
>DVOP01000075.1 GCA_018713465.1 Candidatus Alectryocaccobium stercorigallinarum | reverse complement strand
CCGGCAACCATGCTGTTTTTATAAGTATTTTCAAACTTTTCTTTTCGGCTTTCGGCCAGACCCGCGACGCCGTACTCAGGAGATATCGGTTCCTTGTCCAGATATTCATATTTTGATAATTTAATCCCTGTGGAAATAAATAAAGCTACGGCAGCCGCTATCATCGCCAATAAAATAACAACGCCTATCCCGCCTGCCGCATCTGTTATGCCAGCTTCGGCTGTCGCATAGCTGACATTTCCTGAAACAGATGCCGTTCTCGACATAATTTCGCTTATTCCGCCAAGCAGTATCATCGGAACCGGCGAAAGAATACAAAGCGCAACTCCGGACGCTATACGGAATGCTCCTTTTCTTTGTTCGTCTAAATATTCCGCAGCCTCCTGCAACGTGACTTTGCGCAATTTTGAGTTATTTTCATAATTATATTCATATTCTTCTGTATATCCGGAAGCTTCATCTTCTATTTCGTCCTTTAAAAGATAATCCGTACTTACACCGAATATCTCGCTCAGCTTGATTATTTTATTCAGATCCGGTATAGACGTACCGCTCTCCCATTTTGAAACAGACTGCCTGGACACATTCAGTCTTGCCGCAAGTTCTTCCTGAGAAAAGCCGCTCTGTCTGCGTAGCTTTATAATTTTATCCGCTAATATCATTTATCCCTCTTTCCGGCATTGCGCCATTTTTATATGATCCTATGAGAGCTCTCTTTTATCTTTTACGCCGTCATTATACCAAAGCAAACGGTTGCACGCCATCAAATACGCTTATAAATCTGTCAACCGGCGGTTGCGTTTGCTTAAATCACATGAAGATTCAAATATATTTTAGCAGTTTCCAAATATAATTTAATAGATTCACCCAAAATACATCTTAAATCATATTGTAATTGAAATATACTGATTTCTTGCATATAATAAATCAATCAACCGGTTTTTCTGATTAAAATATTTCATTTTTAAATAATCGGATCAAAAACCGGATCACAGTGGGGGATGATAGAAATACAATGAATAAAGAAGAAAAAAATCCGTCTGTAAGCGTTGAGAACATTTATAAGCTGAACGGCAGGGTGCCTCTTTCAAAAGCAATACCATTCGGTCTGCAGCATGTGCTCGCGATGTTTGTAGCCAACCTCGCTCCGGTACTTATCGTATGCGGCGCAGCGATCGTACAGGGCACAGGCGAGCACCTGTCTTCCGCCGAGATCACATCGCTGCTGCAGTGCGCCATGTTCGCGGCGGGTATCGGAACCTGCCTGCAGCTTTATCCCATATGGAAGATAGGTTCAAGGCTGCCTATCGTCATGGGCGTCAGCTTCACGTTTTTAGGAAGCCTGCTTGTTATATGCACCAACCCCGACCTCGGATATGAAGGCATGGTCGGCGCTGTCATAGCCGGAGGTATCTTTGAAGGTATCGTAGGCTTAAGCGCCAAATACTGGAAAAGATTTTTAACGCCTGTAGTTTCGGCATGCGTTGTTATCGCGATCGGTCTTTCTCTGCTGTCGGTAGGAATGGACTCGTGGGGCGGCGGAACCGACGTTCCGGATTTCGGAGCATGGTATCATATATTTGTAGGCACTTTTACCCTTGTCGTATGCCTTGTTTCGCGCTATCTGTTAAAGGGCGTATACAAAAACCTGAATATCCTCGTCGGACTTGTCTTCGGATATCTGCTCTGCGTTATATTCACCGTTGCGGGTATCGCTCCTATGGTAGATTTTTCGGGAATTTCCGATACGATAAACGAAATAGGCGTGTTCAGTCTGCCTAAGCTCGTATTTTTCACAGACCACAAGCCTATATTCGACCTCGGCGCATTTTTCACTATCGCTATCATATATCTGGTCTCCGCCGCGGAAACGACAGGAGCTACTACTGCTGTCTGCACCGGAGCCTTAGGACGCGATATAAAGACAGAAGAGCTTCAGGGCTCGCTGGCAGTAGACGGATTCTCAAGCGCCATTTCAGGCTGCTTCGGCTGTCTTCCGCTGACATCCTTCAGCCAGAACGTAGGCCTTGTCACTATGACGGGAGTTATCAACCGCTTTACCATTCTCACGGGAGCGCTCGTATTGATACTTGCCTCGCTGTTCCCGCCGCTCGGAGCCTTCTTTAACTCACTGCCACAGTCCGTCCTTGGCGGCTGTACGGTAATGATGTTCGGCTCTATTATATACGAAGGCATTAAAATGCTGAAAAAATGCAAATTTGACGACAGAACGATGATAATCGTCTCGCTGTCATTCTGCATAGGCGTAGGCCTTACACAGACGTCTGGAAACTTCTTCGCGGCATTTCCGTCTGTAATAGGCGACGTGTTCAACGGAAACGCGGTAGCCGGTGTTTTTGTAATATCACTGCTCCTTAGTCTGCTGCTGCCTAAGGAGAAGCAAAAAGCAGAATAAAAGCACATTTTCAAAAATCAAGCAACTATTAAAAACAGGCTGATGATCATATGTCATCAGCCTGTAATTCAACTATACGGGTCGATATCCGCTGTGCAAGATATTTATTATGCGTAATGGCGATAACGCCCGTATTTTTCTTTTTCGCCTCCTCAAGCACAACATTCCATATCTGCGCCTGGGTTATCGTATCGAGCATAGTGCTTATCTCGTCGCATATTATATATTTCGCTCCTATAAGCAGCGCCCTTGCTATACAAAATCTCTGAAGCTCTCCTCCTGAAAGCTCTGCCGGATACCGGTCAAGCCATGCGCTCTCTATTCCGAAAGCGTCAAGAAGACTAATATCGGGTATTCCGCCCTCTTCCAGTATTTTTCTAAGCTTCCAGCGAGGATTTACCGCCTTTTCGGGGTGCTGGAATATCATCTGGACCGGGCAAACGCCTTTTGGGGGAAGCGGTTTTCCGTCGAGCAGTATCTCTCCTTTTTCAGGCTTCAAATATCCCGCCAAAAGCATGGCAAGCGTAGTCTTTCCGTATCCGCTCGGCGCGAATACGGCGACGCGCTCTCCCTCTTCTATTTTAAAATCCATATCCTCCATGATCCACGGAAGCTTTTTCCCGTATCTGAAATATATGTTTTTCGCCTCAAGCGCCATGATAACACCTTACCTCTCCGCCCCGTACAAGCTCCACCGGCGGTACATTTTTTGTACATTCGTCCGTTTTATAAGGACAGCGCGGAGCGAAAAGACAGCCTTCGGGAAGCTCTCCGGCATATGGCTGAAAACCCTCAAGCGGCTCAAATCCATTCTGTGGCATCGCTCTCCACAAAGCCTTTGAATACGGGTGTCTTAAAAATTCCGGCCCGTTTTTAAAATCCGAAGCATACGCAGTCTCTACAGTTGTTCCCGCATAAAAAACCGCGACTCTGTCGGCAAATTCCACCGCGAGATCTATATCATGAGTTATCAGAACTACCGCCCTGCCTTCGTCAGCCATCTCACGGAACATTTTTAAGGCCTCAAGCGCCTGGGAAAGGCTCATTCCGGGCGTAGGCTCGTCGGCTATTATAAGCTCGGCGTCCGTTATGAGCGCAGTCGAAACGAGGACACGCCTTGCCATACCGCCCGAAAGCTGGAACGGATACATTTTTTCTGTCTCTTCCGGCAGTCCGAATCTTTTGAATATTCCTCTGCGCTTTCCGGTTTGTTTATGTTTTTTATGCCCGTCGACCTGCGCTCCAACTTTCATGAGCGGATCTAGAAACGCTACCGACTGCGGTACAAGCGCTATCTCGCTTCCTCTGAGCTGCTTCTGACGGTCGGCCGTAAGTTCTTCTCCTTTATAGTGAAGGTGCCCTTTTACAACGGCATTATCCGGCAGTATCCCCAAGATCGCGGACGCAAGCAGGCTTTTGCCCGAGCCAGAGGAGCCGACGACAGCCACTATCTCGCCTCTTCGCACCGACAAATAAAGATCCGATATGACCTGAAGTTCAGACTGCTCCAGTCCCTTATCGTACATACGGAATGCGATCGACAGATCGTGTATTTCAAGTAATGTATCTTTACGCTGTTCCATTAAAAATCCCTGTTCTAAGAAATCTATCAGTTTACTGCTGCGCGCTGTACGGATCGAGCGCCATACGCAGGTTGTCTCCTGTTTTATCAACCAAAAGCACTATCAGAACTAGCATTACTCCCGGAAGCAAGGCTGTCCACCACATGCCCGAAGAAAGATATCTCATGCTTTCCGAAAGCATTATCCCGATAGCCGGCTGCTCCGGTGAAAGCCCGAAGCCTAAAAACGAAACCGAGGCCTCGTGCAGTATCGCATGCGGAAACATAAGTATAAGCCCCACTAAAAACTGCGGCAGTAAATGCGGCAAAAGATGGTTGACAAGTATCCAGCCGCTCGATTTTCCAAGCTTGCGCGATACGGCTACATACTGCTGAGAACGCAGCTGAAGCACCTCGCCCCGTATAAGCCGCGCCAAAGAACACCAGTGCGTCGCCGCAATACCTATCAGCAAGCCTTTTAATCCCCGTCCAAGCGCAAATGAAATAAGCAGTACCAAAACGATATGCGGCACTCCCATGACAAGGTCTATGATCCAGTTTATAAAGGCGTCCACGCCTTTTGAGCCGGTCGCCGCGGCTATACCCGCAAGCACGGCAATTACCGCGCTTATAAGCGAAGCTGCAATTCCTATCGTCATACTTATGGAAAGTCCTTTAAGTGTCCGCATGAATACGTCTCTTCCCAAGGCGTCTGTTCCAAACCAGTGTTCAAAAGACGGAGGCTGATACGCTTCCAGATAATTCCCGGAAACGGCGCTTTCGGGAATGCAAATTCCGAGCACATATATCGTAACCAGCACGGCCGCACATATGACCGTAAATATCACCAGTCTTTTTCTGAGGTTGAGTTTTTTCATTCTCTCACCTCCCTGATCCTCGGATCTACAACTCCGTACAGCATATCGGCTATCATATTTCCGACGCATACGAACAAGGTTGAAAACAGAGTTATACCAAGCAAAAGCGGCACGTCCGAATTGAGTCCCGCCGCTGCGACCGCGCTTCCAAGTCCCGGATAGCTGAATACGTTTTCGACCAGAACCGAGCCGCCGAACAGCTCTGCGAAAGACGCGAACTGAAGCGTCAGCGCAGGTATCAAAATATTCCTCAATCCATGCCTTTTAAGTATCGACCATTCGCTCTCGCCCCTTGCCCTCGCGAACAGGACATAATCGCTGTTAAGCACGTCGATAAGCTTCTGCCTCGTATGAAGCGCGATATTTGAAAAAGATACAAAGCTCAGCGTCAGAGCCGGCAAGATCAGATGATATATCTTCTGCCATATCGTAACGTCGCTGCTCAAAACCCCTATGGGACTTGAAAAGCCTATCGGGAACCAGCCGAGCCACACCGAAAAAACGATAAGGAATACGAGCCCGAGCCAGAACGCCGGTATCGAGCTTAGCGTGTAGCATATCTTTTTTATTATCTTGTCCGACAAGGCGTTCCTGTTCATTCCCATGACGCAGCCAAGTACAAAGCCTATCACGCCTGACAGTATCCACGAGCTTATCATAAGCGCGAGTGAATTTAAAAACCTTTCGGAAATTATATCCGCGACCGGCCTGCGGTAAAGCGATGATTCCCCAAGATCTCCGCGCGCCACGCCCGAGATCCAGTTGACGTATCTTTGGGCCGGAGGCTCGTCCACGCCCCAGTACTCTTCTATTTCTTCACGCTGCTCCTGCGAAACCGCCGAACCCATATTTAAAATATACTGCTGAACGGGCTCCACCGGCGAAGCATTTACTAAAATAAATGTGATAATGCTCACAGCGAACAAAATAGAAACAGTCTTTATTATGTTTTTGACTAAAATTCCGGCAAGCCGGCTGATTATATTTTTCAAAAAACCTTCCACCCTGCTGTAAAATCAATATAAACATCTGCGCCGCCAGCATTTCGATTTATCCTTCGCTACTGCCGGCGGCCTAATTAGATCTACGTTACTCCCAGCTCCACTCCTGAAGATTCTGTATGAGAGGGAGTCCGTGACCGTGTCCGTGAAGCGGCTGGTCTCCGATCGAAAGTCCGTCCCTGACAAACGTAACGTGATCCAAATTTACTATCCATACCCACGGACATTCGCCCTGCATGGCTGTTCCCATGGTTCCGTCCCACTGCACCTTCTGCCAGTTTTCATTAGCTTCTTCTGCAGTCAAAGCTTCCATGGCAGCGTCAAGATATCCGTCCGTCACATCGCTCATATATCCTTCCGGATTATAAAAATCATCAAGATATGCGCCTTCCGATCTGTACAGATAATATGTCTCGTTCGGGCTTGACGAGCCCCAGCCCATCATTACCGCCTCCGAAAACATGCGCTGTGTGATGTCGTCCCAGCTCGTTCCCTCTACATTTATCTGTATGCCTATTTCCTTTACCTGCTGCGCCGCAGCCATAGCTATCGCCTGACGCGCCGAATCGTCCGCGGGATACAGGCATGAAAACTCGGCTTTGACTCCGTCTTTTTCAACTATGCCGTCCCCGTCGGTATCCTCCCAGCCTGCGTCGGATAAAAGCTTTTTCGCATATTCCACATCTGTTTCGATCGCAACTTCGGGATTGTTCCACGGCATTCCGTCGTTTTCGGAATACGCCGGCCTTCCGAATCCGTTAAGGACCGTATCCGCTATCTGCTGCCTGTCTATGGCGTAGGCTATTGCCTGGCGTATTTCGATATTGCATGTCACATCGTTTCCTATCGGCGCTCCGCTTTCAGTTGTTTTTCCAGTATCCGGCTCCATCGGAAGCGTAAAGCCTCTGTTGTCTGCCGAAGCAATAGCTTCCACATGATATCCACTGACCTCGATATTGCCGAACGAAGCAGATGAATACGCTACGTCCACCTCTCCTGCCTGCACCGCCGCAAGCGCCGCGTCCTCAGACATGAATACGACCGTTACGTTTTTAATTGCCGGAACGCCTCCGTAATAATCCTCATTCGCCTCAAAGACTATCTGCTCCTGCGGACGCCATTCCACAAATTTATACGGTCCCGACCCTATCGGGTTCCTGCCGTAGTCCTCGCTGTACGCATGCTCCGGAACTATGCCTACGGAAGCAAGCGTATTCAGAAAAATAGATGTAGGCTGTGACAGCGTTATTACTACAGTCGACTCATCAGCCGCCTTGGCGCTTTCCATATATGTAAGGTCAACGGAGCCCTGTGCCTCTTTTGCCGTTTCAAGAGTAAACGCCACGTCTTCGGCCGTCACTTTTTCTCCGTCTGTAAAATACGCATCGTCTCTTAAGGTAAATGTCCATGTTAAACCATCGTCGGAAAGACTGTAGTCCGATGCCAGATCGTTTTCAAACTCAAGCTCCGCATTGTATTTAACAAGCGTGCTCTGTACTATCGGAGAATTACCGTGCCCCCAGCCCTGCGTGGGATCAAGGGTTTCCGGTTCAGAACCGATAGCTATCACTACGCTGTCTTTTTTGTTCTCATCTGATACGGCCGCCGTATCGCCTTTTTCTGTATTCTCGTATGAGCCCTCCGAAGCGCTGCCTGATGATGTTGCCGCTGACGGATCCGAACTTCCGCAGGCGCAAAGCACGGCTGCCGCCGCAAAAGCCGCGGCAAATGCTGTCAACCTTTTTAATTTCATTTTAATTTCCTCAAAAAAAGAAAGCGCCGATCTTCTTCAGATGATCCGGGTGCTTTCTTAGCATAAAATTCAAATAATATTTCTAAAAATGTCCTTCGTCGACGCGTCTGCGTCGGAAACGCCGGCTTCGTGCCGCGCAATTGCAGTTCATATTATATTATTTTAAAAATGATTAGTCAATCGTCTTCACACCCGTATTTTCATACAGCTTTTTTATATTACTGTTTATCTCCTCAAGCCTCTGCGCCCGCATTCCAAGCACACGCACGGCAAAGTCTCCGTCCGAAAGCTCGGTTATACCTGCGGCTATGCTTTCTTTTTCGCTTAAATAGTCTCTCACATCATTCAAAAAAGCTGCGGCGTTTTCCGGGCGCGTAACAAATATGTTCAACAAATGAGTATATCCCTCATACATCCCCATTCCTGACATATCGAATATTTCAGGCTCAAAACGTGTGTTGTCCCTGTATATAAGCCTGTTTTCGCGCTTTATCTCTACAAGATTGTGATAAAACCTGTATTCAAACATTTCTCCCCTGGCGTATCTTCCGCATGAAAAGATCTCGCTCAGCCAGAAGCGCGCTGTCTTATCCTTAAGCTCTATTTGCATTTTGCTCTCAAACGCTGAAGCCCTAAACGGTATCATAGGCTGCGGATCATAAAAAAATGTTCCGTTTTCATCGACCTTTATATGCGTGACCCTTTTAGCGCAGCCGCCGTTCATCTGATGGACTTTATCATATGACTGGGAAATAAACTCCAGATATGCGCCGCTTTTGATATCGAATGTAAATTCCTGCCTGTCGCCTTCCATTATACCGGCTGACGCCGACATGAGCATTACGCTCAAGCCTCCGTTTTTCTTTTCAAACGGGAGCATTACTTTATACGGCGCCGTAAACGACATATCCTCTATGCATGTTTTCCCGTCCTTCACCGCCGCTGTCAGATCCAGTTTTGACGTTCTGCCGAACTGATTGATATCCATTCGTCACATTCCTTCTAAAAGCACGTTTTCTTTTATCCACGCTATGACGTCGCCGACATTTTCGCCGCCGCGTATATTTGTAAATATGAACGGACGCTCGCCGCGCATTTTGCGTGAATCTCTTTCCATAACCTCAAGGCTTGCCCCTACATAAGGCGCAAGATCGATCTTATTTATAACAAGCAAGTCAGATCTTGTTATGCCCGGTCCGCCTTTCCTCGGTATTTTATCTCCCTCGGACACGTCTATGACAAAGATCGTCGCGTCTACAAGCTCAGGCGAAAATGTAGCCGAAAGATTGTCGCCGCCGCTTTCTATAAACAGCAGCTCGATATCCGGGAAGCGTTCCATCATTTCATCTACGGCCTCCAAATTCATGGAAGCGTCTTCGCGTATGGCCGTATGCGGACAGCCTCCTGTTTCGACGCCTATTATCCTTTCCGGCGGCATTACGCTGTTTTTAGCCAGAAATTCGGCGTCTTCTTTTGTATAAATATCGTTTGTGATAACGCCTATGCTGTAATCCTTTGACATTTTGCGCGTAAGCGCTTCTATCAATGCGGTCTTGCCGGAACCTACAGGACCGGCGACGCCAATTTTAACAAATGCCATATTATTTATATTTCCTTTCATTTTTTAGTCATGATACTACGTATTGCTCCGCATTCCATGCTCCCGCAATACTACAACCATTCGGAATCGCTCATTTTCCCACGGAAAATGGCTGCTTCCTCATGTTTGTTCGGCTCTCAAGGTCATACTTTTTTATGCAAGCATAAAAGTATGACTTTTCGAGCCTTGTATCATGACATATACAACCTTGAGTACAGCGTTTCGTGCTGTATGCTGCGCAGGTCGAACGCGGGCGTTGCGGCGCACAGCATTTCTTCTTTGGTGCTGAGCGCAGTATCCAGTACTTCCTCAAAAAGAGGATACATTTCCGATAAGATACGCTGTCCGTCGGACTGGCTGAGCGGTATAAGCTTAACACAGTTAGTGACCATCGCCGCCGTCTGTGAGTAAATAAAATACTCCATCGCCTCGTTTCTGCCTATACCGGCTGCCGCGCATGCTATCCCGTAAGCACACGGCTGGCAAAGCTCTTTCTTTTCCGTAATAAGATACGCCGCCGCAAAAGGATTCGCCCATGATACGCTCATTTTTTCAAGCGTTTTAATAAATCTGCTCCCAAGCCTTTTTGACGCCTCCCTTATCTCTTTCGGTATCCTTGAAGCCTCCATCATCTCTGCAAGCCGTTTTAATCCTAATGTATCTTCACGGCAGGCGGCTTCATATGAAAGACGCACAGCCAAAAGATCCGAATACGCAAAATTATATTTAAGACGGCGGCGGATATATTCCTCCGCCGTCTTCAGATCCCGGACGATACCCTGCTGTATATAAGTTTCAAGTCCGTAAGAATGCGAGTATCCTCCGATCGGGAACTGCGAATCATTTATCTGAAGCAGCAAAAACCTGCTCAGCAAGCTTTGTTTTTCCATAAGTTCATGTCCTTAATGATGATGTCCGGGAGCGCCCGACGATATCCTCTTTTCAAAATCAGGTTTGACCGTTATGACCTCGGTTTCAATCCCGTGCAGCTTAGAAAGCATTAAAAGCATTGGCTCATTGTATATTGTGAGGAATTCGTTTTCACCGCCGCCGTAAAAAAGCTGCGCATGGCGGTTTCCTATCTCATAACATACCTTCGCGGTCATAAACATATGGTCCGGCCTGACTCTGACGCGAATCATTTTGCAAGGCAGTATACGCGCTGCTATTATCTTTGAACCGTCCTCATAAAATATATCGTTATCCCTTATTCCCCTTGTAAGCACGGTATCGTCAAGACGTATTCCAATCTCAGTTCCTTTGTCCGTAACCTTTTTATGCAGCTTTTTAAACGCGTCCTCCCAGTCGAAGTCGACATATTCAACTGATTTCGAGTTTGCTTTGCTGTTATCTAAAGTTCCTAAAATTTTTTCACAGATCATAATTACCACATTCCTATTATCATAAGAAGACCCGGTATCCACGCCGTAACTACGCCTTCAGCCACCTGCAGCACCGGTACGAATTTGCCAAGCTTCTTTCCGCAGATATCCTCTACAAAGGCAGTTCCCCAAAGGATCGCCCACAAATACCATATCGCAGCCCATCTCCAGTCCGGAGTTATCCCGAGCGCAGCGCTTCCGGTTATTCCTTCTATCGTTCCGAAAACCACGGCGTTCACGGCAACAAATGTCGAGAACCACGCGAACGGTATCGGACTGAGCTTTCCAAGCTTCATAAACGCTACGAACAGATATGTGAATCCGAAAAGAAGTCCTGTTCCGGCAGCGTAATAATTGCCCTGAATAAGGTTCAACGCGTTTATAAATACAGAAAGCCCTCCGGTCAGTATGTTCATAACGGCCGTAGCTTTTCCGTCCAGCTTATACAGCGAGCACATGCCGTTGTTTATAAGGACTATTCCTACAAAAAGCAGACAAACACCAAGCATTTTTCATTCCTCCTCTTATTGTTATTACTGCCTTGCAGCCGTTTGTTAAAACAGGCTGTAAAGCTGTGCCAGCGGCAGTTTTTCAGCGGGCTTTGACGTGATATGCTCTCCGTCGACGCGCACCTCGTATGTCTCCGGATTTACCGAGATATCAGGCGTTGAATCATTGTATTTCATATCCTTTTTGCCGATATCCCTACAGCCCGATACCGGAAGCACTGTTTTTTCAAGACCGTATTTGTCTTTTACATCTTCCTCCATGGCTGCCTTTGACACAAATGTAATGCATGAATCATACTTTGCTTTTCCGTGAGCCGCGAACATATGCTTATACATTACAGGCTCGCATGTCGGTATAGACGCATTCGCGTCTCCCATTTTGGAAGCTATTATCATTCCGCCCTTGATTATGATGTCAGGCTTGATTCCAAAAAACGCCGGATTCCAAAGCACAAGATCCGCGAATTTACCCTTCTCTACGGAACCTACATACCGGCTCACTCCATGCGTAACAGCCGGATTGATAGTATATTTTGAAATATATCGTTTTATCCTGTAGTTATCGTTTCCGTGTCCCGCATCTTCCGGAAGCTCTCCGCGCTCTTCCTTCATCTTGCTTGCTGTCTGCCACGTTCTTGTAATGACCTCGCCTACACGTCCCATAGCCTGTGAATCAGAACTCATCATACTGAACACGCCCATATCCTGAAGCACATCCTCAGCCGCAATAGTCTCCGGACGGATACGCGAATCCGCAAAAGCCACGTCCTCCGGTATCCTCTTATCGAGGTGGTGACATACCATAAGCATATCCAAGTGCTCATCAAGCGTATTTACCGTATATGGCATTGTCGGGTTTGTGGAAGACGGCAGTACGTTCGGTGCAGCCGCCGCACGAATGATATCCGGCGCATGTCCGCCGCCCGCACCTTCTGTATGATATGTGTGTATGGTGCGTCCCGCAATGGCCGCGAGAGTATCTTCAACACAGCCGCCCTCGTTGAGTGTGTCCGTATGTATTGCGACCTGCACGTCATACTCATCGGCTACGTTAAGGCAATGATCTATCGCCGCAGGCGTGCTTCCCCAGTCCTCGTGCAGCTTAAGTCCCATTGCACCGGCTTTTATCTGCTCGACAAGCGCCTTCTCGTCGGAACAGTTTCCTTTTCCAAGAAAGCCTATATTCATCGGATATTCTTCTGCCGCTTTTAACATCATTTCAATATTCCACGGTCCGGGCGTACATGTAGTCGCGTTCGTTCCGTCCGCAGGTCCTGTTCCTCCGCCTATCATCGTCGTTACTCCGCTGAACAGCGCGCAGTCTATCTGCTGAGGCGAAATATAATGTATATGGGTATCGAGTCCTCCCGCAGTAAGGATAAGCCCCTCGCCTGCAAGCGCTTCCGTCGACGCACCCACCGTCATTCCGGGCGTTACTCCATCCATGATAGACGGATTTCCCGCCTTGCCGATACCCGCGATCTTTCCGTCCTTGATCCCTATGTCGGCTTTATAAATTCCCGTATAGTCCACGATCAGGCAGTTAGTTATAACAAGGTCAAGATCTCCGCTCTCGCTCGTCGTCGTTACCGACTGACCCATGCCGTCGCGCAGAGTCTTTCCGCCTCCGAACTTGCTTTCATCACCGTAAGTCGTATAATCCTTCTCAACCTCAAGGATAAGCCCCGTATCTCCGAGATGTACCTTATCTCCCGTTGTAGGGCCGTACATCATTGCGTATTTTTCACCGGATATTTTTACACTCATCTTAAGCCTCCCGTTTTATCTGATAAATCCTTTTTCCGCCGCCTTATCGAGCGCCGCCTGTTTCGTTGCTTCAGCAGCCTGCGCGCATGTCAGATCGTTAAGTCCGAAAACCCTTTTAGTTCCTCCAAGTTCCGTAAGCTGCACGCTTTTCTCCTCGCCCGGCTCAAAACGTACCGACGTCCCTGACGGTATATCCAGATGATATCCGTAAGCCTTTTCACGGTCGAATGAAAGGCATTTATTCACCTCAAAAAAATGATAATGCGAACCTACCTGTACCGGACGGTCGCCCATATTCGCTACGGTCAGCACAACCGTTTTCTTACCGTCGTTCAGCGTTATCTCTCTGTCCTGCGCCATTATTTCACCTATCTTCATCGCATTACCTCCTATCTGATCGGGTTGTGGACAGTAACCATTTTCGTTCCGTCCGGAAATGTCGCTTCTACCTGAACCTCCGCTACCATGTCGGCTACGCCGTCCATGACGTCTTCTTTTTTCAGCAGTCCGGCTCCAAGCTGCATTAACTCAGTTACTTTCTTTCCGTCCCTTGCCATTTCCATAAGCTCCGAGCTGATATACGCCACAGCTTCCGGATAATTCAGCTTAAGTCCTCTTGCTTTCCTTTCTTTTGCAAGATTACCGGCCAAATGCAGCATAAGCTTTTCCTGCTCTTTAGGTGTAAGTCGCATAATCTTTCCTCCATTCACTCCATTTGCAAACTCTTCGCAGCTAAATAAATTTAAAAAGCAAACAAAAAAAGACAAAGACGCTTGTATGGTTTTACCCATAAAAGACGTCTTTGCCTTTTCGCCTGCCACTATAGCACTGCAAAAAAACATTGTCAATTATGAATTTTTGATTTTAACAAAATTTTGAGAAACCGCAAATCAATTCAGCGGCACT